>DASUZB010000295.1:0-12762 GCA_036377075.1 Actinomycetes bacterium | reverse complement strand
CGGACGTTCGTGCTCCTTACCACGCTCTCCCGCACTACGTCACCAACCGGCCAAGCTAACCGAATGACGGCGCCCTGGGTCGAAGGCAGCGCGTCCGCGATGACCAGGTAGCGAACCCGGCAGGGCGATCGGCGTTCCATGGCCTCACGCGCCGACGCGGGGCGTCACCATGCGGACGGCGGTCGGTGCACCGGGCAGGCCGCCGGCCGCCGGCGTGTACTCCGGTACGCCGACGCAGGTGAACAGCAGGGCGTCGAGTGGCTCACCGAGCAGCGCGGGTACCTCGCTGTCGACGAACGTCATCCCGGAGGCGCCCGCGCCGAGGCAGTAGGCGAGCAGGTGCAGCCTGCCCTCGACCAGGCCGGCAGCGAGCTGCGCCTCGCGGTACTCCCGGTCGTCGAGCGCGCCGACCTCGGTCGTGGCGATCACGACGAACGCTGCGTCGTGGGCGAGTCCCTGATCCAGGCACACCCGGTACAGCTCGTCCCGCATCGCGCCCGGGCGCGCCGGGGCCGAGAGGTCGGGCCAGTGGTAGGCACCCGGCGCGAGCCCCTCGACGTCGTGCACCACGACGCGGTGGGGGAGGGCAACGCCGCGCAGCGCCACGCGCAGGGACGTCCGCAGCAGGCCCTCTGGAAGGCCGCGCGCAGGGTCCATGCGCCGCTGCGAACCGCGCGCGAGCACGACGGCCTCGACCGGATCAGCCCCTTGGACGGGCACGTCGACCGGGGCGCCGCGGTCCCACGGCGGCCCGAGCAGGTCGCGTTCGCCCGCCCGCTGCGCGGCCGTGACCAGCGGGAACTCGACAGGTGCGGCGTCGACCTCGCCGGTCGCGGCCGCGCCCGTCGCGGCGAGCGCGGGCCCGCCGTCGCCGAGGGCGACGACGGCCACCGGCCACTCGTGCACGCCGTCCGCGCCGACGACCCCGGCGACCGCCGCGTCCGGGAAGCGGCTGTGCAGCGATGCGGTGAGCCCGGCGGAGGCGGCGGCGGCGAGCAGCTGGGCGAGCATGGTGCCTGCGTCCCAGTAGACGTGCCGGTAGCCGCGCTCCCGGTAGCGCCAGCCGGTGCGCCATGGGACGCCGGTGACGACGACGGCCGGCGCGTCCCCACGCGGCGGCGGCCCGACCTGCACGAGGGCGTGGTCGTGCGGGTCGTACCAGTGCACGCCCGCGGGCAGCCGCACGCCGTCGGGCACGGCGACGTACAGCTCGAGGGGGAAGCGGCCACCCGCCGACCCGGCGGCGCGGAACAGGAAGGTGCCGTACGACCGCTCCGCCGTCCGGACCACCCCCGCGGAGAGGTGCAGCAACCGCGAGAGGTGCGGCAGGTCCAGCTCGCGGTGGGCGACCTCCGCGGTGCCGGCGAGCACGGCGACCGCCGGAGCCGTCGTGGGCGGCAGGCTGCGAGGGAGCGCCACGCGGGGCAACGGCCGCACGTACCGCTTGATGAACCACGGGAAGCGAGCCAGGTCGTTGACCTCGAGGTCCTGCAACACGCGAGGGTCGTCGACCGGTTGCGTCCACTCGCGGCCAGGCTCGTACGACGTGAGCCGGTGCAGTGCCTGGGTTGCTGTCTCCACGCCGGCGACTCTCGCGCACCGTCAGCCGGGCGTCAACGCGGCTGAGGCCGTCCCCTCTACAGGGCGCTGCCGGCGAGCCAGCGGCTCCAGGAGATGTTCCAGTCGGCGACGCCGAGGGTCCAGGAGTTGGGCTTCTTGGGGGAGCCGACCACGGTGACGACGTCGCCGGGTTGGGCGAGCTTGAAGAACCACTGGGCGTTCTCGGTCGACAGGTTGACGCAGCCGTGGGAGACGTTGGCACGCCCCTGTGAGCCGACCGACCAGGGGGCGGCGTGGACGAACTCGCCGCTGTTGGAGATGCGCACCGACCAGTAGACGTGCTCGTAGTAGCCGTCGGGGCTGTCGCGCGGGATGCCGACGGTGGCCGAGTCCATCAGCTTGTCCTGCTGCTTGGAGATGACGAAGTGCACGCCGTTGGTGGTGGGGTACTTGTCCCGGCCGGTGCTGACCGGGATCGTCTTCACCACCCGGTCGTTGACCGTCACCTTCATCGTGTGGGAGTTGGCGTTGACGGTGCTGACGCGGCTGTCGCCGATGCGGAAGTGGACCGTCCGGTTGGCCACGCCCCAGGTGCCTGGGGCGGCCTTGACGCCGGCCAGGCCGAGGGTGATCGTGACGCGCTCACCGGAGGGCCAGAACTTCTCGGGACGGAAGTGGATCTCGCGGTCGTTGAACCAGCGCCAGGCCCCTTCGACGCCGCTGGAGGTCTCGACCTTGAGGTGACGCTCCACGGCGGCGCGGTCGGCGACCGGCTGGTTGAACCAGACCGCGATCGGCATGCCGACGCCGACGGTCTGGCCCTCGAGGGGCATGATGCTCGTGCCGAGCACGCGGCTGGGGGTCAGGGTGGTGAACGAGCTGACCTGACGGGCGGTGACGCCCGCCTGGTCGGCGGCGACCACGGTGACCCGGTAGCGGGTCCCGGGCGCCAGCGCCCCGGCGCTCCGCCAGGTGGCACCGTCGGAGGTGAGCGACCCGGCCAGGGCCTTCCCCGAGGCCGGAGTCACCTGCACGCTGGTGAGGTGGCCGTTGGTCGCGTCGACCCGGACGTGGGCGTCCAGCGGGACGGCACCGGTCTTGTCGGCCGGCTTGGTGGCGAGGCGGACCTGCGAGACCTTCTTCGCGGCGCCCTTGCGGCCGTGGCCCAGGACCGAGGACGGTCCGCCGGAGCCGCCCGTGTAGCCGACCAGGGCGGCGGTCACGCCGAGGGCGAGCGCGGCCGCCAGCGCGACACCGATCACCTGGGGACGGCGGAAGTCGACCCGGCGCAGGGCGCGCCAGGAGCGCTTCAGCCGGCCCAGGTCGGGCCGGCGCGGCGGCGACGGTGGCCGTAGGTCGCTCAGGAGCTTCATGACGGCAGGTACCTCGCTGCTGGACGGACGCCAGACGAGCCCATGGTCCGCCGGATGTTGGGATTACCAGTTTGCCATGGTCGTCCCAACAAGTGCAGTCGGCCAGGCAGGCGCCTCACCGGCCAGCCAGGCATGCGAGCCTGCTCCACGGCGGCTCCTCCCTCGGCGTCGGGTCAGGTGACTGCCAACCCGGGACTTCCCCAGGCAACTCGAACCTACTCGTGCCACGTCTCCAATCCGTCACCGGCAGGCTGCAACACGGCGAAGCCGCTCGCTGCGCGCTGGCGGCGGCGTCCGCTGGGGCTTGTGCACGGCGGTGTGCACGTGACCCGCTGTTTCGACAAGATGGGGCACGTGGAGCCAACCAGGAACAGCAGGCGCGGCGGCGGCCGGCCCGAACCCGGCCGGGGTCACCCCGAGGCCGGTCACCGTGGCCGCCCGCGCAAGGACGGCCCCCCGCGCAGGGATCGGGCCGGCCAGGGTGCAGCGCGCCCCACCGCGGCGGGTCAGGGCCGTCCAGACCGTGGCAACGGCGCCGGTCAGGGTCGCCCACGTGCTGACGCGGCTGGTCAGGCGCGCCGGTCGGACCGGGTTGGCAAGGCGGTTCGTCCGGATCGCGGAGGCCAGCGGCGTCCAGATCGGGCCGGTGGGGGCCGAACGCGCGCCGAGCCTGCCGGCCAGGACGGAGGCCCGAACCGTGCCGGTCAGGCCGCCCGCCCGCCTCGTGCCGGTCAGGCGAAGTCGCCCCGTGCCGGTCAGGCTCGTTCCGGTCAGGCCGGAACAGGCCGGGCCAGTCAAGCCACACGTCCGACTCGTTCCGGTCAGGGCGGGTCAGACCGTGCCGGTCAGGCCGCACGTCCGGCTCGTTCGGGTCAGGCTCGCCGGCCGGATGGTGCTGGCCAGGGCCGTTCCTCCGGTCCGTCCCGACGGGTGGACGGGGCCGGGCGGCCGCGGGACTCGGGTTCCGGTCCATCCCGACGGGTGGACGGGGCCGGGCGGCCGCGGGACACTGGATCCGGCACGGGTTCGCGGCGGACCGCTCCCGAGGTGGAGGCCGGGCCGGACCCGGCCGAGGTGCTGCCGCGCGAGGTGCTCGCGGAGCTGCGCGAGACGGTGCGGCCGCACGCCCTCGACGAGGCGGCGCAGGTCCTCGCGGCGGCGGTCGTGGCGCTCTCCAAGGAGGACGAGGAGACGGCCGTGCGTGCGGCGCGCGCTGCCAAGCGGGTCGCCCCCCGCTCCGGAGCCACGCGGGAGGTGCTCGGTATCGCCCTCTACCGGGCGGGTGACTTCCGGGCCGCGCGCACCGAGCTGGCCGCCGCCCAGCGCCTCACGGGCGGGGTGGAGCTCTCCGCCATGCTGGCGGACGTCGAGCGGGCGCTGGGGCGGCCCGAGCGGGCGCTGGAGCTGTTCGAGGCCGTCGACCGGGCGAGGATGCAGCCCGACACCGCGGCGGAGCTGCTGATCGTGGCCGCCTCCGCCTACGGCGACCTGGGCCAGCCGGCGGCGGGGGTGGCGCTGTTGCGGCGGCACGCCCGCTGGCCGGCGGAGCTGGCCGACCACCACCTGCGCCTCGCCTACGCCGAGGGCACCCTCGCCGAGCAGGCGGGCGACACCGCCGGCGCCCGCAAGGCGTTCAGCCGCCTGGTCGAGGCGGACCCCTCCTTCTACGACGCCGCCGACCGCCTGGAACGGCTCCCCGCCGGGTAGGTCCTGGGTCGCTGGGCGCCGCCACGCTAGCCAGGCGGGTGGCCCTCGCGAGGGCTACGCCTGGGAGGACCGCTGGCGGAGGCGGAGCCAGCGGGTCAGGCCGGCGGCGTTGGAGGCGTAGCTGTTCAGCAGGCGGTAGCGCTCGGGGTCGCTGGACTCCTGGTGACCCTCTTCCGCCTCGAAGCGCTCGCGCAGCGCGGCCTCGACGTGGTCGAGCTCGGGACCGTGCCGGCTGGCGGCCTGCTCCGCCGTCTCGCACCAGCGCAGCAGCTTTTCCTCGGCCTCGGCGAGCCGCTCGGCGGGCGGCGTGATCGGCCCGAAGTGGGTGAGCACGAGGTGGGCGGGTCCGAGCTCGGCGAAGCGGCGCAGGCTGGCGACGGCGAGGTCGCGGTCGAAGTCCGGCGGCGGCGTGGCGGGCCGCAGCACGTTGTTCGAAGGCAGGAGGACGCCGACGCCGTCGCCAGCGTACAGCGCCCCGAGGTCGGGGTCGAACACGGCCATGTGGTGCTTGGCGTGGCCGGGGGCGTGCAGGAGCTGCAGCTGGCGGCCGGCGCCGAGGTCCAGCCGCTCGCCGTCCTCGGCGGCCTCGAGGCGGTCGGTCTCGACCGGGGTCAGGCCCCCGTAGACGGTGTCCATGAGCTCGCCGTAGACGCGCGCGGAGCTGCTCAGCAGGCGGTCGGGCTCGTGCAGGTGCCTGGCCCCGGCCGGGTGGACCACCACGGTGGCGTTGGGGAAGGTCCGCACCAGGTCGCCGACGCCGCCGGCGTGGTCGAGGTGGACGTGCGTGACCACGATCCAGGCCAGGTCGCCGGGCGCGAGGCCGGCCCTGGCCACGCCGTCCGCGACCCCCCCTGCCGCCTTCGACGGCCCGGTCTCGATCAGGGCGGGCCGCTCGCCGCGCACCAGGTAGCCGGCGGTGATCTCGGACACGCCCCCCATGTGGGTGTCGATCCCGGTCACGCCGTCGGGCAGGGCGTCGAGCACGCTCACTGGGCGAAGGCCTCCGGGTCGAGCGGGCGGATGACCAGGCCGTCGCGCGGCTTCGGGTAGAAGTAGGTGGTCTTCTGCGGCAGCGTGCCGCCGTTCTGGGCGACCGCGACGACCTGCTCGAACGGGGTCGGGCGCAGGACCACCATGGAGGCGGCGGCGCCCCGCTCGAGCTGCGCGACCGCCTCGGCGAGGTCGTTCTCGTAGCGGACCTGACCCTCGAAGTCGGTCACGCCGAGGCGCTTGGCCAGCACCGGGCCGTGCAGGACCTCGGCGTCGAGCGGGTGCCGGCCGGTGCCCACCTCCGCCTCCAGGGCGGCCTGGTCGCCGGCGACCAGCAGCCAGCTCCCACCGCCGCCGACCAGGCCGAAGCCGGTGACCTCGGCCGGCAGGCCGGCCAGGGCAGCCTCCAGCTCGGCCAGGCTCCCGGCGGGTCGCGCCTCGAAGTCCTCGGCGACGGCGTCGAGCATGGCGTGGGCGGTCAGGCCGACCAGCAGGCGGTGGATCGGCTGGATCGACGGCCCGTGCAGGTCCGCGTCGACCAGGAACATCAGCACCTCGTCCCAGGGACCCGGCCCGGCAGCACGCATCGCGTCCCGGTAGGCCAGCGAGGTGCGGTAGCGGTGGTGGCCGTCGGCGATGAGCACGCGCCGGTCGGCCAGCAGGCCGCACCAGGCGGCGATGCGCTCCTGGTCGGTGACCGGCCAGAGCCGGTGCCGCACGCCGGCGTCGTCGACGCAGTCGACGGCCGGCGGCGTGGCGGTGAGGTCGTCGACCACCGCGGCGGTCCGCCCGCCGCCCGCGTACACGCCGAACACCGGTGACAGGTTCGCCCTGGTCGCCTGGAGCAGGTCGAGCCGGTCGCTGACCGGACCGGCCATGGTGCGCTCGTGCGGCAGGACCGAGGTGGCGGTGTCGTCCAGGGCGACGCTGGCGAGCACGCCGCGCTGCACGCGGGACTGGCCGCGCAGCTCGTAGGCCTCCTCGTAGAGGTACAGCGCCGGCAGCGGGTCGAGCACCAGGGCGCCCTGGTCGTGCCAGGCGGACATCAGCTCGGCGACGGGGCGGTAGCGGCCGGGACCCCTTCCCTCGCCGCGCGCGAGGATCAGGCGGACCATGTTGTAGGGGCTCTGCGCCTCGTAGGCGTCGCGGGCCGCCGGGCTGATGACGTCGTAGGGAGGGGCGGTGACGGCTCCGGGGTCGCCGACCACGTCGGGGTCGAAGCGGAGCCCCCGGAACGGGGCGGCGACTACCATGGGAGCGCCAAGGCGAGATCGGTGGTCATGGGTCTCGTTGTAGCAAGCTCGGCCTGCCCGCCGCCAACCGGCTGGTGGACAGGGAAGGCCAGGCCGTCCGCAGCGCTCGTTCGTCCCTTACGGCGGGTTCGTCCCTGCCTGGGTGGGACTGCCCGGGCCACCGACCACGGGTCAGGAGGTGCCGCCATGGAGTCCGACCCCTACGAGCTGTTCCGCCGGGGCACCGAGCTGCTCGCGGCGGACCACGCCCACCAGGCCGCCACCGTCCTGGAGCGGGCGCAGCGGCTGCTCCCGGGCAAGGGGTCGGTGAGCGAGGCGCTCGGCCGTGCCTACTACCGGTCCGGCCGCCCCGCGGACGCGCGGACGCAGTTCGCCGACGTCCTCGAGAACGACCCGACCAACGACTACGCCCACTTCGGCCTCGCCCTCTGCCTGGCCCGCGTCGGTGAGCGCACGCTCGCCGCCGGGCACCTGCGACTCGCCCTGGCGATGCGTCCCGGCGTCGCCGCCTACCAGGAGGCGCTGGCCCGCGTCACCGCCGACCGGTCGCCCCCGGAACCCGGCGCACGGGACTCCCGTGGCTGACGCGCAGCCACCCGGCCCCGAGGACCCCGACCCGGCCGTGGCGGCGCGGGGGCCGCTGGCCGGGCGCTACCGGGCGGTGGTGCTCGACCTCGACGGCGTGGTGTACCTGGGGGAGCAGGTGATCGCCGGGGTCGCCGAGGCGCTGGCGGGCGTGCGCGGGCTGGGCGTGGGCGTCGGCTTCGTGACCAACAATTCCTACCGGCTGCCCGAGGTGGTGGCCGAGAAGCTGCTGGCGCTCGGCGTCAAGGCGTCGGTGGAGGAGGTGTTCACCTCGGCGCAGGCCACCGTCCGCCTCCTCGGGGGGTCCCTGGAGGACACCCGTGCGCTGGTGGTCGGCGGGCCGGGGCTGCGCACGGCCCTGCAGGCGGCGGGAGCCCGGCTGCTCGAGCCGGACGACTGGCGCGAGGCCGACCTGGTGGCGGTCGGCATCGACCCGGAGCTGACCTACGGCCGCTTGGCAGCGGCGTGCCTGGCCATCCGCGCGGGCGCCGAGTTCGTCGGCAGCAACCCGGACGCGACCATGCCGACCCCGGACGGCCAGGTCCCGGGCAACGGGTCGGTGCTGGCGCTGCTGCGGACCGCCACCGGGGTCCGGCCGCGGGTGGCGGGCAAGCCGGAGCCGGCCCTGTTCGAGACCGCGGCGGCCGCGCTCGGCGGCGGCCCGCTGCTGATGGTCGGGGACCGCAGCGACACCGACCTGGTGGGCGCGGCGCGGCTCGGCTGGGACACCGCGCTGGTGCTCACCGGGGCGACGACGCCGGCCCAGCTGCTCGACCTGCCGGCGGCGCCCGACCACCTCCTGGGCGGCCTCGGCGGGCTGTTCGACCCGCCCGGCCCGCTGCTGCGTGGGGCCGGTCGCGACGACGCCGAGGCGGTGGCGGCCCTGCTCGACGGCATCGGGCTGCCGGGCCGCCCGGCGCCCGACCGGCTGCGCTCCACCCTGGTGGCGGTCGACGGTGAGGAGGTGGTCGGCGCCGCCTCCTGGACCAGGCACGGCGAGCAGGCCCTGCTGCGCGCGCTGGTGGTGGCTCCGGAGTGGCGCGGGCGCCTGCTCGGCACCCGACTGCTGCTGCAGGTCGCCCTGCGCCTCCGCGGCGGCGTGCGCCGCCTCGGCGTGCACGCCCCGGCGGACGCCGCCGGGTTCTTCACCCGCCTCGGGTTCCGCGAGGGGACCGCCGACGCGCTGCCCGCCTCCCCTCCGCCCCAAGGACCGGCCCCGGCCGTCACGCTCACGCGCGATCTACCGCCAGCCGACGACCCCCGGCCGTAGCGTCACGATGCGGAAGATCCCACCGTAGGCCAACAGGATCCCGCCACAGCCACCCGGGCCCAACAGGGATCCCGCCGCAGTACCCGGAGGACTGCCCCGCAGGCAGGGCGACTGCGGCCGTGGGGGCAACCCTTCCGGTGACCGCCTACCGGATCGCGCCACAGCCATCCGGAGCCCGAACAGGGATCCCGCCGAGGAACCCGATGGGGGGGTTCCGGGGGGGAGCTGTCTTCGGGCTCCCCCCCGGATCGATCAGGGCCTGTCCCAGCGTGGGGAGGGGGGTGGCCAGGAGGGTGGTGGGCGCCGGGCGGGGTGCAGGCCGCCGAGGACGATGATCAGCACCACGCCGGCGACGAACCCGGCGACGTGGGCGAAGTAGGCCACGTTGGAGCCCTCGGCGAGGCCCGCGCCCTGGAAGTAGAGGTACTGCAGGACGAACCAGGAGCCGAGCACGATCCACGCGGGGAGTTGGGCGGGGAGGAAGAACAGGAAGGGGATCAGGCTGGTGACCCTCGCCCTGGGGAACAGGACCAGGTAGGCGCCGAGCACGCCGGCGATCGCGCCGGACGCCCCGACCAGGGTCTCGCGGCTGTCCGGCTGGGTGAGGGCGAAGCCGTAGGCCGCCACGTAGCCGCAGACCAGGTAGAAGAGCAGGTAGCGGACGCGGCCGAGGCGGTCCTCGACGTTGTTGCCGAAGACCCACAGGAACAGCATGTTGCCGAGGATGTGCAGCCAGCCGCCGTGCAGGAACATGGCGGTGAGCACCGACAGGAACGGGATCTTGTCGTAGTCGGGCGGCACGGCGGTGCAGTGCGTGGCGTCGGCCGGCGGGCCGGCGGTCAGGGCCAGCTGGTGGTTGGTGATCAGCTCCCGGGGGATCGCGGCCCACTTGTAGAAGAAGGCGAGCTGCTGGCACTGGGCGGCCGCGCCGCTGGCCTGGCCGAAGAGCTCGCGCGAGGCGGGCTCCAGCAGGAAGACCACGAAGTTGACGGCGATCAGCGTGTAGGTGACGACCGCGGTCCGGCGGGTGGGGTTGTCGTCGTGGATGGGGATGAGGCTGATCATGCGGCCGCTCCTCGCGATCGCGCTGGCTCGCTACAGCAGGGCGCGCAGGCGCAGCAGGTCGACGATGCTCGCGTCGACCTTGACCTTGCCCGAGGTGAAGGCGGACAGGAACGAAAGTCTCCCCTCGATCAGGTCGACCAGGTCGTCGGAGGCGATGCGCAGGGTGATGTCGACGCGACCGTCGTCGGGTGGGGTCTCGCTCGGGGGGGACACGTGCCCCCCCTCGATCACCGAGTGCCAGTCCGTGCCGAGGTCGGTGACGCGGCAGCGCAGCACCTTGCGCTCCGGGATGGCGCCGCGCACGCTGTCGCGGTTCTCGGCCAGGCGGCCGAGCAGGACCTGAAGCTGCTTCTCGACCTCGGTCTTGCTCGCCACGTCGCCTCCTCGCACGGTGCCGCACCCGTGCCTGGTCGGGTTGGGGGCGTTGTACCACAACGGGTCGACCGAGAGCCGCGCCGCATTGACCGGTTCGAGCTGCTGCTGCAACAATCCGCCAGCGTATTCGTCCTGCTGCACCGTCGTGACGGAGGTGGCCTCGTGCCGAGCGCCAGGGAGCAGTACATGCAGGCGTTGGCGAGCCTGAGCGAGCTGACCCGCGCGCAGGCCGAGCGGCTCGGTGGCCGGCTCGCCCGCCAGGGAGAGCTGCAGTCGGCCCAGGTCAGCCGGTTCGCCGAGGACCTCGTGCGGCGCACCCAGAAGAACCGCGAGGCGATCAGCCGGCTGGTGCAGCGCGAGGTCAAGCGCCAGCTCGGCGTGATGGGGATCGCCACCCGCGACGAGGTCGCCCGCCTGCAGCAGCGCGTCCGCGCGCTGGAGCAGGAGCTCGAGCGCGCCGAGGCCAAGCCGGCGAGCGGCCGCGCCCGGCCCGCCTCGGCCGGGCGCGGCTCGAGCGCCCGCGCCCGCGGCGGTGCCGCCGGCAAGGAGAAGGTGAGCCCGGCCAGCGCCAAGACCACCAGGGCCAGCACCCGGACCTCGGGCACCAGCACCCGCTCGTCGGCCACGGGCACCCGTGGTGGGGCCGCCAGACGCTCGCGCCGCTCGTCCGGCGCGTCCGACGGCGGCGGCAGCGGCAACTCCTGAGCGGCCGCGTGCCCGGCGCTGCCACCACGGGCAGCGAGCCGTCGCCACGCCAGGAGTCGACCTGCCTGCGGGGCGGTCTCCGTATACTCGACGGGTGAGCTGCCCCTCTGGCGCGGCCCGTCCGCGCCCACAGTGCCGTCCGTCCCCAGGGAGGTGCCGGTGAGCGGCGACCCCGCACCGGTCGTGCCCGGCCAGGCCGGCCAGGCCGGCCAGGCCGCGGAGCCGGCCCGCCACGACGCGGCGGCCGCCGGGCGCGAGCGTGGAGCGGACCTGGGCGAGCAGGTCCGCGAGGCGCTGGCCGGGCTCGACGAGGCCGAGCTCGCCGCCCATCCGGAGGCGTTCGAGGCGCTCAGCGCCACGATCGTGGCGGAGCTGCGCAGCCTCGAGGAGCTGTAGCGGGCCGATGGCGACCCGGGTGCGCCTCGACCGCGAGCTGGTGCGACGCGGGCTGGCGCCGAGCCGTGAGGCGGCCGGCGCGGCGGTCGCCGCCGGGCGCGTCCTGGTCGGCGGCGCGGTCGCGTCCAAGCCGTCGACCCTGGTCGCGCCAAGCGACGCGCTGGTGCTGACCGGCCCGCCGCGGCGCTGGGCCAGCCGCGGCGGCGAGAAGCTGGCCCCGGCGCTCGAGCGCCTCGGCGTCGAGGTGGCGGGACGGCGCTGCCTCGACGCCGGCGCGTCGACCGGCGGCTTCACCGACGTGCTGCTGCGCCGCGGCGCCGCCGAGGTGGTCGCGGTCGACGTCGGCTACGGGCTGCTCGACCTGCGGCTGCGCAACGACCCCAGGGTGCGGGTGCTGGACCGCACCAACGCGCGCACGCTCGACCGCGAGGCCGTGGGCGCCGCGGTCGACCTGGTCGTCGCGGACCTCTCCTTCATCTCGCTGGCCACGGTGGTGCCCGCGCTCGCCGCCGTGGCGGCGCAGGGCGCCGACCTCGTCGTGCTGGTCAAGCCCCAGTTCGAGGCTGGCAGGGCGGCGGTGAGCCGGGGCGGGGTGGTGCGCGACCCGGCCGCGCGGGCCGCCGCCGTCCGCTCGGTGGCCGCGGCGGCCGTGGCCCAGGGGCTCGGGGTGGCCGGGCTGTGCCCCTCGCCGCTGCCGGGGCCGGCCGGCAACGTCGAGTTCTTCCTGCACCTTCGCGCCGGCGCCGGGGTCCTCGACGAGGCCGCGCTGGCCGCGGCGGTGGCCGAGGGCGCGGCCCTGCCGGGAGCGGCCCGGTGACCCCGGTGCTGCGCCGGATGGGCGCGGTCGTCCACCCCGGCCGCCCGGCCGCCCTGACCGTCGGCAAGGAGCTGGTGCGCTGGTCGACCGACCACGGCGTGGAGCTCTGCACCCTCGAGGAGGAGCGCGGCTGCCTCGGCAGTGAGGTGCGCAGCGCCGGGCGGGAGGAGTTCCCGCGCGGGCTCGACCTGGTGGTCGCGCTCGGCGGCGACGGCACCCTGCTGCGCGCGCTCGGGCTCGCCCTGCGCGCGCAGGTGCCGGTGCTCGGGGTCAACCTGGGGCGGCTCGGCTTCCTCACCGAGGTCGAGGCCGACGGGCTGGCGGCGGCGCTCGAGGCGGTCTGGGAGGGCCGCTACCACGTGGAACGGCGCACCACCCTGCAGGTGCGCACGACCGTCGACGGCCGCAGCGTCGGCGAGGAGCTGGCAGCCAACGACCTGGTGCTCGAGAAGGCGGCCAGGGAACGGCTCGCCAGCGTCGCCGTGCACGTCGAGGGGCGCCTGCTGGCGCGCTACGCCGCCGACGGGCTGATCGTGGCCTCGCCGACCGGCTCGACCGCCTACAGCTTCTCGGCGGGCGGGCCGATCGTCTCGCCGCGCCTGGACGCGCTGCTGCTCACCGCGGTCGCCCCGCACATGGTCTTCAACCGCTCGCTGGTGCTGCACC
>DASUZB010000294.1:0-12008 GCA_036377075.1 Actinomycetes bacterium | reverse complement strand
CCCCCCCCGCAGTAGTGCCAAGCTAGGGGCATGAGCGGGCGGGAGCGGCAGGAGGCCGGCGGGCGGCTGGTGGTCTGTGGCACCCCGATCGGCAACCTCGGGGACGCGCCGCCGCGGCTGGCCAGCGCCCTGGCCGAGGCGGACGTGGTGGCCTGCGAGGACACCAGGGAGGCGGCCAAGCTGCTCAACCACCTCGGCGTGCGTGCCCGCACGGTCAGCTACCACGAGGGCAACGAGCACGCCCGCGCCGCCGCGCTGGTGGAGGAGGTCGCGGCCGGCCGGCGGGTCGCGCTGATCAGCGACGCCGGCATGCCGGGCATCTCCGACCCCGGCCACGACCTGATCCAGGCGTGCGTGGCCCGCGGCCTGCCGGTCGAGGTGGTGCCCGGCCCGAGCGCCGTGCTGGCCGCCCTGGTGCTCAGCGGCCTGCCGACCGACCGCTTCTGCTTCGAGGGCTTCCTGCCCCGCAAGGCGGGGCCGCGCGAGCGGCGCCTGGCCGAGCTGGCCGGGGAGCCGCGCACGATGGTCTTCTTCGAGGCGCCCCACCGGGTGCTCGCGACCCTGGCCGCGATGGCCGCCGCGTTCGGGCCGCAGCGGCCGGCCGCGGTCACCCGCGAGCTGACCAAGCTCCACGAGCAGGTCCTGCGCGGCACCGTGACCGAGCTGCGCGAGCGCCTCGCCGCCCAGGGTCCGAGGGGCGAGCTCACCGTGGTGGTCGCCGGCGCCCCCGAGCCGGCCGCCCGCGACGCCGCCGAGCTCGCCGCCGAGGTCGCCCGCCTGGTCGCCGACGGCGCCAGCACCCGCGACGCGGTCGGCACGGTCGCCCGCGCCAGCGGCGCGCCGCGGCGGGCGGTGTACCAGGCGGTGCTCGACGCCCGCACCCGGGCCGAGGACGGCTGACGGGCTCGCCAGCTTCGAGAGGAGCGAGGGGATGCACGTGGTGGACGCTCATTGCCCTGATTGGCTAGCCTCCAGAGCCTTGACACCACCCTGGGGGCCGTGACGCTGCCGTGAAGGACACCACCTACATCACCACGCCGATCTACTACATCAACGACGAGCCGCACATCGGGCACGCCTACACCACCGTGGCCGCCGACGTGCTCGCCCGTTGGCGGCGAGCCCACGGCGAGCGGGTCTTCTTCCTCACCGGGACCGACGAGCACGGCCAGAAGGTCGCCCGCGCGGCCGAGGCCAAGGGCCTGGCGCCCAAGGCATGGACCGACCAGATCGTGGAGCGCTGGAAGGCGGCCTGGGCAAGCCTGGACATCGGCTACGACGACTTCATCCGCACCACCGAGAAGCGCCACGAGGTGCCGGTGCAGCACCTCTGGCAGCGGCTCTACGAGAAGGGCGACGTCTACCTCGACGCCTACGAGGGCCTCTACTGCGTCGCCTGCGAGCAGTTCTACACCGCCGAGGAGCTGGTCGACGGCAAGTGCCCGATCCACGGGATCCCGGTGGACATGGTGCGCGAGGAGAACTACTTCTTCCGCCTCTCCAAGTACGCCGACCAGTTGCTCGAGCTGTACCGGGACCACCCGGAGTTCGTGCGCCCCGAGGCGCGGCTCCACGAGGTCCGCTCCTTCGTCGAGCAGGGGTTGCAGGACCTGTCGATCTCGCGCTCCAGCTTCGAGTGGGGCGTCCCCGTCCCCTGGGACCCCTCGCACGTCATCTACGTGTGGATCGACGCCCTGCAGAACTACACCACCGCCGCGGGCTGGGACGCCGACATGGAGCGCTTCGAGCGCGTCTGGCCGGCCGACTACCACTTCGTCGGCAAGGACATCGTCCGCTTCCACGCGGTCATCTGGCCGGCCATCCTGATGGCCGCCGGCCTGCCGGTGCCGCGGACGGTACAGGCGCACGGCTGGCTGCTGGTGGGCGGGGAGAAGATGAGCAAGACCAAGCTCACCGGGATCGCCCCGGAGGACCTGGTGCGGCCGTTCGGCTCGGACGCCTTCCGCTACTTCTTCCAGCGCGAGGTCGCCTTCGGCCAGGACGGCAACTTCTCCTGGGAGGCGATGGTCGAGCGCTACAACGCCGACCTGGCCAACGGCCTGGGCAACCTGGCCAGCCGGGTGACCGCCATGGTGGAGCGCTACCGGGACGGGGCGCTGCCCGCCGCCGGCGAGCCCGGCCCGGCCGAGGAAGCGGTGCGGCAGGCGGCCGAGGGCGCCTACGCCGACGCCAAGGCCGCCATCGACGGCGAGCTCGCCTTCGAGCGCGGCCTCGCCGCCATCTGGCGCCTGGTCGCCAGCGCCAACGGCTACCTGTCCGAGCGCAAGCCGTGGGACCTGGCCAAGGCCGGCGACGACGGCGCGCTCGACACGGTGCTCTACACCGCCGCCGAGGCGCTGCGCATCATCGCCCTGCTCGCCGCGCCGTGGCTGACCAAGGCGGCGCCGCGCATCTGGGCGGCGCTCGGGGCGCCGGGCGAGCTGCGCGACGCCAGGCTGCCCGAGGCGCTGCGCTGGGGCGGGCTGCCGGCGGGGGCGCGGGTGGAGCGGCTCGGCGGGCTGTTCCCGCGGCTGGACCAGGAGGGCCGTCCCGCCGGCGGGACTGCCGGGCAGCGGGCGGCGGGCCGATCGTGACCCAGGCGGCCCAGCCGGTCGAGGTGGCCGAGTACGACCCGGCCTGGCCACGCCGCTTCGTCGAGGAGCGCGAGCGCATCGCCGCCGCGCTCGGCGACGGCGACGCCGTGATCGAGCACATCGGCTCCACCGCGGTGCCGGGGCTGCCGGCCAAGCCGGTGATCGACATCCTCGTCGGGGTCGACGACATCGAGCGCTCGGGGCAGGCGGTCGCCGCCCTGATCGGCCTCGGGTACAGCTACGCGCCCGAGGTCGAGACCGACGTGCCCGACCAGCGCTACTTCTACAAGGGCTCGCCCCACACCCACCACGTCCACATGGTGGAGCGCACCAGCCCCCTGTTCGAGGAGCACCTGCTGTTCCGCGACTACCTGCGCGCCCACCCGGAGGCCGCCGACGAGTACGCCAGGCTCAAGCGCGGCCTCGCCGCCCGCTTCCGCGACGACCGCGCCTCCTACACCCGCGGCAAGAAGACCTTCTTCGACATGGTGGTCGCCGCCGCCCGCCGGGCACGCGCCGCCGGCCGGCCCAACTGACCTGATCAGGCGTGGACCGCGGGGCGGCGGTCGGCCCAGGGCGCGGCCTCCTCGAGCTGGGCGGCGACGCGCAGCAGCAGGTCCTCGCGGCCGTAGGCGGCCACCAGCTGGACGCCGAGCGGCAGGCCGCCGGCCGACCAGCCCAGCGGCAGGCTGACCGCCGGCTGGCCGGTGATGTTGAAGGGGATGGTGTAGGCGACCATCGCGGCGGCGCGGAAGACCGCCTGCAGGGGGTGCTCGGGCGGGGAGGCGAACTGGCCCAGGATCGGCGGCGGCTCGGCGATCGTCGGGGTGAGCAGCAGGTCCCAGCCGTCGGCCCACCACGACTGCACGGCGGCCGAGTAGCGGTGCAGCGCCCTCAGGCCCTCCAGGTACTGGGTGGCGCTCACCTGCCGGCCCGTCTCCGCGACCGCCCAGGTCGAGACCTCGACGTCGTCCGCGGTCAGCGGGCGGCCGAGCGCGCTCGCCCACCAGTCGAGCTCCGCGGCGGTCCAGGCGCCGTAGCACGGCAGGAACGCGGTGACCAGCTCCGGGTCGAAGATGGCCCATGGGTGGGCCTGCTCGACGACGTGCCCGAGCGACTGCAGCAGCCGCCCGGCCGCCTCCGCCGCGGCGGCGCACTCCGGGTCGGTCTGGGTGGCGCCGTCGGGCGCGGTGGTCAGCACGCCCACCCGCAGCGTTCCCGGCGGGGCACCGACCTCCTGCGCGTACGGCCCCGCCGGGCGTGGCGGGGTGTGCAGGTCGCCGGGGCAGGGGCCGGCGACCGCGTCGAGCACCGCCGCGGTGTCGCGCACCGAGCGGGACACCGCCAGGCTCGACACCATCCCGCCCCAGGCCTCGGCCAGGTCCGGCCAGAGCGGCACGCGGCCGCGGGACGGCTTCAGGCCGACGAGGCCGTTCTCGCTGGCCGGGATGCGGATGGAGCCACCGCCGTCGGACGCGCTGGCCAGTGGCACCAGGCCGGCGGCGACGGCCGCCCCCGAGCCGCCGCTGGAGCCGCCGGCGGAGCGGCCGGTGTCCCAGGGGTTGCGGGTGGGGCCGTACGCCTCCGCCTCGGTCGTCGGCAGCAACCCCAGCTCCGAGGTGCTGGTCTTGCCGAGCCAGACCAGCCCGGCGGCGCGGAAGCGCCTGGTCAGCTCCGCGTCGTGGTCGGCGACGTAGCCGGCCTGGCGGACCGCCTTGACGCCGGCGTGGTACGGCTCGCCGGCCGAGAGCGTCGCCAGGTCCTTGAGCAGGAACGGCACCCCGCGGAGGGGCCCGTCGGGGAGGTCACCGGCCGCCGCCTCGCGGGCGCGCTCGAACAGCGGCGTGACCACCGCGTTGAGCGTGCCGTCGAGCCGCTCGACGCGCTCGATCGCGGCGTCGACCAGCTCCAGCGGGCTGGCCTGGCCGCCGCGGACCAGCTCGGCCTGGGCGGTGGCGTCGAGGAAGGCCGTGTCGTCTGGCAATGCCATCACTCCCCGGACTGCTGCGCGGACTTCCGATCCTGCCCGGCGCCCGACTTGGTGTCCAGGCGGGGGGAATATGCTCGGCGGGTCACCGCGGAGCGACGAAAGGCCCATCACCGTGCTGGTCGACACCCACTGCCACCTCCACCTGCTGGACGGGTCGGCGGACGAGCTGCTGGCGCGGGCCCGCTCCGAGGGCGTCGCCCGGCTGGTCGACGTGGGCATCGACCTGCCGTCGAGCCGCCAGGCGGCCGACGACGCCGCCCGGCTGGCGCCGCTGGCGGCCACCGCCGGCGTGCACCCGCACGACGCCTCGCAGGTGAGCGCGTCCGTGCTCGACGAGCTGCGTCGCCTGCTCGAGCGCGAGGAGGTGGTGGCCGCCGGCGAGACCGGCCTGGACTACTACCGCGACCGCTCGCCGCGGGGCGAGCAGCGGGCCGCCTTCGCGGCCCACGTCCGCCTCGCCAGCGAGCTCGACAAGGCGCTGGTGGTGCACTGCCGCGACGCCTTCGAGGACGTGGTCGGCGTGCTGGAGGCGACCGGGCCGCCCGAGCGGGTGGTGTTCCACTGCTTCACCGGCGACGCCGAGCAGGCCGCCCGCGTGGTCGAGGCCGGCTGGCTGGTCTCGTTCTCCGGCACCGTCACCTTCCGCAACGCGCCGGACCAGCGCGAGGCGTGCGCGGCGGTGCCGCTCGACCGCATGGTGCTCGAGACCGACAGCCCGTTCCTGACCCCGCACCCGTACCGGGGCGAGCCGAACCGGCCCGGCAGGGTGGCGGTCACCGCCGCCACCGTCGCGGCGGTGCACGGCGTCACGGTCGAGGAGGTCGCCAGGGTCACCGGCGCGGTCGCCGGCCACGCCTTCCGGCTGCCGCCGCTGGACGGCTGAGCGGTCATGAGCGCGCCAGGCCTGCTGACGCCGCCGCGGATCAACGCCCTGCTGGCGGCGCACGGGCTGCGCCCGTCGCGCTCGCTGGGGCAGAACTACCTCGCCGACCCGAACACCGCCCGCAAGGTGGTGCGCCTGGCCGGGGTCGAGGCGGGGGAGACCGTGCTCGAGGTCGGCCCGGGGCTCGGCAGCCTGACCCTGGCGCTGCGCGCCGCCGGCGTGCGGGTGGCGGCGGTCGAGGCCGACGAACGCCTCCTCCCCGCCCTCGCCGAGGTCCTCGGCGAGGACCCTAGCGTGACCGTGCTGGTCGCCGACGCGCTCCGTGCCGACCTGGGCGCGTTCGCCCCCGAGGCGCGCCGGCTGGTGGCCAACCTTCCCTACGGCATCGCCGCGCCGCTGGTGCTGCGCGTGCTCGCCGAGGTGCCCGCCATCGGCGAGCTGACCGTGATGGTGCAGCGGCAGGTGGGCGAGCGGCTCGCCGCGCCGCCGGGCAGCCCCGCCTACGGCGCGCCGAGCGCGAAGCTGGCCGCCCTGGCCGAGGCGCGCGTGCTCGCGCCGGTGAGCCGCCGCGTGTTCATCCCCGAGCCGCACGTCGACTCGGTGCTGGTCGGCGTGCGGCGCCGGCCGCACCCCGCCCTCGCCGGCGTGGGCTACTCCGAGGTCGCCAGGGTGGTGGATGCCGCCTTCTCGCAGCGCCGCAAGACCCTGCGCAACGCCCTGCGCACCCTCGGCCTCGACGCCGGCGAGGTCGAGGCCCTCGGCCGTGCCGCCGGCGTCGACCTCGGCCTGCGCGCCGAGCGCCTCGACGTGCCCGCCTTCGCCGCCCTGGCACGGCACGTCGACCCGGCCTCCAGACGGCGCTAGTGTGGGATCCCTGGCCGCTGCCTCCTGCCAGGTTCAATCAGGCGGTTTGCGTGGAATGCCTGTTGCTACCGGCACGGAGGCGTCGCTACCATGCCATGCCCGCTGGGCGCGACGATGCGGTCGACGGCCGCTGGAGGAGGAGCCTGTTGTCCCAGCCGACCGGGGCGCCGACCCGCCTGAACGTGCGCGCAGCCGCCAAGATCAACCTCGCGCTGCTGGTGGGGCCGACCCGGGACGACGGCTACCACGAGGTGGTCACGATCATGCAGGCGGTCGGGCTGTGGGACGACATGGAGGTGCTGCTCACCCCCGAGGGCCTCGGGCTCGAGGTCGAGGGTGAGGCGCTGCCGCCCGACGAGAGCAACCTGGTCCTGGTCGCCGCGAGGGAGCTGGCGCGCCGCTCGCGCGACCTGCCCGGCGCCCGCTTCCGGCTGCGCAAGGGCATCCCGGTGGCGTCGGGGCTCGGCGGCGGCAGCGCCGACGGCGCCGCCGCCCTGCTCGCCCTCGACCGCCTCTGGGGGCTGCGCCTGCCCGCCGTCAACCTCTTCACCATGGCGGCCGAGGTCGGCGCGGACGTGCCGTTCTGCCTCAACGGCGGCAGCCGCCTGGGGAGCGGCCGCGGCGACCGCCTGACCGAGATCCCGGTCAAGGGGACGCTGTGGTGGGTGGTCGGCATCGACGACAACCACCTGGCCACCGACTCGGTCTACCGGCGCTTCGACGAGCTGGGGCTGGCCCGCCCGCTCGAGGGGCGCCCATTGGACGCGCTGCTCGCCGCCCTGGCAGAGGGCGACCTGGTGCAGCTCGGCGCGCTGCTCGCCAACGACCTCGAGCTGGCCGCGTTCGACCTCCTGCCGTGCCTGGCGACCGGCAAGCGGCGGCTGCTCGAGGCCGGCGCGCTCGGCGCGGTGATGAGCGGCAGCGGTCCCACCCTGCTCGGCCTGTGCCGCGACGAGGAGCACGCCGGCAAGGTCGCCCGTGCGGTCCACCCGCACTTCGCCCGGGTCGAGATCGCCCGCAGCCCGGTGCCCGGGGTGACGTTCGGCTGAGCCGTGGGCGCGATCATCCCGAAGCGGACGCCATGGGGGTCCGATACGATCCCAACGGGTAGCAGTGGGCGGTGGTGTAATGGCAGCACGGCAGCCTTTGGAGCTGTCAGGTCGAGGTTCGAATCCTCGCCGCCCAGCGGATCGCCGACCTGAGAGGCAGGGGGAGGAATGAGCCTCAGCGTTGTGGTGCTGGCGGCGGGGGAGGGCAGTCGCTTCCACTCCGCGACGCCCAAGCCGCTGCACAAGGTCGCTGGCCGGCCGCTGCTGTGGCACGTGCTCGCGGCGGCGGCGGGGCTGCGGGCCGACAACACCGTCGTGGTGGTCGGGCGCGGCAGCGACGAGGTGCGCGAGGCGGTGGAGGGCTTCAGCCTCGGGCCGGTCACCTTCGCCGTCCAGCGCGAGCTGCGCGGCACCGGCGACGCCGTGGCGGCCGCCCTGCCGGCGCTGCCGACCGACGGCGACGTGCTGGTCCTCTACGGCGACGTGCCGCTGATCACGCTGGCGACGCTGGAGCAGCTGCTGACCACCCACCGCGAGCTCGGCGTGGACACCACGTTCCTGACCTGCAAGATGCGCGACCCGACCGGCCTCGGGCGGGTCCTGCGAGAGGCGGACGGCACCCTGCTCGGCGTCGTCGAGCACCGCGACGCCACCGTGGAGCAGCGCGCCATCGACGAGGTCAACGCCGGCCTGTACGTGTTCCGGCGCGCCGTCCTGGACGACCTCGCCAAGCTGGAGGCCGACAACGACCAGGGCGAGTGCTACCTGCCCGACCTGGTGCCGCTGGTGATCGCGGCCGGCGGGAGGGTCGCCACCTGCCGCGGCGCCGAGGACGAGGTCCGTGGCGTCAACGACCGCCTCGAGCTGGCCGCGGCCGGCGCGGTGCTGCGCCGCCGCGTGATAGAGGCGCTGATGATCGCGGGGGTGACCGTGGTCGACCCGGCGACCACCTACGTGGACGTCGACGTGGAGGTGGGGCAGGACACGGTGATCGCGCCGCTCACCTTCCTCGAGGCGGGGACCCGCGTCGGCGCCCGCTGCAGCATCGGGCCGAACGTCCGCCTCACCGAGTGCACCGTCGACGACGGGGCGCAGGTCACCCAGGCGGTCGCCGTGCGGGCGCACGTCGGCGCCGGCGCGCTGGTGGGCCCGTTCGCCTACCTGCGTCCGGGCGCCGACCTGGCCCCCGGCAGCAAGGTCGGCACGTACGTGGAGGTGAAGCAGTCCCGCGTCGGCCCCGGCTCGAAGGTGCCGCACCTGACCTACGTCGGCGACGCCGACATCGGCGCCGGGGTGAACGTCGGCGCCGGCACCGTGTTCGTCAACTACGACGGGATCGCGAAGCACCGCATCACCGTCGGGGACGGCGCCTTCATCGGATCGGATACCATGCTGGTGGCCCCGCTGGAAGTGGGGCAAGGGGCGCAAACCGCCGCCGGCTCCACCATCACCAAGGACGTGCCGGCCGACGCGCTCGCCATCGAGCGGGCGGAGCAGCGTACGGTCGAGGGGTACGGCGCCCGGCGGCGGCAGCGGAAGCTGCAGGCGCAACGCCGCGCCGCCGAGGAGCGAGCGAAACCGATCGACCCTCCGTCGAGCCGGGGAGGCGGGCAGTGAGTGAGGGCGTGACCCCCAAGATGGTCGAGACCCTCGGCCGCAGGCACCTGATGCTGTTCTCGGGCCGGGCCAACCGGCCGCTGGCCCACGAGGTGGCCACCAACCTCGGCATCGAATGCGGCTCGGTCGACCTGCGCGACTTCGCCAACGGCGAGATCTACGCGCGCTTCCAGGAGAGCGTCCGGGGCACCGACGCGTTCGTCATCCAGACGCACGCCGAGCCGGTCAACGAGCGCATCATGGAGCAGCTCATCATGATCGACGCGCTCAAGCGCGCCTCGGCCAAGCGGATCAGCGCGGTGGTGCCGTTCTACGGCTACGCCCGCCAGGACCGCAAGGGACGCTCCCGCGAGCCGATCACCGCGCGCCTGACCGCCGACCTGTTCCAGGCCGCCGGGGCCAACCGGATCATCACCATGGACCTGCACTCCGGGCAGATCCAGGGCTTCTTCGACGGCCCGGTCGACCACCTCACCGCCCTGCCCCCGCTGGCGGACTACATCCGCTCGAACTACCACGGCGAGCTGGTGATCGTGGCCCCCGACGCCGGGCGGGTGAAGACCGCCGAGAAGTTCGCGGCGGTGCTCAACAGCTCGCTCGCCTTCCTGCACAAGCGCCGCAGCCGCGAGGCGCCCAACCAGGTCCACATGCGCGAGGTGGTCGGCGAGGTCGAGGGCCGCCACTGCGTGATCGTCGACGACATGATCGACACCGCCGGCACGGTGGTGCAGGGCGCCGAGGTGCTGCTCGCCCAGGGCGCCGAGCGGGTCACCGCCGCGGCCACCCACGGGGTCTTCTCCGGCCCGGCGATCGACCGCCTCAAGAACGCGCCGATCGACGAGGTCGTGATCACCAACACGCTGCCCCTGCCCGAGGAGAAGCGGCTCGACAAGATCGTGGTCCTGTCGATCGCCGCCATCCTGGCCGACGCCATCCGCGCGGTGTTCGAGGACGCCAGCGTCTCCGAGCTGTTCAACGACCAGAACCAACTCTGACCGATCCTGTTTACGCCTCCCGCCGCCGAGAGACCCGGGGCCCGGAACCACCGTTCCGACCCTGACTCCGACATCCACGGGAGGACTGACGTATGGCTGCGAAGCTGCAGGGCAAGCGGGTCGCGTTCCTGCTCACCGACGGCGTGGAGCAGATCGAGTACCTCGAGCCACGCAAGGCGGTCGAGGCGGCCGAGGCCGAGGCGCACCTGGTCTCGCTGAAGCCGGGCACCATCCAGGGCTTCAACCACCTCGACAAGGGCGACACCTTCGAGGCCGACCTGGCCGTGCGTGACGCCGACCCCGGCGACTACGACGGCCTGGTGCTGCCGGGCGGCGTCGCCAACCCGGACATCCTGCGCACCGACCCGGAAGCGGTCGCGTTCGCCAGGGCGTTCTTCGAGGCCGGCAAGCCGGTCGCGGCCATCTGCCACGGCCCCTGGACGCTGGTCGAGGCCGGCGTGGTCAAGGGCCGGACGCTGACCTCCTGGCCGAGCCTGCGCACCGACATCGAGAACGCCGGTGGCACCTGGGTCGACGAGCAGGTCCACGTCGACCGCGGCCTGGTGACCAGCCGCAAGCCCGACGACCTGCCGGCGTTCTGCGCCAAGCTGGTCGAGGAGCTGGCCGAGGGCGTGCACCCCGAGCAGGCGACGGCGACCGCCAGGGCCTGACCGCGACCCGCGACCCCGTGGGGCCCGCAGCGCCGCGGGCCCCACGGTCCCAGTTTCGGTCCGCGCCCGGGTGCTAGCCGGAACACGAACGATGGACGAGCGATCCAACGGAAGGGAGGGAGCACGTCATGGCGAACGTTGCCCGTGACGTCATGACCCTCGACCCGCAGTGCATCGGTGAGAACGAGACCCTGCTGGAGGCGGCGAAGAAGCTCGCGCGGCTCGGCGTCGGATCGATGCCGATCTGCGGCGAGGACGAGCGCCTCAAGGGGATGCTGACCGACCGCGACATCGTGGTGAAGGCGATCGCCCAGGGTAAGGACCCGGCCACCACCAAGGCCGGCGAGCTCGCCCAGGGCAAGCCGGTGACCATCGGGGCGGACGATTCGCTCTCGGAGACGCTGACCACGATGGCGCAGCACCAGGTGCGCCGCCTGCCGGTGATCGACGGGCACGACCTGGTCGGCATCGTCTCCCTGGCCGACATCGCCCGGAACGTCGCCGAGGCGCCGAGCGGCGCCGTGCTGGAGGCGATCTCCGCCGGGTGACGCCGTCGCGCCGTGGCGGACCCACGACCCCAGGTGGGGGAGAGGGGCGCCCGGCGCTTCGGGATGGAGCAGGTAGAGCGGGCTCTCGGGGGAGGCCGGCTCCCGCTCCATTCCGTGGTGCCGGGCGCCCCTCCGCGTCAACGCGGGCTTTCACCGGGGGCTACCGCTCGGCCCTGCGTGGTCGCCCGCCGCTTGGGCTGGGGCCTCGCTCTCGAGCCCCCGGACCCCGCGCCGGCGCGACCGCCGCCGCCTCGAGCGCGGTCGCGGCCACCAGGAGGGCCGGCAGCGACAGCGCGGCCGCCAGGCCGACGGCGCCGGCCAGGCCGCCGATCAGCGCGGGGCCGACGAACGCGCCCAGGTAGCTGAGGGTCGAGGCGCGCGCCACCATGGCGGCGGCCGACCCGCCCGGCAGGCGCCCGGCGGCGCTGAGGACCAGCGGCAGGGTGAAGGAGAGGCCGGCGCCGAGCAGGCCGAGCCCGGCGAGGCCGGCCGCGGGGCGGTCGGCCAGGAGCGCCGCGGCGAAGCCGAGGCCGGCGACGGCCGTGCCCGCCCGGAAGGCCGCGGCCGGACCGAAGCGGCCGGCGAGGCGGTCCCCCGAGAGCCGTCCCACGGTCATCGCCGCCATGAAGGTCGCCACCCCCGCCGCGGCCATCCCGGCGCTGGTGCCGAGCACGTCGTGCAGGTAGACGGCGGCCCAGTCGTTGGCGCCGCCCTCGGCCATGGTGAGGACCAGGCCGAGGGCGCCGAGGGCGGCGACCCGCCGCGACCAGCCCCGCACCAGGGCGCCGGGCCCACCA
>DASUZB010000293.1:0-12471 GCA_036377075.1 Actinomycetes bacterium | reverse complement strand
CCCCCCCGTTTCCGTAGGGCGACCATGACAGACCTCATGGTCAAGTCGTGACACCGGGCACGGCCAGCCTCCCTGCCCGTTCCTACGCTGACCCGGTCGGTGGGCGGTCCGCGGTCGCGGACCGCCCTGGGGACCGAACCGGAACGGGGGATGGGCATGGCCAGCGACGTGGCCGTTCGGGTCGACGGGGTGGTCAAGCGCTACGGCGAGGTGACCGCGCTGGACGGCGCGAGCTTCCAGATCCGCAGGGGCGAGACGGTCGCCCTGCTCGGCCCGAACGGGGCCGGCAAGACCACCACCGTCGGCGTGATGCTCGGCCTGCTGCGCCCGGACGCCGGCCGGGCGGAGCTGTTCGGCGGCAGCCCGCACGAGGCCACCGCCGCCGGGCGGGTCGGCGCCATGCTGCAGCACGGCAACCTGCCGGAGGGCGCGACCGTGGCCGAGCTGGTCAGGCTCGTGCACGACCTGTACCCGGCGCCGGGACCGCTCGACGAGATCCTCGACCTGGCCGGCCTTACGGCGATCGCCGGCCGCAGGGTGGAGCGGCTGTCCGGCGGCCAGGCGCAGCGGGTGCGCTACGCCCTGGCGATCGCCGGCGCTCCGGAGCTGCTCTTCCTCGACGAGCCGACGGTCGGCATGGACGTGCAGGCCCGCCAGGCGTTCTGGCGCGGCGCGCGCCAGCTCGCCGACCGCGGTGCGACCGTGCTGTTCGCCACCCACTACCTGGAGGAGGCCGACGACCACGCCGACCGCGTCGTGGTCCTGGTCGGCGGCCGGGTGGCCGCCGACGGGCCGGCCACCGCGATCAAGGCCCACGCCGGCACCCGCCGCGTCAGGGCCACCGTCGCCGGCGCCCACGACGGCCTGCTCCGCAGCCTGCCCGGTGTGCGCGGCCTCGAGCGGCACGGCGACTCGGTGCTGCTGGAGTCCGCCGACGCCGACGCGACCGTCCGCGCCCTGTTCGCCAGCGGCGTCGAGGTCCGCGACCTCGAGGTCACCGGCGCCGACCTGGAGCAGGCCTTCCTGACGCTCACCAACGAAGCCCCGGAGGAGCGATGATGCGCACCTACCTGCGAACCGAGATCCTGCGCGTGCTGCGCAACCGGCGCTACGTGATCCTCGCCCTGGCCGTGCCCGTCGGCTTCTACCTGCTGTTCGGCAAGCTGGGTGACGACGGCCGCGCGGTGCGCGGCACCGGTGTGACCAGCTTCTTCATGGTGTCGATGGCCGCCTACAGCGCGATGCTGGCGGTCCTGTTCATGGGCGGGGCGCGCCTCGCGGCGGAACGGGCCGGCGGCTGGACGAGGCTGCTGCGGGTCACCCCGCTGCCGTCGTGGGGCTACCTGGCGGTCAAGGCGCTGGCGGCGATGGCCATCGCGCTGCCCTCGATCCTGCTGGTGGGGGCGACCGGGTTCATCGCCGGCCCGGTCCGCCTCGGCGCGGGCGCCTGGGCCGAGCTGGTGCTGCTGATGTGGCTCGGGACGCTGCCGTTCGCCGCGCTCGGGGTGGTGATCGGCTACCTGTTCGACGCCGACACCGCGCAGCCGGTGACGGTGGTCAGCGCGCTGGTGCTGTCGCTGCTCGGCGGGATGTGGATCCCGACCGCGCGGATGCCCGACACCATGCGCCAGATCGCCCACCTGCTGCCCGGCTACCACCTGGCCGACCTCGGCTGGCGCGCGGTGGCGGGCCAGGCGCCGGTGCTGGCCGACGGGCTCGTCCTGCTCGCCTACGGCGCCGCCTTCGCCGCCCTGGCCGTGTGGCGCTACCGCCGCGACGAGGCGCGCGCCTGACGGCAGCGCCGGGAATACTGTGACCGAGCGTTCGGGAAGAGGGACGATGGACCGCGACTTCGACTTCGGGACGGCCCAGCCGAGCAGGCGCCAGCGCGTCTACTGGCACGTCGGCACGCTGTTCTGGATCGTCTACCTCATCTTCGACCTGCCCGGAGTGATCCGCGCGCCGCAGCCTGGCAGCCGGCTCGCGCTGCAGCTCGCGCTGCTGGCCCTGGTGGTCGCGGCCTACGTGTACGTGGTGGTGCGGCCGCCGTCGGACACGCCGCTGCCCGGTAGGGGCGTGGCCATCCTGGTCATCCTGGCGATCATCGTCACCCTGGTGGTCGGGCGCTTCCCCGGCAGGTGGATCGGCCTGCTGACCTTCGTGGCCCTGGCGGTGCCCGCCGCCTACCCCCGGCGGCGGGCAGCGCGCGCCGTCGCGCTGACCGTCGTCCTGACGGGAGGCCTGTCGCTGTGGCAGGGGCTGCCGCCGAGCACGGTCTCCCTCAACTGCCTGCAGACCGGGATCTCCGGCTTCGGCATGCTCGGCTTCTTCCACATCATCGGGCTCAACGTCCGGCTCAGGCGGGCACAGGACGAGCTGGCCCGCATGGCGGTCGCGGACGAGCGCCTGCGCTTCTCCCGCGACCTGCACGACCTGCTCGGCCACAGCCTCTCGGTGATCGTCCTCAAGAGCGAGCTGGCCGGCGGGTTGCTCGAGACCGACCCCGTGCGGGCCGCCACCGAGGTGCGCGAGATCGAGCAGGTGGCACGGCGCTCGCTCGCGGAGGTCCGCGAGGCGGTCGGCGGCTACCGGCGCGTCGCCCTCGCCGCGGAGCTGGCCGGCGCCCGCGCCGCCCTCGACGCCGCCGGCGTGCGGGCCACCGTCGAGGAACCGCCGCGCGACCTGCCCGAGCCGGTGCAGGAGGCGCTCGGCTGGGCGGTCCGCGAGGGGACCACCAACGTGCTGCGCCACAGCGGCGCCGCGACCTGCCGGGTCGGCTTCGAGCGCGACGGTGACCGCGTCGCGGTGGTGATCGCCGACGACGGCGCCGGGGCCGACCCGCTGCGGCGAGGCAGCCCGTCCGGCGGCAACGGCTCGGGCGGCAGCGGCCTCGCCGGCCTGGCGGAGCGGGTGGCCGGCAGCGGCGGCCGCCTGCAGGCGGGCCCGCGCCCCGAGGGCGGCTTCCAGCTCCGCGTCGAGGTGCCCGCCGGGTGATCAGCGTCCTGCTGGCAGAGGACCAGGGCATGGTGCGCGGCGCCCTGGCGGCCCTGCTGTCGCTGCAACCGGACATCGAGGTGGTCGCCCAGGTGAGCCGCGGCGACGAGGTGGTCGCCGCCGCCCTCGAGCACCGGCCGGACGTGGCCCTGCTCGACATCGAGATGCCCGGCATGGACGGGCTCGCCGCCGCGGCGGCCCTGCGGGACGCCCTGCCCGCCTGCCGGGCGCTGATCCTCACCACCTTCGGCCGGCCGGGCTACCTGCGCAGGGCGATGGACAGCGGCGCCTACGGCTTCCTGGTCAAGGACGGGCCCGCCTCCGAGCTGGCCGGCGCGATCCGTCGCGCCGCCGCCGGCCAGCGGACCGTCGACCCTGGGCTGGCTGCCGCCGCCCTCGCCGAGGGCGCCAGCCCGCTGTCGCAGCGCGAGCGGGAGGTGCTCGCCGCCGCCCGCGGCGGCGCCAGCGCCGCCGCCATCGCTGCCCACCTGCACCTCTCCGAGGGGACCGTGCGCAACCACCTCTCCGCCGCGATCCGCAAGACGCGTGCGGGCAGCCGCCTCGAGGCGCTGCGCATCGCCGAGGAGAAGGGCTGGCTGTAGCGGGCGCGGCGGCGCCCGTCTCCCGGCTGGCACGGCGAGCAGGCAGAATTACCGGCATGGCCAGCGACGTGCGCATCGGCATCCTGGGCCCGCTGGAGGTGCGGGTCGGCTTCGGCGAGCCCGTGGAGGTCGTCGGGCCCCGGCTGCGCACCCTGCTG
This sequence comes from Actinomycetes bacterium, assembly GCA_036377075.1. GTDB lineage: Bacteria > Actinomycetota > CALGFH01 > CALGFH01 > CALGFH01 > DASUZB01. The sequence continues at coordinate 8,717 of DASUZB010000293.1, read as the reverse complement.
GTGCGGCTCGCGCTGGACCCCGACCGGGTGGTGCTCACCAGCCAGCTGGTCGACGCGGTCTGGGGCGAGGAGCCGCCGGCGAACGCCGCCAACGCGTTGCAGTCGCTCCTCTCCCGCCTGCGGCGGCTGCTGCCCGACGTGGTCGGGTCGCACCCCGCCGGCTACCGACTGGCGCTGGACGCGGAGGCCGTCGACGCGGTCCGGTTCGAGGCGCTGGCCCAGGCCGGAAGGGAGGAGCTGCGCCGCGACCCGCGGCAGGCGGCGGCCACGCTGCGGGGGGCGCTGGCGCTGTGGCGGGGACCGGCGCTGGCCGACGCGGCGGAGGCCGGTTTCGCCGAGCCCGCCGCCGTGCGGCTGGAGGCGCTGCGGCTCGGCGCGCTGGAGGACCGCATCGAGGCCGACCTCGCCGGCGGCGCGGGCGAGGGCCTGGTCGCCGAGCTGGACGAGCTGGTCACGATGCACCCCCGCCGCGAGCGGTTGCACGGCCAGCTCATGCGCGCCCTGGCCCGGGCCGGCCGGCAGGCCGAGGCGCTGACGGTGTACGAGCGGCTGCGCGGGCGGCTCGCCGACGAACTCGGCGTCGACCCCTCCGGGGAGCTGCAGGCGGTCCACCTGGCGGTGCTCCGCGGCGAGGCCACGGCGCCGGTGGGCGGTGCCGCCGATCAGCCAGGGGCGCCGGGGGAGCCGACCGGTCCGGCGGCGGCCGACCCCTGGCCCGCGGGGTCCGCCCGCACCAACCTCCGCTCCCAGATCACCAGCTTCGTCGGCCGCGACGACGACATCGCCCGCATCACCGGGGTCTTCGCCGGCGCCCGCCTGGTGACCCTCACCGGGCCGGGCGGGGCGGGGAAGACCAGGCTCGCGAGCGAGGCCGCCGTGCGGCTGGTCGACCGCATGCCCAACGGGGTCTGGATGGTGGAGCTCGGCTCCGTGGTCGACCCGGCCGACCTGCCGCAGGCGGTGCTGGCGCTGCTGGGCGCACGGGAGATCGCGCTGCTGGCGCCGCGCGGCGCCGGTGCCACCGCGCCCGCCGACCGCCTCGTCGAGGCGCTCGCCGACAAGCGGCTGCTGCTGGTGCTCGACAACTGCGAGCACCTGGTCGCCGACGCCGCCGCCCTGGCCGACCTGCTGCTCGCCCGCTGCCCCGGGATCCGGGTGCTGGCCACCAGCCGCGAGCCGCTCGGGATCACGGGCGAGGTGCTGCACCCGGTCGCGCCGCTGGCGCTCCCCGACGACGGCGCCGAGCCGGACGAGGCGCTGCGCTACCCGGCGGTGCGGCTGTTCGCCGACCGCGCCGCGGCGGCACGGCCCGGCTTCGGCGTCGACGCCGCGACCGTCGGCTCGGTGCTGCGGATCTGCCGCGCGCTCGACGGCATCCCGCTGGCGATCGAGCTCGCCGCGGCGCGGCTGCGCGCCCTCACCCCAGAGCAGGTCGCCGCCAGGCTGGACGACCGCTTCCGGCTGCTCGGCGACGGCGGCCGGCCCGCCCTGCCCCGCCACCAGACGCTGCGCGCGGTGATCGACTGGAGCTGGGACCTGCTCGGCGACGCCGAGCGGGTGCTGCTGCGCCGGCTGGCGGCGTTCGCCGGCGGCGGGACCCTCGACGCGGCCGAGCGGGTGTGCGCCGGGCCCGGGCTCGACGGCCCCGCCCCCGACGAGGTGCTCTACCTGCTCGCCTCGCTGGTGGACAAGTCCCTGGTGGTGGCGGGCGAGGGCGCCGGCGAGGTGCGCTACTCGATGCTGGAGACGGTGCGCGCCTACGGCGAGGAGCGCCGCCGTGAGGCCGGGGAGGACGAGGCGGTGCGGCGCGCCCACGCCGACTACCTCCTCGACCTGGCCGAGCGGGCCGACCCGCAGCTGCGCCGCGGCGACCAGCAGCGCTGGGTGGACCGGCTGGCGGCCGAGCGCGACAACCTGCACGCGGCGCTGCGCTGGGCGGTCGGCCGCCGGGACGGCGTGCTCGCCCACCGCCTGGTCGCCGCGCTCGGCTGGTACTGGTTCCTGCGCAGCCTGCGCGCCGAGGCAACCGACTGGGCGACGCAGGCGCTGGCGCTGCCCGGCGAGGTGGCGCCGGTGGTGCGCGCCAGGGTCCTGGTCGTCAGCGCCTTCATCGCGATCAGCGGCGGCGTCGACGTCGCCCGCTCGATGGAGCGCCTCGAGGAGGCCAGGGGCATCGTCCACCGCCTACCGGCCGACGATCCGGACCGCTCCCACCCGATGCTCGCGTTCCTGGACGTGATGTGGCACCTGTTCCAGAACGACGACCCCGCCGCCCTCGACTTCGCCCGCAAGCTCGACCGTCAGCCCGACCCGTGGGTGCGCGCGCTGGGCCACTCCATGGTCGGCGGGCTGCTGGTCAACCTCGGCGAGGCGGACGAGGCAGAGCGGCAGTTCGACCGCGCGCTCGGCGAGTTCCGCGAGCTGGGCGACCGCTGGGGCCTCGGCCAGGTGCTGGTCTCGCGCGCCGAGCTGAGCACGACCAAGGGACGGCACGACGAGGCGATGTCGGCACTCCAGGAGGCCCGCGAGGTGTTCGTCGGGCTCGGCGACCGGGAGGACGTGGGGCAGATCGTGATCCGGCTGGCGGGGGAGCGCGTCCGGGCCGGGCAGATGGGGCCGGCACGGGAGGACCTGGCGCTGGCCGAGCGCATCGCGAACGAGGTCGGCGCGGAGGACCAGAAGTTCTTCATCCAGCACGTGCGCGGCGACATGGCCCGCATCGAGGGGCGCCTCGACGAGGCGCGTGAGCTGCTCGACGGCGCCATCGCCCGCTTCGAGGAGGTCAGCCACCCGATCTTCCAGCGGCACGCCATGCTGCTGGTGTCCCGAGGACGGGTCGACATGGCGGCCGGCGACGTCGCTGGCGCGCGGCGGTGGTGCGAGCGGGCGCTCGAGAGCGCGGGTACGTCCAGGGACCGGCCGGTGATCGCCCGCGTCATCGAGCTGCAGGCGGAGACGGACCTCGCCGACGGGGACACCGAGCACGCCGCGGTGCTGCTCGGGACGGCGGAGCTGCTGCGCGGGATGCCCGACGAGGCCGATCCCGACCTGGCGCGGGTGCGCGCCGCCACGGTGGCGGCCCTCGGCCGCGAGGGCTTCGACCGGGCCTACCGGCGCGGCAAGGCGCGGGACCGCGACGCGGTGCTCGCCGAGGTGGCTCCGGCGGCCCTCCGCGACGCAAAGGGCCGCGCCGCCCCCTGGGAGGGGGCGGCGCGGGTGCGGCTCGGGCCTGGGGGCTGAGGGGTGAGGGTCATGCCCGGCTCCGGAAGGCGCGCAGGGCGAGCGGGGCGAACACCACCATGAAGGCGGCGGTCCAGGCCAGCGAGCCGAGCAGTGGACGGGCCACGTCACCGCTCACCAGCAGGCCCCGCAGGGCGTCGGCGAGCAGCGTCACCGGGTTGACCCTGACCCACGCCTGCAGCCAGCCGGGCATCGTCGCGGTGGGGACGAACGCGCTGCTGGCGAACGTCAGCGGGAAGATCACCACGAAGCCGAACGCCTGCACCTTCTCGGGCACGTCGACCAGCATGCCGACCAGCACCGGCAGCCAGGAGAAGCCGAGGCTGAACGCGATCAGCAGGGCGAACGCGCCGACCACGCCGGCGGGGCCGGTGCCGACCCGGAAGCCGAGCAGCATCCCGACGCCGAGCAGGATCGCCACCGACCACGCCTGGCGCGCCACGTCGGCGGCGATGCGCCCGGCCAGTGGCGCCGAGCGGGCGATCGGCAGGCTGCGGAAGCGGTCGAAGACCCCCTTGCCGATGTCGCTGTTCAGCGCGATCGCCGTGTTCATGGTCAGGAACAGGGCGTTCTGGGCGATGATCCCGGCGAGCCCGAACTGCAGGAACTGGTGCACCGAACCGGAGATGGCGCCCCCGAACACGTAGGCGAACAGCAGCACGAACATCAGCGGCTGCAGGCTGAGGTCCATCAGCTCCAGCGGGTTGTGCTTGATCTGGACCAGGCTGCGCCAGGCCAGGGTGAGGGCGTGGCGGACCGCGGCGAGCGGGGCGACCCGCGCCGACAGCTCGATCGGGGCCGGGCCGGTGGTCTGCGTCATGGTGGTCATTCGGCACTCCCATCGTGGTCGTCGCCGCCGGTGTGGCGGCCGGTGAGGGCGAAGAAGGCCTCGTCGAGGCTGGGCTTGCGCAGGCTGAGCTCGGCGACTTCGACGCCGACCTCGGTCAGCCGCTGCAGGACGGCGGGCGACAGCGCCGGGTCGCTCACGTTGGCGGAGACCGCCCCGTTGACCTTCACCGAGTCGGGCGCGCCGCCGGTCAGGTCGGTCACCACCCGCACCACCGTGCCGATGTCGGCCTCACGGACCGGGCTGACCTGCAGGACCTGGCGGCCGACCTGCGTCTTGAGCTGGTCGGGCGTGCCGGTCGCGACCACCCGGCCGCGGTCGATCACGACCACGTCGTCGGCGAGCTGGTCGGCCTCCTCCATGTACTGGGTGGTGAGCAGGACGGTGACCCCGCCCCCGACCAGGTTCCTGACCACCCGCCACAGGTTGCCGCGCCCGCGCGGGTCCAGGCCGGTGGTCGGCTCGTCGAGGTAGACGACGCTGGGCCGGCCGACCAGGCTGGCGGCCAGGTCCAGGCGGCGCCGCATGCCGCCGGAGTAGGTCTTGGCCGCGCGGCTGCCCGCGTCGGCGAGGTCGAACTCCCCGAGCAGCTCGGCGGCGCGCGCCCGCGCCTCGGCGCGGGACAGGCCCAGCAGGCGGGCGATCATCACCAGGTTCTCGACCCCGGTCAGGTTCTCGTCGACCGCCGCGTACTGGCCGGTCAGGGCGATCAGCTGCCGGACCTCGTGGGCCTGGGTGACGACGTCGTAGCCGCGCACGGTCGCGTGGCCCCCGTCGGGCCGCAGCAGGGTGGCGAGGATGCGCACCGCGGTGGTCTTGCCGGCCCCGTTGGGACCGAGCACCGCCAGCACCGTGCCGCCGCGGGCCGCCAGGTCCGCCCCGGCGAGCGCCGTCGTCTCGCCGAAGCGCTTGACCAGGCCCTCGGCCTGGATCGCGTAGCTCATGTTCCGCTCCCGTCTCGTTCGTGGTGGCTTGCGAGAGCACCTTGGACCGTGCCGCTGAGCTGGCGGTCACACGCGACCGTCACGGCCTGCCGCGCGCTGGCACGGCGCTGTCATGCCGCTGGCACGGATGGCTTGCTCGCGGTGCACCGGGCGCAGCGAGTTCGTCCTCGGCCCCGAGGGTCCCGCCGAACCGGCCTGGTGCCCGAGCAAGGATCCCGCCGAGGGACCCGATGGGGGGGCCGGGGGGAGCTGTCTCGGGCCCCCCGGATCAAAGAAGGCTGCGCAACAGGGTCACGGTGGCGCTGACCACCAGGCCGACGAGGACGACCTGGCGGAAGCGGAGCGGGTCGATGCGCGCGAACAGGCGGTTGCCCGTCCACCAGCCGAGGGCCACGGCGGGCACGCCGGCGAGGGCCACCCAGAGGGCGCCGCGGTGCACCTGGCCGAGGAGGGCGTAGCCGGCGATGCTGAAAACCCCGCTGCCGGTGAAGACCGCCGCGATCGTCGCCCGGAAGGTCCGCGGGTCGTAGCCCATCGCCTGGAACGCGGCCACCAGCGGCGGTCCGCTGGTGCCGGTGGCGGCGCCGAGCGCGCCGCTGAGCACCCCGACCACGCCAACCGTGGCGAGGCCGGTGCCGATGCGCGTGCCCCGCCAGACGATCAGCGTGCAGCCGAGCGCCACCACCGCGATCAGCGCCGTGAGCGCCCGCTCGGGCGCGCCACGCAGCACCAGCAGGCCGAACGGCATGCCGAGCAGCGCGGCGCCGACGATCGCCACGGCGGTGCGCCAGCGCACGTGGGTCCGCTCCCGCGCCGCCATCGTCACCGTGATCAGCTGGCTGACCAGGGCGGCGCCGACGACGGCGGTGCGCGCGTCGGTCGCGGCCGCGAGCAGCGGCACCGCGACCAGCGCGAAACCGAACCCGGTCACGGCCTGCGTGACGGCGGCGGTGAGCAGGATCACGAAGACGGCGAGCGCGACCATCGACCACGATCCTGCGGGCCGTCACCGCCGCCCGCAACCGGCTTGGCCAGGTCGCCAGGTCGCGGCGACGGCTCAAATCCGGCAACGCGGCTGCCGATCGAACTGGTGAGCCAGCTTCGTCGAGACGAGGGCGGCACCGTGCAAGATCGTGGCTTGGCGGTAGAGCCGGACGAGGAGCAACCGAGCCTGCCGGCGTTCCCGGACGGCTCGGTGCGCGGCTTCTCCCGCCTGCGCGACCGCGCCGCCAGGGCGGTCGCGGCCCTCGCCCTGGCGGCGACCGTGGCGTACCTCGGCTGGCGCGCCGTGGCAACGATCGACCCGGCGCTGTGGTGGCTGTCGCTGCCGATGTACCTGCTGGAGGTGCACGCGGCGCTGGGGCTCGGCCTGTACGCGTTCTCGCTGTGGAACCTGGGCGCGGGGCCGCGGCCGCGGCCGCTGCGCGAGACCCCGCTGCGCGTCGCGGTGCTGATCCCGACGTGGAACGAGCCGCCGGAGGTGCTCGCCCCCACGATCGCGGCCGCGGTCGCGCTGCGGCCCGTCCACGAGACCTGGGTCCTCGACGACGGCGCCCGGCCGGAGGTGGCCCAGCTCGCCACCGACCTCGGCGCCCGCTACCTGCGCCGCCGCGACCGCAGCCACGCCAAGGCCGGTAACCTGAACCACGCCCTGGCGGTGGTCGACGCGGACGTGGTCGCCGTGCTGGACGCCGACCACGTGGCGCGGCCCAACTTCCTCAGCGCCACCATCGGGTACTTCGACGACCCGCGCGTCGCCCTGGTCCAGACGCCCCAGGACTTCTACAACCTGGGCTCCTTCGAGCACAGCCGGACCGCCGCCCGGGACGGCTTCAGCGAGCAGTCGCTCTTCTACCGGGCCATCATGCCGGGGAAGAACCGCTGGCAGGCGGCCTTCTGGTGCGGCACGAGCGCGCTGCTGCGGACCGCGGCGCTGCGCCAGGTCGGCGGCGTCGCCACCGGGACCGTCACCGAGGACATCCACACCACCATCCGGCTCCACATGGCCGGCTGGCGCAGCGTCTACCACAACGAGGTCCTCGCCAGGGGCCTGGCCGCCTCGGGCGCGCGCCAGTACCTGCTGCAGCGCTACCGCTGGGGCACCGGCGCGATGCAGGTGCTGCGCGCCGACAACCCGCTCACCGTCAAGGGCCTCAGCCTGGCGCAGCGGCTCGCCTACATGTTCACCCTGCTCGGCTGGTTCGACGCCTGGCGGTCGCTCGGCTACCTGCTGCTGCCCGCCGCCGTGCTGTTCACCGGCGCGGTGCCGATCCGGGCGCCGCTGCTCACCTTCGCGGTCGCCTTCGTGACGACCTTCACGCTGCAGCAGCTCGCCCTGTGGCTGCTCGGCCGCGGCTGGCAGCGACCGTGGCTGGCGATCCTGTTCGACGTGGTGCGGCTGCCCTCCAACCTCTCGGCCACGCTGACCCTGTTCGGCCGGCGCGCCGGCGGCTTCCAGGTGACCCCGAAGGGCCGCACCGGCGAGCAGCGCCGCCGGGCGCCGGTGCCCTGGATCCTCTGGGTCGTCGTGGTCCTGTCGCTGCTCGCCGCCGCCTGGTTCGGCGCCAGCCTCAACGGGCACACGCCGCTGCACTACGGCGTGCCGGCGGCTGCCTACGCGGCCGCCGGCTGGCTGCTGTTCAACCTGGTCGTGGTGCTGGCGGCGATCGGGCGCATCCGCGGCGTCCGCTTCGGCGCCGAACGGCGCGCCAGCGTCCGCTTCGCGGTCAGCCTGCGGGCCCGGCTCGACGGCGTGCCGTGCGTCGCCAGGGACCTGTCGCTGACCGGCGCCCGCGTCTTCGCCGGAGCGGCGCTCCCCGCGACCGTGTCGACCCTGGTCCTGCGGGCACCCGGGCAGGACGTGACCCTGCACTGCGTCGAGCGGGCGCGCATCGACCACCAGGACGGCGGGCAGACCGTCGGCCTCGAGTTCCTGCCCGACCAGTGGCCCGCGATCGGCACCCTGACCCACCTGCTGTTCAACGCCGGCGTCGGCCTCGAGGCGCAGCCGCTGCCCGTGCCGGTCGCCGCGGTCGCCTGACCAGGGCCTGATTCTCCGGGGGGCTACCGCTCGGCTCCAGGTGGCCGCCCGCCGCCTGGGTTGCGGCCTCGCTCTCGAGCCCCCCGGACCCCCCGGGCTCACCACCGACGTGCCTGGTCAGGGGTGGTGCGGGAGGCGACGAGGAGGCTGTGGAACCAGGTGGAGCGCCGCGGCGGGTTGCTGCTACAGTTCCTGAGGCCTTCGCGCCGGGAAGCCGCAGGCCGGGAGCGTCAGCCACCCGGGCCGCTGCACCGGCCGGAGCGCGACGGGGTCGGGGTGCACCGGCTCCCATGGCGGCGTAGCTCAGAGGTAGAGCAAGCGGCTCATAATCGCTGTGTCGGTGGTTCGAGTCCACCCGCCGCTACCGAGCGAGAGTGGTGGTGCCGGTGCGCAGCCGCTCTCGCTTTGTGGTTGGGTCCTGGTGGCAGCGCCACGCCCACGGCGCGGCGCCGCAAGGTTGGGACAGGAGCGTCTGACCGGCAGGCCGAGCTGGGAGGAATCAGGCGATGGCGAAGAAGAGGTTTGAGCGGACCAAGCCGCACTTGAACATTGGGACGATGGGGCACATCGACCACGGCAAGACGACGTTGACGGCGGCGATCACGAAGGTGCTGCACGAGCGGGACCCGGCGGTGGCGTTCACGCC
>DASUZB010000292.1:0-2438 GCA_036377075.1 Actinomycetes bacterium | reverse complement strand
TGCTCGCGTTCGCGATCCGCGGCGAGGACGACCATGTTCTGGCACCACGACGAGATCAGCCAGCCGAGCAGCAGCAGTGCCACCACCATGACCCCGAGCCACGGGGCCAGGGAGACGTCGTTGATCAGGGATGACGATTTGTGCGGCCCGCTGGACCCGCCGATCGCGAGGATGAGCGCGATCCAGATCAGGCCGACCAGCGTCAGCGCCACCAGGAGCCACTGGGCGAGCGCGATCAGCCGCCACCAGCTCGTCACCTTGTCACGCGGCGGCAAGCCCTGGGTGACCGCCGTGCCGAGCGCCGACTGGGCCTCGTCGGCCCGGGAGCGCGCCGCCGCCCGCACGGTCCGCGACCAGGGCTCGGGGAGCGAACCGCCCACTTCGCTGGCGAACACGTTGATCGCGTTGTCGATGTCGGACCGCTGCGCCTGCCCGACGTGCCCCGCGTCGCTGGCCACGAGCTTGTGCGCCGGTGCCTGGCCACGCAGGCGGGCGGCCAGCCGGGCGGGCGGCCAGCCGATGTAACCGGCGGCGCTGCGCTCGCGCACGCCGTTCAGCGTCTCGGTCACCGCCGCCGCGCCGGCGGCCTTCGCGAACGCCGCGGTCAGCGTGCCGACCGGACCGGCGGGAACGTAGATCGCGGGATCCTCGGTGACCTTCTCGGCGCCGTTGCCGTTCGGGGTGGCGTCTTCCCACGGCGGCCGGGCGGAGGAGACCAGCTTGGCCGACGCCTCGGCCGTCTGCCAGGGCTGCCAGTCGGCCGCGCCGACCCGCCCGTTGCTCTCGCTCTCGCCGCCGTCATCCAGCTCCCACGGCGGCCGAGCCGGAACCTGGGCGGAAGCCGGCTCCGTTCCCTGGGATTGAAGGGCTTGAAGGGTCGGAGCCGCCGTGGGGGACACGGCCAGCGCGGGCGGCTGGGACGCCGGGGGGAGCCAGCCGGGCACCGAATTCCCGGCGTACACCGCGAACCGCTCCAGCAGGGCGTCGATGTCCGCCGTGATCCTTTCCGCGGCGGCCTGGCGGACGGCCACCGCGTTCGCCAGCACCCGGCGCAGCTCGTCGAGGCCGGCGCCGGTGGTCGCCGAGGTCACCAGGACGTGGGTCTCGGTCAGGCCCTCGGCGTCCAGCAGCCTGCGCAGGTCGGACCGGCAGTCGTCAGCCTGGTCGGGGCTGAGCGTGTCGACCTGGTTGAGCACCACCGTGGTCACCGCGGCGTGCCCGGCCAGCGGCACCAGGTAGCGCCGGTGCACGGATGCGTCCGCGTACTTCAGCGGGTCGAGCACCCAGACCAGCATGTCGGCCATCTTGACCAGGCGGTCGACCAGCGCCGCCGACCCGGTGACCACCGAGTCGTGGTCGGGCAGGTCGAGCAGGAGCATCCCGGTCAGCGACGCCTCGCCCTCATCCAGGGCGCTCGCCCGGGCGTAACGGTGACGCCGCTGCACGCCCAGCCAGTCCAGCAGCGGGGCGGCCCCCTCCATCCCCCACACGCAGGCGTGCGAGTGCTTGGTGGTCGGCCGGGTCACGCCCGCGGGCGAGAAGTTCGCCCCGGCCAGGGCGTTGAAAAGCGAGGACTTCCCGCTGCCCGTGCCTCCCGCCAGGGCCACCACGGTGTGCGAGGCGGACATCCGCATCCGCTCGCCCGACCGCCGCAGCAGCGCTTCCGCCTCGGTCAGTAGTTCCTGGCTGAACCCTTCGGATCCGGTTCTTGCTGATCCGATCTTGGTCAGCTCCTGGAGCGAGGTAAGCCTGGCGGGCAGCCGCGAATGCGCCAGCCCGCTTACCACGATCGTGTTCGCTGTCACCTAACCGCCTCGAGCGAGAATTCCGCCTGGTAAAGCCGGATGGCCGCGACGTCGTCGCAGTCACCGGCCGCGTCGATCACCTCAACGAACCTGACTAGCTCTTCATCCAGGAGCAGCCGGACCCGTTCGGTCAAGTCGGCGCGCGCCTTGGCCAGGATCTCGGTCAGCACCACCGGGCCGAACACCGACGTCAGCATCTCCCGGGGCTCGGTGTAGACGCTGCCGCCGCCGGCTTCGCCCGGCACCGCCGCCGCGGCCGGCCCTGCCCCGGCGGGCACGGCCTCGCCGAGCATCGCCACCAGGACCACCAGGCTCAGCGCTTCCTCGTCGAACGAGACCCGCCGGACCGCCGACCGCACGTCCTCCCCCTCGGCCAGCCGGGTCAGGTGATCTTGCCACGCGCCGACCGCTCGCGCCGAGCGCAGGGCGAGGTCCGGAGAGGAGCGACTGAACGCCGAGGCCTTGGCGGCGTCGGCGGCGGTGATCACGTCGGCGGTCTTGATGTCCATGTCGGCCAGGTCGCCGCCGCCGCTCTGCCCGGCGGGCCCGAAGACGGACTCGAATACCTGCTTCGCGCGCACGTCACGGGCGCGCTCGGCGGCCGCGTCCGCGAGCAGCACGGCCCCGGCCGGA
>DASUZB010000291.1:0-31782 GCA_036377075.1 Actinomycetes bacterium | reverse complement strand
CCCGGATGGACAACGGGGTCCGGGGCTCGAGGAGCGAAGCGGTAGCCCCGGATGGACAACGGGGTCCGGGGCTCGAGGAGCGAAGCGGTAGCCCCGGATGGACAAGGGGTGGCGGTGAACCAGCGACAAGACCAGCAACATGACCGGAAGCAGGCGGCGTACCAGCGGATCCTCGACTGGGACATGCCCGACAAGGGCGACGTCAGTGCCGCGAGGGCGATCGCCGTCGCGACCTGGCTGGCGCTGCCGACCACGGTGGTCGGGCTGGTGGTGGGCTGGCTGGCGCTCGGCTGGATCGCCCACCGGGCGCTGGTGACCTGGGTGGCCGCGCTGGCGGGTCCGGTGGTGGGGCTCGCCGTCGTGCTCTTCCTGGTCGGCCGCGGCTCCCGCAGGCGACTGCGCGCCGGCCTGCTGGCCGTGCTGGCCGAGGGCGTGCTGTTCGCCTGGGTGGTGACGCTGCTGCTCGGCTCCACCCGAGCCACCGAGACGGAGCTGCGCGCCGCCCTCGACGGCGTCCACATCCCCTACGCCGTGGTCCAGGGCAGCGAGAACGTCGAGGGCAACCGGCGCTGCAAGCCGGAGTGCACCGTCGTCTCCCGGGTCTACAAGGTCCCGGCCCAGCGCGGCGAGGACCCGCCCACGCTGTTCCTGCAGGCGCTCGCGCGCGACGGCTGGACGCCGCCGGAGGGCGGCGACGTCAGCAAGGCCGTCTCGGTGGTCAAGGGCAACGTGGACCTCAGCCCCGCCCCGACCTCCAACCGCGACGAGGTCCGCCTGGAGGCGACCTCGACGGGATAGCGCGCCGGGGCGGGGCAGCGCCGCCTAGGACAGCAGGCTCTTGCCCTTCAGCCAGTCGGTGGCGACCGTGTCGGGGTCCTCGTTGTCGATGTCGACCTTGGCGTTCAGGCCGGTGATCTCCTCGGTGGTGATCGCCGCGCTGACCTTGTTGACGGTGTTCTTGAACTCGTCGCCGGCCTTGGACAGGTAGTCGTTGCGCACCACCGGGATGGCGTGGTCGGCGGGGAACAGGCCCTTGTCGTCCTCGAGGATGACCAGGTGCTGCTTGGCGATGATGCCGTCGGTGGAGAACGACAGGGCGACCTGGATCTGGTTGTTGGTCAGGGCGCGGTACTTGATCGAGCCCTGGGCGAGCGACTGGAAGCTCTTGAACTTCGTGCCGTAGGTCTTCTGCAGGCCCTTGTAGCAGGTGTCGCGCTCGCGGCACTCGGGCGGGCCGCCGAAGACCAGCTGGCTGGAGACCTTGGCGAGGTCGGAGAGGGTCTTGAGGCTGTACTTGCTGGCGGTCGCCTGGGTGACGGTGATCGCCTGCTGGTCGCTCATGGGCGCCTGGTCGAGCGCGGTCACCTGCTTCGGCTCGAGCTTGGCCTTGAGGTCGCTGAGGACCTTGTCGGCGTCGGCGCTCGGCGTGCCCTTGAGGTAGATCAGGTCCGAGCCGGCGTACTCGATCAGCATGTCCAGCTTGCCGGAGAACAGCGCCGGGTCGGCCAGCTCGCGGCTGCCGAGCTTGGTGTAGGTCACCTTGTAGCCGGCCTGGTTCAGGACCTGCCCGTAGAGCTGCGCGAGGATCAGCTGCTCGGTGAAGTCGACCACGCCGAGGCGGACCTCGCCCTTGCTCCCACCGCCCGAGGACTGCCCCCCCGAGTTGTCGTTCGAGCTCAGGCCGCCGCACGCGGCCAGCAACAACCCGAGCGCGACCACCAGGGCCGTCAAGCCTGCACGACGTTGCATCTGGAGTGCTCCTTTCCGCTCGCGGCGGGCCCACCGCCCGCCGCGGGGCTCAGGCGGCGTCGCTGCGCCGCGCCTGGTCGGCGAGTACCTGGTCACCGCGGCCGCGCCGGCCGCCGCGGCGGCTCGCCTGCTCGCCGTCCCGGCCGGCGGCCAGACCCGCCGGGGTCACGGCGCGCTCGAGCACGCCGAACCCCACGTCGATCACGATCGCCAGCAGGGCCACCAGCCCGGCGCCGGCGATCAGGCGCCCGTTGTCGCTCGAGGCGATGGCGTCGATGATGAACACCCCGAGCCCGCCCGCGCCGACCAGCGCGCCCAGCGTCGCCGTCGCCACGATCTGCACCGCGGCGGTGCGCACGCCGGCCATGATCACCGGGGCCGCCAGGGGCAGCTCGACGCCGCGCAGGATCTCCGTGCCGCGCATGCCCATGCCGCGGGCGGCCTCGACCACGTCGCGGTCGACCCCGCGCACGCCGACGTACGCGTTGGTCAGGACCGGCGGGATGCCGAGCAGCACCAGCGCGAAGATCGCGGTGTTCTGGCTCAGGCCGAAGCCGGGCAGCGAGAACACCAGCGCGATGATCGCCAGGCTCGGCAGGGCGCGGCCGACGTTGGAGGCGTTGATCGCCAGGAAGCCACCGCGGCCGGTGTGGGCCAGCCAGAGCGCCACCGGCAGCGCCACCGCCAGCGCCAGCACCAGGGAGATGCCGGAGATGCGCAGGTGCTCCACGCTGTGCTGCACCACTTCGGCGCGGTGGTCGCTGAGGAACCGCAGGGCGTCGCTCACCGTGCCTCCACCTTCACGCGGGTCCACGGCGCGATCAGCCACTCGGCGCCGAGCAGGGCCAGGTCGGCCGCGACCGCCAGGGCGATCGACAGCACCGCGCCGACCAGGACCGGGGTGACGAACAGGCGCTGCAGCCCGTCGGTGATGAAGCTGCCGAGGTTGTCCATGCCGATCAGCGCGGTGACGGTGACCAGCCCGACGGTGGTCACGGTGGCCACCCGCAGGCCCGCGACGATCACCGGCAGCGCCAGCGGCAGGTCGACGCGGAGCAGCAGCTGGGCGGGGGAGAAGCCCATGCCCAGGGCGGCGTCGCGCACCTCCCGCGGCACCGCGTCCAGGCCGGCGACGGTGTTGCGGATCAGGATCAGCAGCGTGTAGCTGACCAGGGCGATCTCCGCGGTGGTCACGGTCAGCCCGGTGATCGGGATGAGCAGCCCGAACAGGGCCAGGCTCGGGATCGTGTAGAGCAGCCCGGCGACCCCGGTGATCGGCCCGAAGGTCCAGCGGTAGCGGACGATCAGCAGCGACAGCGCCAGGGAGATGGCGAAGCCGATGCCGACCGCGATGCCGGTGAAGATCAGGTGCTTGACGACGCGGGCCACCATGTCGTCGGTGTGGCGGCCGATCCACGCCCAGTCGACCCACGGGGCGCCGCCCGCGCTCTGCAGCAGCAGCGTCATGCGGCCACCGGCCTGGAGCACAACAGGCCAGGCAAGCGCCTGGCCATCAGGGACGGGCGTGCGCCGCCACGCCCGGCGACGGCCAGGATCACAGGAACCAGCTCGGCTGCAGGAGTGGCTTGTTCACGCTTGAGGACCTCCCCGGCGGACTGAGGGCGCAACCGTCTCGGGTCCGCCCCCGGCGCCCCGGCGAGGTTACCAGCCTGGGCGGACAAATCCGAGCGCCGGCGGGCGGCGGGCGCGGCTCAGGCGCCGAGCGGCGCCTCCTGGCGCAGCACCGAGGAGACGGCGTGGACCGTCAGGGTGCCGAGCAGCCGGCCGCCCTGGTCGACCACGACGCCCTCCTGCACCGCCGAGCCGAGCATCGCCGACAGCGCGTCGCGCAGGGTCGAGTCCTGCTCCAGCAGCGGGTCGGCGCTGGTGGCCCGGTCGGCGCCGACCGGGCCGGGCCGCTCGACGTCCTGCCGCCAGAGCCAGCCGAGCGGGTGGTCGTCGCCGTCGAGCAGCAGCACGTAGGAGTCGGGCGCGCCGGCGATCTCGCCGGCGACGGCGGCGGCGTCGTCGCCCTCGCGAACGGTGACCGGCTCGCCCAGCTCGACGTCGCGCACCCGCGACAGCGACAGCCGCTTGAGGCCCCGGTCGGCGCCGACGAAGCGGGCCACGAAGTCGTTGGCGGGCGCCTCCAGCACGGTGGTGGAGGTGTCGTACTGGGCGAGCCGGCCGCCCGGCTGGAAGACCGCCACCCGGTTGCCCATCTTGATGGCCTCGTCGATGTCGTGGGTGACGAACAGGATGGTGGTGGAGAGCAGGCGCTGCAGGCGCAGGAACTCGTTCTGCAGCCGCTCGCGGGTGATCGGGTCGACCGCGCCGAAGGGCTCGTCCATCAGCAGCACCGGCGGGTCGGTCGCGATCGCGCGGGCGACCCCGATGCGCTGGCGCTCGCCGCCGGAGAGCTGCGCCGGGTAGCGGTCGCGGTAGCGGGCCGGGTCGAGCCCGACCAGCTCGATCAGCTCGTCGACGCGGCTGTGGGTGCGCTCCCGGTCCCAGCCCAGCAGCCGCGGCACGGTGGCGACGTTGCTGCCGATGGTGAGGTGCGGGAACAGGCCGGTCTGCTGGATCACGTAGCCGATGCGCCGGCGCAGCGCGACCGCGTCGCCCCTGCCGACGTCCTCGCCGTCGATCAGGATGCGGCCGCTGCTCGGCTCGACCAGGCGGTTGACCATCTTGAGGGTGGTCGTCTTGCCGCACCCGGACGGCCCCACCAGCACGCAGATCTCGCCGCCGGGGACGAGCATGGACAGCTCCTGCACGGCGGCGCCGTCCTGCTTGCCGCTGTAGCGCTTGGTGACCTTGTCGAACTCGACCACCGCGCCCTGGGAGGCCGGTGCCGGCTGGTACGGCTCGCTCATGATGCGAGCATGGTGGCACAACGGCGACACACCCGCTTGGTCGGTCAGCCAGCGTGCGGGCGTGAGCTGCGGTTCGTTACCTGACGGTGCTTTGCTTGGGGCGGGTCCGGATGTCAGACTGAGCACCCGGGGTAGGACGGTCGGGTCGATCGAGAGAGTTTACGCATTCGACCGGGATCGCGGAACGCACAAGGAACGAGGAACACATGGCTTCCAAGGGTCGCGCCATGCAGGGCGCTCGGACCCACTCGGGCACGATCAAGGGCGCGCAGAAGACCTTCCCTGGCGGGCGGACCTGCCTGCAGTGCGGCGAGCCCCTGTCGCAGTACAACCCGGGCCCGAACTGCTTCAAGCACACCGTCGGCGTCCCTTGGCGAGGCCCCACGGCCAAGCCGAAGTACTAGTCAGCTCGCCGGCCGGGTGGCGCCGACGTAGTCGTCGGGGCGGACGGGCTCGACGCGGACCACGGCGCCGGTGTAGGGGGCGTTGACCATCAGGCCCTGGCCGACGTACATGCCGACGTGGTGGATGGTGCCGGGGTTGCGCGGGTCGGTGCCGAAGAAGACCAGGTCGCCGGGGAGCAGCGCGGCCACGGCCACGTGGCTCCCTGCCGACCACTGCGCCCGTGACGTCCGCGGCAGGTCCACGCCGGCCTGCTGGTACGCCCAGCTGGTCAGCCCGGAGCAGTCGAACTCGCCCGGGCCGGTCGCGCCCCAGCGGTAGGGCTTGCCCAGCTGCCCGAGGGCGGCGTGCACCGCCATACCCGCGGCCTGCGTCGGCGGCGGCGCGGTGGCGAAGCCCTCGAGGCCGAGCGTGCGCGCCCTGGTCGCGGCCGCCGCCACCAGCGCCCGCCTGGCGGCCTCCTCCCGCGCCCGCGCGGCGGCGACCAGCTCGCGGACGTGGCGCTCGGCGCTGCCGAGCAGCTCGCGCTGCTGGGCGAGCGCCTGCTCGATCGCGGCCCGCTGGGCGCCCTGCCGCTGGCGCAGGGCGAGCACCTCGGCCTGCCGCGCGCGCAGCTCGGCGACCAGCGCCTGGTCGCGCGCCTGGGCCTGGGTCGCCTGGTCGACGGCGTGCACGCCGGTGGTGAGCGAGGTGCCGGCGACGTGCACGGCCAGGGCTAGCTCGTGCGGGTCGTCGGCGAGCAGCAGCAGCTCGGCCGAGACCAGTGGCCCCACCTCGTAGATGCCGCGCACCTGCTCGTCCAGGCCCACCTGCGCGGTCTCCACCGCCAGCTCCTGGTCGTCGAGCGCCCGCTGGTGGGCGAGCGCGCTGCGCAGCGCCGCCTGCAGGTGCTCCTCGGTGGCCTCGTACGCCTCCGCCGTGACCTCGGCGCGCACCTGCAGGCGGTCGACCTCGGCTTGGATGCGGGCGGCCTCGGCACGCGCCCGCTCGACCGCGCCGGGGTCGGCCGCGGCCGGCGTCGGGACGGCCAGCAGGCCGGCGAGCATCGCGGCAAGCAGCACGGCGGCAGGGCGCGGCCGTGGGCGGGGCACGGACATGGAACCGTTGTCGGCCGCTGCCTCCCGGTGCTTGACCGCGCCACGTGCGCGTACGACCTCCCGGCGTGGTTGCTGGCGCGGATTCGGCCAACGTCACGATTTCCCGAAGAGATCGCCCGACCCGGCTCCTCCGGGCCGAGTGGCGCCTATCCTTGAAGGGCAGAGGATCGACCACGCGCGCCGTTCGCCCGGAGGAGCCCAGCATGGACCAGCCGACCGCTACCGGCTGGGGGGCCGCGCCGCCGCCCGCCCGCCGCCGTCCGGGCCCCGGCCTGCTCGCCGCGGCCATGGCCCTGTTGCTGGTGTTCGGCGCCATCGGCCTGGTGGCGATGCGCGCGGTCGGCAGCAACGCCGGGGGCCGCTCGCCGGAGTCGGCCGCCACCGGGCTGCTCGCCGCCCTGGACAAGCGCGACCTGCAGCGCGCCGGCGACTTCCTGCAGGGTGAGGAGCGGCAGCTCGCCGCCGCCTACCGCGACCGCCTGACCAGGCTGATCGCCGAGGGCCGCGGCGCGAACGGCCCCCTCGCCGGGCTCGACGTGACCGCCAGGGACCTGCGCTTCAACCGCGCCGCGGGCAGCAGCGACGGCGGCGTGGTGGTGCTCGAGGCGGTCTCGGGCACCGTCGGCGTGCGCGGCCCGAACGGCGTCCAGGTGCAGCTCCCGGTCGCCGAGGCAAGGCGCCAGCTCGCCGCCCAGACCCACGGCGCGATCGACTCCCTGCGGCTGGTGACCGTCCGCGGCGCCGACGGCCGCTGGTACGTGTCGCTGCTGGCCTCCTCGGCCGAGTGGGGCCGGCTCGCCGGCAAGGCCGGCGACGCCGACTACGGGCTGCTCACCGGCGGTGCCGCCGGCGCGGCCGGCGCCGCCTCGCCGGAGGAGGCGGTGCGCGGGCTGCTCGCCAGCGCCTCGGACGGCGACCCGGCCAAGGTCGCCGACCGGCTCGCGCCCGACGAGGCCAGGGTCGTCGACGCCTACCGCCAGCCGCTGTTCGACCGCCTCGGCCTCGGCAAGCCCGGCTCGCCGCTCGGGCCGGACCGGCAGGTCCACTTCCGCATCGACGGCCTGACCACCCGCAACGAGCAGGTCGCCGACGGCGTCGTCCTGGTCCACCTCACCGGGGGCACCGTCAAGGTGACCGGGAAGCCGCCCGTCCGCCTCAGCGAGGCGATGAACGACCACGACGCGGCCCTGGTCGCCGTCAGGCAGCAGGGTGGCTGGTACCCGTCCCTGATGGGGACCGCGGTGAGCAACGCCATCGCCGAGGCCCAGCGGGCGCACCCCTGAGGTCCTCCCGCCCGCGGCCGCCCCACGGGCAGGGCGAGGAGTAGCTTCGGCGGGCGACCCGCGCGCAGGCCCCCGGCCCCCGGCGACGCCGGAATCTGGTTAGACTCGGGACCGACCGGGGCCGGCGCGTCCCGGGCGCGATGCGGCCAACCGAGAACGGAGCGCCCGTGAGCAAGATCCTGCTCGTCGCGGCGGAGCAAGGCAGCCGCGAGCGGCTGCGGCTCGCCCTCGAGCGCGTGGAGGCGGCCGGCGGCGAGGTCGAGTTCCTCGAAGCCGTGAACGGCAACCAGGCCATGGCCGTCGCCGAGCGGGACCACCCCGACCTGGTGGTCGTCGAGGTCGGCGTGACGCCCTACGGCGGCTTCGGCCTGACCAGGGACCTGAAGGCCTCCCCGGAGCTGTCCTGCCCGGTGATCGTCGTGCTCGAGCGCGCCCAGGACGAGTGGCTGGGCCGCTGGTGCGGCGCGGACGCGCTGGTCGACCGGCCGGTCGACCCGTTCGCGCTGGCCCAGGTGGCCGACCGCCTGCTGCGGGAGGACCGTGGCGGCCCGGCCTCCGGGAAGGCGGCCTCATGAGCGTCGGCGCCCGCTGCGGCTCCTGCGGCCGCGAGCTGCTGCTCGACCAGCTCACCGACGCCGCCCTCGGGTTCCGCTGCCCGTTCTGCGGCTTCGCCTTCGCGCCCTCCTACGCCACCGTCGCGCCCGGCGTCGCCGAGCGGGCGCTGACCGCCCACCACGCGCTCGTCAGCGCGCTCGACGAGCTGCGGGCGATGATCGACGGCCGGCTCCTGCTCGACCGCGGCAGCGTGGTCACCCCGGTGAGCGACCTGCTGCCGGCCGACCGGCAACGCGCCTGACCTGCGCAAACCACGCCTTCCTAGGGGCAACGCCGTAGTACCTTCGGGGTAGTCTTCCCGCGAAGGATGGCGTGAAAGACGCAGCAATAGTAAGTTTGGGCACCTGCGTAGAAGCTGTGATCAGGGCCGCGTCCTGCTCGCGCAGGCAGGCCGGCCATGGCAGCCAGGCACCGGAGCCGGGTCGTGGCGGCCCGGGATCGCGATGAGCACCCAGCCTTCCAGCGTTCCAACCAGAGACGCCCAAGCGAGCAGGGCAGGCCCTTCCCCCCTCGACGGCCACCGCCCCGACGCCGGCGCGCCCCGGTCACTGCCCAGGCACCTCGCGCCCAGCCAGCGCCGTCCCGGGCTGGTCCGCTCCATCCTGTCCGCCGCGCTGCTGGTCACGGTGGTGCTCGCCGTCGGCACGGCGGTGGTGCTCGGCTCGATCGACCGCCTCAAGCACCCCCTGTCCAGCAACCGCGGCGCCGTCGGCGCGCAAGGGTCCTCCCGCCTCGGCTCGCAGGGGGCGGCGATCACCACGACCAGCCAGCCGCTGCTGCGCGAGGGCAACTTCGAGGTCAGCCGCGGCGCCATCCGTGGCGAGCACGGCACCCGCCTGGACCTGGTGGCGGTCGGCGCCGACGGCAGCGCCCACGCGGCGCGCCTGACCTGTGCCGGCGCGCCCGTCAGCCAGGTGGGCCTGCTGGACGACCACGTGACCAGGCCGCCAAGGCCGGGTGCCCGCTACTCCGCCACCGCGCAGGTCAAGGCGAGCCGGCCCGGCCAGGTGGTGCAGATCCAGCTGATCGAGAGCGTCAACGGCCGCCGCGTCAGCGCGGACCCGCAGATGCTGCGGCTCGCCGACACCCAGTGGCGCGAGCTCAGCGTGCAGCACGAGGTCAGCAACCAGGGCTCGGTCATCGGCGTCGAGGTGACCTTCATCCGCCTTCCCCGCGGCCAGTACGGCTGGGTCGACGAGCTGCGCGTCGAGCAGACGCTCTAGGGAACCCGGTGCGGCGGAGGGTCGACTACCTGATCCTCTACGTGCGCGACCTCGACCGCGCGGTCGCCTTCTACGCCGACGTGGTCGGCCTGCCGCTGCGGCTGCGCCGTTCCGGCTACGCCGAGTTCGCCACCGACAACCTCAAGTTCGCCCTCTACCAGCGCGACCGGCTGCCCGGGCTGCTCGGCGCCGAGGCCGCCGGCCGCGGTCCGGCGGGGGAGACGCTCTTCCTGGTCGAGGACGTGGACGCCGAGGCGGAGCGGCTGCGCGGCGCCGGGCTGACGATCCTGTCCGGCCCGAGCGACCGCCCCTGGGGCCACCGCACCGTGCACCTGCTCGACCCCGACGGCAACGTGGTCGAGCTGGCCCAGGAGATCCCACGGTCGGACGCGCCCGAGGAAGGCTGAGCGCCCGCCCCGGGCGCTCAGCCCAGGCAGCGCACCAGCAGCCGGCCGGCGTGCTCGCCGGCCTCGGTGCCGAGCTCGGCGCAGGCCTGGCGGAAGCGGCGCCGCACCCAGGCGGCGTCGTCGCCGTCCGCCAGGCGGGTATGGCAGTAGTCCAGCGCCAGCGGCACCGCCTCGATCGCGCTCGGCCCGCGCTGGTCGAGCGTGACCAGGAACAGCAGGCCGAGGTCGTTGCGCAGGACCGGGTCGACGGCGTAATCGTCGAGGAAGTCGCCCAGGTCGTACAGGACACGCCCGGCGACGCCGTGGAACACGTGGGCGGAGTGGCCGGCGACCAGCGTGGCGCCCGCGCCCACCAGCGCGCCGGCGGCGCGGCGCACGTACGGCAGCGGGGCGCTGGTCATGTTCGGCCCCCAGTGGGGGGTGACCAGGACCGCGTCGGCGTCCGCGGCGCGCACGGCCCGCTCCAGCCAGGCCGGCAGCCCGCCGCCGAGGTCGGCGAAGGCGATCCCCGGACGGCCGTCGCCGGCCGCGAACTGCTCCGGGTGGTCGCTCACGCCGACCACCGCCAGGCGCACGCCGCCGCCGTGCAGCACCGCGGGACGGCGCGCCGCGTCCACGTCAGGGCCGGCGCCGACGGCGGCGATCCCCGCCGCGGCCAGGTGACGCAGCGTGTCGGCCAGCGCCTCGGGGCCGTAGTCGAGCGCGTGGTTGTTGGCCAGGGTCACGCAGTCCACCCCGAGCAGCGCCAGCAGCTCCACCGCGGCGGGCGGCGCCCGGAAGAAGAACGGCTTGCCGGGCAGCCGCCAGGGCGCGCCCCGCTCGGACACGCTGCACTCCAGGTTGAGCACGAACAGGTCGGCCTCGGCGGCGACCTCCACCACCTCGGGCGCGACCAGCGCCGAGGGCGGCCGCTCGGCCAGCGCCTCGCCGACCTTGCGCCCCAGCATCGTGTCCCCGGCCAGCGCCAGCTTCACGCCTTACCTCCAGTCGACCCCAAGGGTATGCCCACCGGCCCGGCCCCGAGCCAGCGGCCCCTGAGCGTGCGAGCCCCCCTCCCTGCGGGGCACTCGCCCTTTCACAGTGAACAGGAAGCCGTAAACTGGCCGTCGCCCGCCAAACCTTCCCGTCACCCTGCCTCCGGGGGAGTCGTGTCGTGTCCGAATCCACCGCCTTCACCTGGCCCACGGTGCTGGGGCCGCTGCTCCGCGGCCAGGACCTCAGCGAGCGCGACGCGGCCGCCGCCATGGGCTCGATCCTCGCCGGCGAGGCCACGCCGGCGCAGATCGCCGCGTTCGCCACCGGGCTGCGCATCAAGGGGGAGACCGCGGTCGAGATGACCGGGCTGGTGCGGGCGATGCTGGCCGCGGCCGCGCCGCTGGACGTGGCCGGGCCGCTGCTCGACACCTGCGGCACGGGCGGTGACCGTGCCGGCACCTTCAACGTCTCCACCCTGGCCGCGATGGTCGCGGTCGGCGCGGGGCAGCGCGTCGCCAAGCACGGCAACCGCGCCGCCTCGGGCCGCTGCGGCAGCGCCGACCTGCTGGAGGCGCTCGGGGTCGCGATCGACCTGCCGCCCGAGGGGGTGGCGGCCACGATCGCCGAGGCCGGCGTCGGCTTCTGCTTCGCCCCGGTGTTCCACCCGGCGATGCGCCACGCCGGCGCGACCCGCCGAGAGCTCGGCGTGCCGACGGTGTTCAACTTCCTGGGCCCGCTCGCCAACCCGGCCAGGGCCCGCCACCAGGCCCTCGGCGTCGCCGACGCGCGCATGGCGCCGGTGATGGCCGAGGTGCTGCGGCGCACCGGGACCAGGCACGCGCTGGTCTTCTACGGCCACGACGGCCTCGACGAGCTGACCACGACGACCACCTCGACCGCGCTCGACGTGAGCCAGGACGGCGTCCGCGAGCTGGTGGTCGACCCGTCCGCCCTCGGCCTGGCCCCCGCCGAGCGCGAGGACCTGCTCGGCGGCGACGTCGAGCGCAACGCCGCCATCGCCAAGCGGGTGCTCGCCGGCGAGGGCGGCCCCGCCCGCGACATGGTCCTGCTCAACACGGCCGCCGCCCTGGTGGCCGCGGACGCCGCCATGGGCCTGGCCGACGGCCTCGAGCAGGCCGCCCGCTCCCTCGACGAGGGCCACGCCGCGGCCGCCCTGGAACGCTGGGTCGAGGTCTCCCGCCGCGTCGCCGCGGAGGTGCAGTAGCGCGCGAGCCTATACGTCCGGCGGGACGTGGCGGGCGATCTCGTCGGGGGTGAG
This sequence comes from Actinomycetes bacterium, assembly GCA_036377075.1. Taxonomy (GTDB): domain Bacteria; phylum Actinomycetota; class CALGFH01; order CALGFH01; family CALGFH01; genus DASUZB01. The sequence goes on along the minus strand of DASUZB010000291.1, from coordinate 19,876 downwards.
CTCTTCGCGGGCTGTCGACAGCGCCCAGCGGTGGCCGAACGGGTCCCGCACGACGCCGTAGCGCTCGCCGAAGAACATCTCCCGCACCGGCATCTCGACCTCCGCACCCGCCTGGACCGCCCGCTGGAAGATCGTGTCGGGGTCATCGACCTCCAGCAACAGCAGCACCGGGCTGCCGCCGATGGTCGGGGGCGCCAGCGCGCCCAGCGTCGGCGTCTCCTCGCTGAGCAGCAACCTGCCGGCGCCGACCGCCAGCTCCACGAACAGGACCCGGCCGTCGGGGAGCCTGGTGCGCAGCAGCTCGGCGGCGCCGAAGGCGCTGCGATAGAACGCCACCGCACCGTCGGCGTCGTGGACGAACAGGTGCGGCGTGAGGCCGCGGGGACGCTGGCTGGTCATGTGCCCTCCTCGGCGGGCAGCAGCCCGGCTTGGGTGGCGGCCGCCACCAGGCGTTCGAGCAGGGCGGCCTCGGTCCGCGCGGCCCGCCTGCCCAGCGGGGTGAGCCGGTAGTAGCGGCGGCGGGCGTCGTGGGGCGCGGTCGGGTCGCCGCCCTCGACCTCCTCGACCAACCCGTCGGCGAGCAGCCGACCGATGGTGCGGTACAGCGTGCCCGGGCCCAGCCGCACGCTGCCCGCGGTGACCCGCTCGACGAACCGCATCACCGCATAGCCGTGGGCCTCGCCGGCGGCCAAGGCGAGCAGCACCTGGAAGGCGGCCGGGGTGAGCGGCGGGATCGGGTTGACGGCCATCACCCGGACAGTCTACTATCCAATCGCGCTACATCCAATCTGGATATAGCCAGATTGAGATTGGAGAAGGGAGATGGTCTCCGTGGTCGGTGGCGTCAACCAGGTGGTGATCGAGGTCGAGGACCAGGACCGGGCCGCGGCGTTCTGGACCGAGCAGCTGGGGTTCGAGCTGGCCCAGGACGCCCCGTACGGCGACGAGCGCTGGCTGGAGGTGCGCACGCCTGACAAGGCGGTGAGGCTGGTGCTGGCGCTACGACACGGGGAGCGGCCGGCCGCCACGGACCCGAGCCTGCCGACCTCCAACGTGATGTTCTACGCCGAGGACCTGCAGCGGACCTACGAGGAGCTGAGCGCCCGCGGGGTGGAGTTCCCGCAGGCGCCCGTCCGGCAGCCCTGGGGATGGTGGTCGATGTTCGCCGACCCCGACGGCACGCGCTTCGCCCTGGTGCCCCGGGGCCAGTAGGCGCTGGCTGGGCAGCCAGCCTCAGCCCGTCCTGGCCTCGGACCCGACCGCCTCGAGCAGCGTGGTGGCGGCCGGGGTCCGCTGGTAGAGCACCGTCCGCCCCCGACGCCGAGCGCTCAGCAGCCCGGCCTCCTTGAGCACCTTGAGGTGCTGGCTGACCGCGGGCGGGCTGAGGCCCAGCTGGGCCGCCAGCTGGGTGGTGGTCCTGGGCAGCCGGAGGGTGGCCAGCAGGCTGGCCCTGGTCCTGCCCACCAGGGCGCTCAGCGGGTCGGCCTGGTCGGCGGGCGCCTGCTGCCACAGCGCGGCCAGCCCCCGCGTCGGGTAGGTCAGGGTGGGCTGGTCGACGCCGCAGCATTCCACCGCCACCGCCGGCCAGAGGAACGCGCACGTCACCAGCAGGATGCCCGTGCCAGCCAGGTCAACGCGGTGGGAGCAGTGGTGCGGCTTGTCGATCCGGAGCCGGTCGCCTTCCAGCGCCACCACCCGGAGGCAACCGCCTTGCCCGCTGCGTCGAAGCCGGTCGGCACGTCCTTGGCAACGAGGATGCGGGCGTCGCTGGCTGGCTACTGGCAGGAGGCCCGCCCCCCGCAACGGTTCGCCGCGGTGGTCGGCGCAGCGCTGATCGTGGTCGGCCTCGGCCATCTGGCCGCGTGGCTGCTGGTCGGCGGAGCGTGGGCGGGCCCCGTGTCGTTCCGCAAGCCGACCACCTTCGGGATCTCCTTCGGGCTGACCACCATCACCCTGGCATGGGTCGCCGGCCGGCTGCGGATCACCGACCGGACGGCATGGCTCCTGCTCGCCCCGCTCGCTGCCGCCGACACCTACGAGGTCGTCTGGGTCTCGGCGCAGCGCTGGCGCGGCGTCGCCTCCCACTTCAGCTTCGGCACCACCCTCGACACCTGGCTGTTCGTCCTGGGCGGGGCCGCGATCGCCGTCACCGTCACCGCCATCCTGGTCCTGACGGTGCTGGCGTTCACCGCCGTCTCGGCCATGCCGAGCATGGCCCTGGCGATCCGCGCCGGCCTGCTGATCCTGCTGGTCGCCCAGGGGGTCGGGGGCTGGATGATCCAGCACGGCGTGGGACCGGCCAGCGAGGGCGTGACGTCCGGGCTGACGACCCTCGGGCCCGCCGGGGTGATGAAGGTGCCGCACGCGGTGGCCATCCACGCCATCCAGGTGCTGCCCGCCCTGGCCTGGCTGCTGTCGTTCGCCACCCTCCCCGAGCGGCGGCGCGTGGTCCTGGTGGGGACCGCCACGCTCGGCTACGCCTCGCTGGTCGTCGTGAGCGTGCTGCAGACCGCCACCGGGGTGGCCCCCTTCGACGTCGGCGTGGCTGCGGCGGCGCTGTACCTGCTCGGCGCCGGCCTGCTCGGCGCAGCCTTCGCAGCGGCACTGCTCGCCCTGCGCAACCCCACCGCCACCGCCACCTGAACGCTTGGGAACCGCACCCAGGCCGTCGGTTCGGACGCGGCCGCCCCGGCGGGAGGCGGATGGCTAGTCGGGCTGCCCGGCGGTGGCCTCGAAACCCAGCGAGAACATCCGGTCGAGGTCGTGGCGCGAGTAGGTGCGGAAGGCGATCAGCGTGCGCGTGGTGGCCACGCCGTCGACCTTGCGGATCTGCTCGGTGACGACCGACGCGAGGTCGTCGTGGCCGCCGACGCGGACCACGGCGACCAGGTCCCAGTCGCCCGCCACCGAGTAGACCTCGCTGATCCCGTCGAGGTCGGCGAGCGCCTGGGCGGTCTCGGGGGTGCGGTCGACCTCGCAGGTGACGAGCACGATGGCGGTGACCATGGTTGGCTCCTCGCGTCGCGGCCGTCCGGGGGCGCCGGGCGGGCTGTCTAGGACGGGCGTTCCAGGGCGACGGCCATGCCCTGGCCGCCGGAGATGCACAGCGTGGCGAGCGCGCGCCGGCCACCGCGGCGGCGCAGCTCGTGCGCTGCCGCCGCGACGATGCGGGCGCCGGTCATGCCGATCGGGTGGCCGATGGCGATCGCGCCACCGTTGACGTTGGTCCGCTCCCAGTCGAACTTCAGCTCCCGGTCGCAGGCGAGCACCTGCGCGGCGAACGCCTCGTTGACCTCGACGACGTCGACCTCGGGCAGGCTCCAGCCGAGCTTGCCGAGCAGCTTCTGGGTGGACGGGACCACCCCCCAGCCCATGTAGCGCGGGTCGACCCCGGCGCTGGCCCAGCCGACCACGCGCGCCAGCGGCTCCAGGCCGCGCCGCTCGGCGGCCTCCTCGCTCATCACCACCACCGCGACCGCGCCGTCGCAGACGCCCGACGAGTTGCCGGCCGTGACCGTGCCGCCCTCGCGGAACACCGGCTCGAGCTTGGCCAGGCCCTCGAGGGTGGTCCCGGGCCGCAGGTGCTCGTCGCGCTCGACGGTCACGGTGCGGGACCTCGCGTCGTAGGTGTCGACCGGCACCACCTCGTCGCCGAGGCGTCCCGAGTCCCAGGCCGCAGCCGCCCGCTGCTGCGACTGCAGGGCGAAGGCGTCCTGCTCCCCGCGGCTGATCGAGTGGCGCTCGGCCAGGTTCTCCCCGGTCTCGCCCATGGCCTCGCCCGACAGGGGGTCCATGAAGCCGTCGGAGGACATGCCGTCCTCCACGGTGGCGTTGCCCATGCGGTAGCCGCCGCGCATGCCGCGCAGCAGGTACGGGGTGCGGGTCATGTTCTCCATGCCGACGACCAGGGCCACGTCGATCTCGCCGAGGATGATCGAACCGGCCGCCAGGGTGAGCGCCTTGCTGCTCGACCCGCACGCCTTGTTGACCGTGTAGGCGGGAACCTCCTCGGGCACGCCCGCCCGCACCGACACCTGCCTGCCGGGGTTGGGCCCGTTGCCGGCCTGCCGGCCATGGCCCGCCACCGTCTCCTCGACCTCGCCGGGGGACAGGCTGATCGCGTCGAGCGCCGCCCGGGCGGCCGCGATGCCCAGGTCGACGGCGGGCACGTCGGCGAACCCGCCCATGAACCTGCCGATCGGCGTGCGCTTGGCCGCCACGATCACGACGGAACGCTGCTCCATAGGGTCCTCCCACCCTGAAGGTCGTGAGGGCCATTGTAGAAGCCGGTCAGCGGCGGCCAGCCACCCGCTGGCCACGCCGGAGGCCGGGGCGGGGCTGGGGGCGCCCGCGCGCCTCGCCGGGGGCGTCCGCGCTGGAGGAGCGGCGCCGCGTGTAGCGCACCTGCAGGGCGGCGCCGCCGACGGACCGGCTGGCCAGGCACCCACGCACGTCGAGCAGCTCGGCCTCGCCGGCGACCCCGTCGAGCCAGTGGGCGACCAGGCGGAGCTCGTCGATCAGGTGGCGGGGCGGCGGGCCGGCGAAGGGCTCGGCGGGGGTGGCGCTGGCGCGCAGGGCGTCGACGCCGCCGACGTCGTCCGCGGTCAGCACCCCGACCGCGGCGAGCTGGCCGCGCCGCAGGATGGTGACCTCACGGCCGCGCGCGTGGCGGCGGGCGAGGACCACCTCGTCCACCGCCGCCAGGGCGCCGAAGCGGCGCAGGTCCGCCACCGCCCTGGTGAGCGCGTCGAGCCGGTCGCGGGTGGCGGCCGCCTGCTCGTAGCGCTGCTCGGCGGCGTAGGCGGTCATGCGCCGGCGCAACGGGGCGAGCAGCCCCTCCGGGTCGCCGTCGAGCGCGGCCTCGAGGCGGCGCACCACCGCCGCGTAGGCCTCCGTGGGCACCTCCTGGGTGCAGGGGCCCAGGCAGCGGCCGAGGTCCAGCAGGGCGCAGGGGGAGAAGCGCTTGCGCGGGCCGATGCGGGGCGTGCAGCGCCGCAACGGCAGCGCGTCCTCGATCGCCGTCTTCACCAGCTCGGCCTGGCCGGTCGAGACGAACGGGCCGAGGTAGCGGGCGCCGTCGTCGAGCACCCGGCGGACCAGGGAGAGCCGCGGGAAGCGCTCCTTGGTGAGCTTGAGGTAGCAGTAGCGCTCCGGATCGCGGCCGCGCCGGTTGTAGCGCGGCCGGTGGCGCTGGATCAGCCGCACCTCGCGCACGCTGGCCTCGAACTCGGTGGCGCAGCGCAGGTGGTCGACCGTGGCCAGCTCGCGCAGCAGGTCGGCGATCTTGGCGCGGCTGTCACCGGAGAAGTACGAGCGCACCCGGGTGCGCAGGTCCTTGGCCTTGCCGACGTAGAGGACCCGCCCGGCGGCGTCGCGGAACAGGTACACGCCGGGCGCGTGCGGCAGCCGGTCGGCGAGGTGGACCTTCTTGAAGCTGGCGTCGGCGCGGGCCGAGGGGAACTCGATCAGGTCCTCGAGGGCGAGCACGCCGTAGCTGCCGGCCCGCTCCAGCAGGCTGTGGAGCACGTCGACGGTGGCCCGCGCGTCGGTCAGCGCCCGGTGGCAGGGGGTCACCGACGACCCGAGGTAGGCGGCGAGCGTGGCCAGGCGGACGTTGGGCACCTCGTCCCGCGGCAGCAGCTTGCGCGCCAGCCGGGCGGTGCAGACGACCCGGTTGGTCGCCCGCTGGTAGCCGTGCCGCTCCAGGTTGGCCTGCAGGAAGCGCCAGTCGAAGGAGGCGTTGTGGCCGACGAACACGGCGTCGCCGAGGAACTCCAGCAGGCACGGCAGGACCGTCTCGATCGGCTCGGCGGCGGCGACCATGCCGTCGCTGATCCCGGTGAGCGCGGTGATCAGCGGCGGGATCGGGATCCCGGGGTGGACCATGGTGTGGAAGGTGCCGACCACCTCGCCGCCGCGCACCTTGACGGCGCCGACCTCGGTGATGCGGTCGTCGGCTGGCGACCCGCCCGTGGTCTCGAAGTCCAGGACCACGAACTCGACCTCGATCAGTGGCGTGCCGAGGTCGTCGAAGCTCTGCTGGATGCCCGCGACCAATGTCCCTCCCGACCGGTATGCCGGGAGGCTAAGTGAACGCTTGTTCGAAAGCAAGCACCGAGGTGGGCGTGGTGGACGGCCGCCCGCCTCGGGTCAGGCGCTCGGGCTGGTCCCCGCCGCCAGGGCGCGGATCTCGTCCGGGGTGGAGACGATCACCACCACCGCGCGCGGGTCGATGCGGCGGATCAGGCCCTCGAGCACCTTGCCGGGGCCGAGCTCGACGTAGCGGGTGGTGCCGAGGGCGCGCAGCCGCTCGACGCAGCTGGTCCAGTCCACCGGGGCGGTGAGCTGCCTGGCGAGCAGCCGGCCGGCGCGGCGGCCGGAGCGGACCACCTTGGCCTTGGCGTTGGAGACCAGCGGCACCTCCAGCCGGTTGAGCTGGATGCGGTCGATCGCCTCACGGAACGGCCGCTTGGCCGCGTGCATCAGCGGGGTGTGGAAGCCGCCGCCGATCGGCAGGGGCAGCACCCGCTTCGCGCCGGCGAGCAGGGCCAGGCGGCCGGCCTCCTCGACCGCGCCGGGCTCGCCGGAGATCACCACCTGGCCGGGCGCGTTGGAGTTGGCGAGGAAGACCTTGCCGACCTGGCGGCGGACGTTGCGGCAGAGGTTGCGCACGGCCTTGTCGGGCAGCCCGAGGACGACCCGCATGACGCCGGTGCCGCCGGCCTGGTGGGCCAGCTCGGCGCGGCGCACCACCAGGTCGAGGCCGTGCTCGAAGGTGATCCCGCCGGCGGCGAAGAGGGCGGCGTACTCGCCGAGGGAGTGGCCGGCGACCAGGTCGGGCCGCAGCCCCTCGGCGCGGGCGAGCAGGTAGCAGGCTGCCGAGTGGGTGTAGATGGCGGGCTGGGCCTTGCGCGTGTCGCTCAGGGCCGCTTCGCCGGCTTCGAGGATTTCCAGGACGTCCCAGCCGAGGCGCTCCGAGGCGCGCAGGAACGGCCAGCCGGCCGGGTCGTCCGCCCAGGGCGTGCCGCTGCCCTTGGCGATGCGCCCCTGACCAGGGAAGGTGAATGCGGTCTTGTCCTGCATGCTCTGGATCGTACCCGCTCTCGCTGCTGGTGCGAAACAATCGCGCAATCTGGTTACTGACGATGCCGGGCTACCCTGGTCACCAGACCGTCAAGCCAAGTTCCGGGAGGGAGCGTGCCCGAGCGCCCGAGCGAGCGGTTGCGGCTCCCCGCGGCGGGGGAGCGGCTGCGCTGCCGCGCCTGCGGCAACCTGACCCGCTTCGACGTGCTCGCGACCAGGCGGACGGTGGCGTTCTGGCACTACACCCTCGCCGGGGACCTGGTCGTCCAGGAGGAGCGCGAGCTCGACGTGGTCGCCGAGCAGGTGCGCTGCCGCTGGTGCGGCTCTGACGCCCAGATCGAGGTGGTGCCGACCTTCGGCGCCGCCGTGGCCGACCCGGGAGCCGCCCGGTGAGCGAGGCCCCCGAGCCCGCCGAGCCCTTGGCGGCCGCGCCGCAGGCCGACCTCGCGGCCGGCGACGGGTCGGGGACGCCGTCGCCGCTGCCCGACGTGCCGGCGGAGCTGCTCGGCGGTTACCTCGACGCCGCGCTCGCGCAGCTCAGGGCGGCGACGCCGACCGAGCTGCCCGGGGCGCTGCGCCAGTACCGGACCTGGACGCCGCGCAAGCTCAAGCATCCCAGGGTGGTCGGCCTGGTGAAGCGCAGCCTCGACACCGACCCTGCCTTCCGGGCCGCGGTCGACCGCCGGGTGCTCGACGACGAGGAGGCGCTCGCCCGCCTGGTGCGGGCGGGGCGGCACGCCGACGCGCTCGCCAGCGGCGAGCCGCCGGAGGTGGTGGCCAGGGTCGGCATCGCCCTCGGCGACCAGGGCGCCGCCGCGGTGCAGGCGGCCGCGGAGGCCGCCGCCGCCGACCGGGCGCGTGCCGAGGCGGCCAAGGCCTCGTCGGCGCTGGTCGAGGTCGAGGGCGAGCTGCAGGCGGCGCGCGCGAGGGTCGAGTCGGAGGCGGCCCTGGCGGTCTCGGCACGCGCCGAGGCCCGCACCGCCCGCGACGAGCTGCGCCGCGCCGAGCGCCAGGGGCAGGCGCTCGGCGAGCGCGTCCGCGCGCTGGAGCAGGAGCTGAGCAGGCAGCGGGCGGCGGCCGACGCCGCCCGCGCCGAGGCCGCCGCCGAGCAGCGGCGCCTCAACGGTCGCATCGCCGAGCTGCAGGCCAGGCTGACCGAGACGCAGCGCCAGTACCGGCAGCTCCGCCGCGCCAGCACCCGCATCGACCCGGTGATCGCCGAGGCCGTCGGCACCCTCGAACGCGACCTGGACGCCCTGCGCCGCGCCACCGGCCTGACCGACCTGGACCTGCCGGCGTTCGGCCCGGTCGAGCGCCGGCAGGAGCGGCGCGAGCCGTTGCCGGTGCCGGCGGGGCGGGGCGCCGACGACCCGGAGACGCTGAGCTCCTGGATGGCCGTCCCGGGCGTGCTGGTCCTGGTGGACGGCTACAACGTCACCAAGCACGAGCGCGGCTTCCCCGACCGCAGCCTCGAGGACCAGCGCACCCTGCTGATCGACCTGTGCCGCCGCCTGGCCAGGCGCTGGGGCGCGGAGGTCGTGGTGGTGTTCGACGGTGCCGAGGTGGCGCCGGTGCCGACCAAGGTCGGCGTCGGCGCGGTCGGGGTGGTGTTCACCGACGCGGACCGGATCGCCGACGACGAGATCGTCGCGCGGGTCAACGCGGAACCCCCCGAGCGGCCGGTGGTCGTTGTCACCTCCGACAACGAGCTGCGCGAGCGGACCGCGGCGCTGGGCGCGAGCGTGGTGCGCTCCCCGGCGCTGCTGGGGCTCTCGTCGCGCTGACCGGCGTCCTCTACGACGCCCGGGGGACGCCGTTGCGGCGCACCGAGAGCAGCTCGGGCTCCAGGTCGGCGCCGGCGAGGGTGCGCATGGCGCGGGCGAGGTCGGCGTCGAGGTCCAGCTCGCGGCCGCGGCGGCGGGGGAGGGCGGCGCCGATGGGGAGCACCTCGGCGTCGCGCTCGGCGAGGATGAAGTCGACCAGGCAGTCGCAGGTGGCGCCGCGCGGGCAGCCTTCGCAGGTGATGCGGAGCGGCTCGTCGTATGCCATCGTCAGCGTCCTTCCTCCGTCGGGTCGTCGCGCTGCGCTGGGCAGAAGCTATGCGACGGGTGTGACAGCAGCGGGCGACCAACCTGAGTCGAACACGTGTACGAGTCTACCGCATCCTTTTCGTACTAGCCAGTGCTACCGATTGGTGCCTAGTTGCTCCCTGACGCTGCATCTCCTGATATTTGCGAGCGGGATTGGTTAATTGACCCGTTCCAGCCGGCACGTCCGATGGGACAGACTCTGTCCACACCGGTTGTGGCGGCGCCGTACCAGCCGGGAATCCCCCGGCCCCGCCGCTCGACGGCGGGGCCCCGGTGAAGGGGCGTCGGTGAAACCAGGGCACACCGGGTCGGCCTCGGCCACGAGGACCGGCGTGGCCGACCGGCCCGGTGGCCCTGCTTCGTACCTGCGGACCGCCGCGAGTGAGCGCCCGGCCGGCCCAATCCCGGGTTCGGCCTAAGTCGTCCATGCCGGTTACGATGGCCTTGCGATGAATTCCCACGAGCCCGAGCGGGGCGCGGGCCAGCCGCATGCCCATTCCCCCGCGCCGCCCCCACCACGACCGCCGGAAGCGCGCGGCGACGCCGCGCCAACGCCCTCCGCGGAGGGACCTCCGACCGATCCCGAGGGCGCCGCCACCCCGTCCGAGGCTCCCGCGCGCCCGGAGCCCGAGCCCGACACCTCCTCCTGGCCCTGGTTCGGCCCGGCGGACTCGACCCTGCCGCCCACGACCCCGGCGCCACGGCCGCCCACCGACCCGCCACGTCCGGACCCGGAGCCCACGGCCGGTGACGGCGAGGTGACGGCGCCGGCACCGCCGCCCCCGCCAGAGCGGCCGGCCACGGGTCCGCCGCCACCAACGCCACCCCCGCCGGCCCGGCAGGCGGCAGATCCCTCGCCGACGCCTCCGCCAGACGGGCCAGCCGCGGGTCCGGCGCCGACGCCTCCGCCAGATCGGCCGGCCACGGGTCCGGCGCCGAGGGCGCCGGGCGGCGCGAGCGCCAACGGCGGCGCGCCGGCCCGGGAGCTGCCGCCGCAGCGCGGCGGCCCGCCCCGCGGGGAGCCGCCGCCGGTGGTGTCGTGGGGTGTGCTGCCGCCACCGGGTCCCCGCCGCGGGGCAGCGCCGGACGGGTGGGGGAGGCCGCCCGCCGGGCCGCCGCCGCGTGCCTGGCAGCCGGCGCCACAAGACAAGGACGGCCAGGGCGAGGCGGGACCACCGGCGAAGCCGCCGCCAGGCGCCTGGGGGGCGCCGCCGGCGCCGGCGGGGCAGCCGCCCGCCGCCGCGTGGAGCGCCCCGCCGCAGGCACCCGGCGGCCAGCCGCCGCCCGGGTGGGGGGTGCCAGCGCCGCCGCCCGAGGCCCCGATGCCGTCGGTGTGGGACGTCGCCCCGTTGCGGCCGCAGGAGCAGGCGCCGCGGCCGGCGCCGCCCGCGCACGGCGGGGCGCCGCCACCCGCCCAGTGGGGCGTGGTGGCGCCGCGGTCGCAGCCGGGATGGCAGCCGCAGCCACCGCCCCCCGGTTGGGGCACGCCCGGGCCGGACACCCGCCGGCCGGATGGGCTCCGCCGCCCGCTGCTGGTCGGCGGCTCCATCGCCCTGGTGGTGGCGCTGCTGCTGGTCGGCCTGGTGGCGCGGCCGCGCGGCGCCCCGGCACCGGCGCAGCGGTCGGTGGCCGGGCGGGCCGTCACCGCCCCCCAGCTGACCCCCCAGGTCGCCGCGAGCCGCCTGCTGGGCGCGCGCGCCCGGGCCATCCTCGCCCGCGACAAGGCCGGCTTCCTGGCCGGCATCGACCGCCGCCGGACGGCCTTCTACCTCTCCCAGAGCCGCCTGTTCGACAACCTCGTCACGGTGCCGTTCCAGGACTTCAACTACCGGCTGGTCGACCCGCAGGACGACCTCGCCTCGCCGTTCCTGCGCCGCCGCTACGGCACGGCACGCATCTACCTGCCCGAGATCGAGGCCCGCTACCGCTTCAAGGGCCACGACGGCAGCCCGGTGCTGTCGCGCTTCTTCTACACCTTCGACCAGACCCCGGTCGGCTGGCGCATCGCCGCGCAGGGCGAGGCCAAGCCGGTCGGCGTCGACGACGTCGAGATCTGGGACAGCGGGCCGCTGCGGACCGCCGTGACCCAGCGCACCCTGGTGGTCTACCACCCCGGCGACCGGCTCCTTGCCAACCGCATGCTGCAGGCGGCCGAGCGGGCCTACGCCCAGATCGACGCCTCCTGGTCAAGGCCCTGGGAGCACCGGGTGGTGATCCTGGTCCCGCACGACCAGAACGAGGCGCAGCGGCTGGTCGGCGGGACCAACCTGTCCAAGGTGGCGGCGGTGGCGTCGTCGTCGATCGAGGCGGGCCCGGTCGAGCGCGTGCTCGGCAACCGGGTGGTGGTCAACACCACCAACATCGCCAACTACGACACCCTCAACCTGCAGGTGGTCACGACCCACGAGATGACCCACGTGGCCACCCGGACGCTCGGCAGCGGCGAGCCGCTCTACCTGGTCGAGGGCTTCGCCGACTACACTGCCCTGCGGCCGATCGCCCAGCCCCTCTCGGTGACCCGCCCGGCGCTGGCCAAGTCGGTCGCCCAGGGCCGCTTCGACGGCCTGCTCCCGTCCGACGAGGGCTTCCGCGCCGGCGCCGACGCCGCCGTGGCCTACGACGAGGCCTCCTCGTTCTGCCTGTGGGTCGCCACCACCTTCGGCAACCCGAGGCTGCAGGCGCTCTTCCGCGCCTTCGCCGGCAGCCAGAAGCCCAACCTGGCGCAGCAGGACGCCCACTTCCGGCAGGTCCTCGGCATGCCGCTGCGCACCGCGGAGGGGCGTTGGGCAGCCTGGGTGCAGCACCAGTTGTGATCCGCGTGCCCCGACCGCCCGCGCCGGACCCGCGCGAGGAGTTCAGCGAGGCCGAGATCCGGGCCTGCGCCGCCTACGCCAAACCCCGCCAGCGCTGGGGGCTGGCCGCCCTGGCGGTCCAGCTCGGCCTGCTCGCGGTCCTCGCCGTGAGCCCACCGGGGCGCCGGGTGGTCGCCGGCATCGCCGGGCTGGCCGGCGACGCCGTGCCCGCCAGGGCCGCGCTGACCCTCGCCGTGGTGGTCGTCGCCGAGGCACTGGTGCTGCTGCCGTTCGGGCTGCGTGCCTGGCGCCAGGACGTCCGCGCCGGGCTGTCCACCCAGGCGCTCGGCGGCTACCTCGGCGACTGGGCCAAGGCCAGGGTGATCGGCCTGGTGCTCGCGGTGGTCCCGCTCACCGCGCTGATCCTCGCCGCCAGGGCGCGGCCGCCCGGCTACCCGCTCAGCGCCGCCCTGGTCGCGGTCGTCCTGGTGGTGGCGCTGTCGCTGCTCGGCCCGGTGGTGATCGAGCCGCTGTTCAACCGCTTCGTCTCCCTGCCGGCCGGCCAGCTGCGGTCGCGCGTCCTGGAGATGGCCACCGGCATGGGCGTGCCAGTGCGTGACGTGCTGGTGGCCGACGCGAGCCGGAGGACCACCAAGGTCAACGCGTACGTTTCCGGCCTCGGCCGGACCCGCCGGGTGGTGGTCTACGACACGCTGGCGGAGCGGGCCGCGGAGGGCGAGGTCCTGCTGGTGCTCGCCCACGAGCTGGCGCACGTCCGCCACCGCGACGTGACGCTGGGGACGGCCGGCGCCGCGGTCGCCAGCGGGGCCGCCGTGCTGGCCGCCGACCGGCTGCTGGCCGTGCCGTCGGTGGCCGAGGCGTTCGGGGTGAGCGGCCTCGGCGATCCCCGCGCCGGCGCCGCCCTGCTGTTCCTCGCCGCCCTGGCCGGCCTCCTCGCCTCCCCGGCGGCGAGCCTGGTGAGCCGCTGGTCGGAGGCCAGGGCCGACTGGACCGCCCTGGAGGTCGCCCGCGACCCGGAGGCGGCCGTCGCCCTGGAACGCCGCCTGGCCCTGGACAACCGCGCCGACCTGCGGCCCAACCGCCTGCTGGTGGCGCTGTTCTGGAGCCACCCGCCCACCATGGCGCGGATCGCGCAGGCCCGCCTGTGGGCGACGGCCACCGCCGGTGGGCAGGAAGGCAGGTTCGGGCACTAGAATGCGCCGCCGATGAGGATGCTGCTGGTCACCAACGACTTCCCGCCCCGCGCCGGCGGGATCCAGCAGTACTGCCACAACCTGGTGGCGCGGCTGCCGGCCGACGAGGTGCTGGTGTACGCGCCGGCCTGGCCGGGGGCGTCCGAGTTCGACGCGGCCCAGCCCTTCCGGGTGGTGCGCCACCCGACCAGCCGGATGCTGCCCGGCCGCGCGGTCGAGCGGCGCGCGATCGACCTCGTCCGCGAGTTCCGGCCCCAGGTGGTGGTGTTCGGCGCCGCCTTCCCGCTCGGCCTCAGCGCCGGGCGCATCACCCGCGCCACCGGCGTGCCGTGCGCCGGCTGGACCCACGGCGTCGAGGTCGCCGTCGGCCGCGTGCCCCTGGCCAACCGGCTGATGGCCCGCATCGCCGGCGACCTGCGGCTGGCCACCGCGGTGAGCAACTGGTCGGCCGCGCGGGTGCGCCGCGCCGTGCGCGGCCGCTGCCCCGTCGAGCTGCTCGTCTCCGGCGTCGACGCCGACGCCTACCACCCCGAGGTCGACGGCCGGCCGGTGCGCGACCGCCACGGCCTCGGCGACGCGCCGGTGTGCGTCTGCGTCTCCCGGCTGGTGCCCCGCAAGGGCCAGGACGTGCTCATCCGCGCCTGGCCCTCGGTGGTCGCCCAGGTGCCCGACGCGCGCCTGCTGCTGGTCGGCGGCGGCGCCTACGAGCGGCGGCTGCGGCGGCTGGCCGCGGCCAGCCCCGCCGCCGAGCGGATCACGCTCACCGGCGAGGTGCCCTGGGCCGACCTGCCCGCCCACTACGCCGCCGGCGACGTCTTCGCCATGCCCTGCCGCACGCGCTGGCTCGGCCTGGACCTCGAGGCCCTCGGGGTGGTCTTCCTCGAGGCGGCGGCGACCGGGCTGCCGGTGGTGGCCGGCCGCTCCGGCGGCGCGCCGGAGACGGTCGAGCAGGGCGTCACCGGCCTGGTGGTCGACGGCCGCAAGGCCGACCAGGTCGGGCCCGCCGTCGCCGGGCTGCTCGCCGACCCCGCCCGGGCCAGGGCGATGGGCGCCGCCGGTCGGCGCAGGGTCGAGGCGGAGTTCGCCTGGCCGGCGGTTGCCGGCCGCTTCGAGAAGCTGCTCGCCGAGGCGGTCGAGTGACCGTCCCGCCCGAGGTGCGGGCGCGGGCGCCGCTGCGGATCAGCTTCGCCGGGGGCGGCACCGACGTGCCGCCGTACCCGGCGATCAGCGGCGGGGCGGTGCTGTCGGCGACCATCACCCGGTCGGCGAACGCCCACGTCTCCGTCCGCTCGGACGGTGCCTACCACGTCGAGTCGCTCGACCTGATGGCCCGGGCCGCCTTCGCCGACCGCCACGAGCTCGTGTTCGACGGCCACCTCGACCTGGTCAAGGCGGTCCTGCGCGACCTCGACCCGGGCCGGGGGCTCGACCTGCTGCTGTCCACCGACGCGCCGCCGGGGTCGGGCCTGGGATCGTCCTCCGCCCTGGTGGTCGCGATGCTGGCCGCGGTCGGCGCGGCCGCCGGGCGCGCCTGGTCCCCGGCCGAGCTGGCCGCGCGCGCCTACCAGGTCGAGCGCGTCGACCTGAAGATCGAGGGCGGCATGCAGGACCAGTACGCGGCCGCCTTCGGCGGGCTCAACTTCATCGAGTTCCACGGCGAGGACGGCGTCGAGGTGCAGCCGCTGCGGGTCGCCCCCGAGTCCCTCGAGGCACTGGAGCGCTCGCTGCTGCTGGCCTGGTCCGGGCAGGGCCGCACCGACGGCGGCATCCTGCGGCGCCAGGTCGACGGCGTGCTCGGCGGCTCCGCCAACAGCCTGGCGGCGCTGCACGCGATCAAGGCGCTGGCCGAGTCGATGCGCGACGCGCTCCAGGCCGGCGACCAGGCCGCGTTCGCCGAGGGCCTGCACCAGGGCTGGCAGCAGAAGCGCCGCCTCGCCAGCGGCATCGCCACCCCGCGGCTGGACGAGCTGTACGAGGTCGGCCGGGCGGCCGGCGCCGCCGGCGGTAAGGTGCTCGGGGCCGGCGGCGGCGGGTTCATGGTGTTCTGCGGCCCGCCGGCCCGACGCGACCGGGTGGCCCAGGCGCTCGAGGCGGCCGGGGCACCCTGCTCGGCGGTGGAGTTCGACCCGGAGGGGGTGCGCTGGTGACCCGCAGGTGCTCCCCGCAACGCGGCTTCCCCGTGTGGTCCGCGGGACCGGCACGCCGATGACCGACGTCGCCGGCTACCTGGCCGCCTCCGCCGCCGCCGCCACCGCCCTGGTGGTGCGGCCCGGCGCCGCGGCCGTCGAGCGCGCCGCCCGGATCGTGGCCGACTCCCTCGCCGACGGCGGCCAGGTGCTGTTCTGCGGCAACGGCGGCAGCGCGGCCGACGCCCAGCACCTCGCCGCCGAGCTGGTCGGCCGCCTGGCCAGGGAGCGCCCCGCCTACCGCGCGGTCGCCCTCACCACCGACACCTCGGTGCTGACCGCGGTCGCCAACGACTACGGCTACGCCGACGTCTTCGCCCGCCAGGTCGAGGCGCTGGGGCGGCGCGGCGACGTGCTGGTCGCCATCTCCACCAGCGGCCGATCCGAGAACGTGCTGCGCGCCGCCGCCACCGCCAAGCAGGCGGGGCTGGCCGTGATCGCCCTGCTCGGGCCCGGCCACTCGCCCCTCGACGCCAGCGCCGACGTCGCCCTCCACGTCGACGGGGAGATGACCGGGCTGATCCAGCAGGGCCACATCACCATCGGCCACGCGATGTGCATGTGGGTGGAGGCCCGCCTGGCCGGCCCGCGATGAGCCCGGCCGTCTTCCTCGACCGCGACGGCACCCTCGTCGAGGAGGTCCCCTACCTGCACCGTCCCGAGCAGGTGGCGCTGCTGCCGGGAGCGGCGACCGCCCTGCGGGCGCTCGCCGACGCCGGCTTCGCCCTGGTGGTGGTGACCAACCAGGCGGGCGTGGCGCGCGGCCGCTACGGCGAGGCCGCCGTCGCCGCCACCCACCGCCGCCTCGCCGAGCTGCTCGCCGCCGAGGACGTGGCGCTCGACGGGATCTGGTACTGCCCGCACCACCCCGACGGCCAGGTGCCCGCCTACGCCCGCGCCTGTACCGGCCGCAAGCCCCGCCCCGGCATGCTGCACGCCGCCGCCACCACGCTCGGCCTGGACCTGGCCCGGTCGTGGCTGATCGGCAACCACCCCGACGACGCCGCCGCGGCCCACGCCGCCGGCGCGGCCCCCCTGTTCGTGACCACCGGCGACGGCGCGGCGCGCCCCGCCCCCCCGGCCGTGCCCGCCCTCCCGGACCTGGCCGCCGCGGCCGCCGCCGTCCTGGCAGGCGACCGCCCCGGCGGGCAGCGGGAACCACGACGGCCAGCGCCACGCCCGTGCCCGTCCTACCCGGTCTGACCGGGATCCCGGGTCCGAGGTTGGCGGTGCGCTGTCCCGCCCAGGAGGTAGGTTCGCCGGATGGGGTCGTTGCGGGCGTGCGTCGCCCTGGTCACCGGGCACGCGTTCTACGAGGTCGTCAAGAACGCCACCAACAAGGAGGTCGTCAAGAACGCCACCAACAAGCTGACCGAGCAGATGGCCGACGACCTCCGCCCGCACGGCGTCGCCTGCGTCGCCGTCTCACCAGGCTTCATACGCCTCGAGCGGATGCAGCTGACGCCGGAACGGGCGGCGCTGACCGAGTCGCCGGAGTTCGTCGGTCGCGCGGTCGCGGCGCTCGCCTCGGACGACGATTGCCTGGAGAAATCGGGCCGCGTCCTCACCACGCCCGAGCTCGCCCGGGAGTACGGGTTCACCGACGTCGACGGCGGCCAGCAGTCGGCGTTCTGGGACGAGCACTGGGCCGGGCCGCGTTGACCGCCGCCGCGACGAGCCGGCGCCGCTCGGGTGACCGCGCGGCGGGTTGAGGTGGCGGCCACCCGCCGCGCGGCCCGCGGCCCGCCGTGCCGGCCAGGCCGCGAGAACGGGAGCGTCGGTGCTGGAGGGGCCAGGCCCGCCCCGGCCGTGACGAGGCGGGCCTGGCTGGATGCCGGCTGGACCGCGGTGCCCCGCGGCGGCCAGCACCACCCAGCGGTCGCCGAGCGACCCCCCCGTTCGCTGCTATCCCGCTGCCCCGGCCGTGTGCACGGCATCCCTTGCCCAGGTGCCGAGCCAGGTGAGGGGCAGGCGCACCCTAGACGCCCCACCCGACGCCGGTCAGTGACGCACGTCACAGCTTCCGTGTGATCTACGTCACAGGCCCAGTGTGACCTGCGTCATTGCGCCACAACGCCGCAGCGGCTAAAGCAGCCGCCGCAGCGCCTCAGGGTCGAGGACGCGGATCGCCTCGCTGTCGTAGTCCAGGAAGCCGCGCCGCCGGAACGCCGCCAGCGCGCGGCTGACGTTCTCGCGGCTGGCACCGACCATGCCGGCCAGGTCCCGGTGGGTCAGCCGCACCGGAATCAGCACCCCACCCTCCTGGTCCGGCTTGCCGTGCCGCTCGGCCAGGCCGAGCAGCGCCTTGGCCAGCCGACCACGCACGTCCAAGGACAGCAGGTCGTCGATCATCGCCTCCCGATCCGCCAGCAGCTCCACCACCTGGCGCAGCAGCGCCGCCTGCGCCGCCGGGGTGGCCTCCAGGAACGCCCAGAACGCGTCGCGGTCGATCGCCCACACCGTCGAGGGCTTGGTCGCCCGCGCGCCGGCGGTACGCCGGCCGTTGGACAGCAACGCCAGCTCGCCGAAGAGCTGCCCGGGGCCGATGAGGCGGTGGAGCTGCTCACTGCCGCCGCGCGCCGGGGACACGATCGCGACCTCACCGGCGGCGACGACGTAGACGTGCCCCGCCGGCTCGCCCTGGTGGCACACGAAGCTGCCACTCGGGTAGGGCGTCGGCGCGGTCCCGGCCGCCAGCGTGGCCAGCGCCTCCGGGCTGCCGTGCTCGAACACCCGCATACGCCCCAGCAGCTCCAGCAAGAAGCGGGGATCGTCCGGACGGCCAGGCATCACCCGACCCCCCGCAGCCGCACCGACCACCAGGCCGGCCAGCCGGCCTCCACCGCCGTTGCCGTTCGGGCCGTACCGCAACACCGCGACCTCCCCGGGGACGTCACCGGTGGGCGCCTGGCTGCCCCAGGGCGCCCGGGCGACCCGCGACCACGCGCGCTCCGGCCGGTTCCCGTCGCCCGCGCGTGCGCCCAAGGACCCGACACCGAACAGGATCCGGTGTTCGGCAGCACGCCGCCGCCAGGCGCTCTCGTCGTCACGGCTCGCAGAGAGGTGAGGAGCAGGGCTCAGGCCCTGATACAAGCCGCCCTCGGCGGCCTGGGGGATGGAGTCCTCGGCCGCGCGCCGGACCACCCGTGCCAGCGTCCCCGCCCTTCGCTGGACCCCACGCCGCACATGGACGTCCCCTCCCCTCGACCCCGCCCGATTCCCCGTCGCAGGTGAGTCTACTGGGACGGTCCATGCTTCTTATACTCATTCGCCTGATATGCCAAGAAGGAGGGCAAGAGACCTGCTAAGCGGCTGGCCAGTAGTTCTGTCCGTAACCCGAGGTGAGGCTGGCTGCTGGCCAAATGGCCTCGTGGGCCGGTGGAGCTTGACCAGGACGACGTCACGACGCCGCACCGGTGTGGGTCCTAGTCACGCACTCGGGTGTCGGGTGGCGCTGGGCGGGTGAGTCCGAGGTCCGACAGGCTCGCCGCCAGCAGGGCGCCGGTGGCGGGCCAGGGCAGCTCGGGCTTGCTGATGCGCAGGTCGACCATGCCGTGCAGGGTGGTCCACAGCTGGACGGCCAGGAAGAAGCTGTCCCGGTCGGATCGGCCGCCGGCGTCCAGGCACCGCTCGATGGCGTCGACGAACGCGAACAGCGAGCCGGCACCCGGGTGTGGGCCCTTGCCGTAGGTGCCGACCCCCTTGGGCCCAAGGGCGGTGGCGCTGAACAGGACCCGGTAGTGGCCGGGGTGCTCCCGGGCGAACCGCAGGTAGGCGCGGCAGCGGCGCCTGAGGGCGTCGAAGGGGTCGGTGGCGCCGGCTTCGGCCTGCTCCAGGGTGCGGTCGAACTCGCGGAAGCGCTCCTCCACCACTGCCTGCAGCAGGCTTCGCTTGTCGGGGAAGTGCCGGTAGATGGACGGGGCGGTGACGCCCGCTGCGGTGGCCACGGCGCGGAGGGAGAGCCGGTCGGCGTCGCCAAGCTCGGCGAGCAGGCGGCTGGCCGCCTCGATCAGCTCGGTGCGCAGCCGCGCGCCCTGGCCGCGCGGGTGGCGCTGACGGCGGGACGGTGGGCCCATTGGCACTCCAATTGAGATAACATCCGTATGTTCATCGGTGTAAGTTTACACCAGTGCGCCGTTGACGTGCCGAAACCGAAAGTCTTGTGCTCCAAGGCGCCGAGGCAGTGACGGTCGCGGCTGCTCCGCCCGCCACTGCAACGCCATCCTTTGCCTTGAGGCTTAACGCTTGATAACGTAGCCTCCGTCCTGACGAGGCGGAGGGCATGGGCGGCTCGGGGATCATCCTGGTGTTGGGCGCCACCGGCGGCGTCGGGGAGCCGGTGGCACGTCGGCTGCTGGAGGAGGGCTTCGCGGTCCGGCTGCTGGCCCGCGACCTTGACCGCGCGCGGGCCCGGTTCGGGTCCGGCTACCAGTACCGTCTCGGCGAGGTCGGCGACCGGGCCGCCCTGGACCAGGCGCTGCGGGGATGCCGAGGGGTGCACGTCAGCCTCA
>DASUZB010000290.1:0-6719 GCA_036377075.1 Actinomycetes bacterium | reverse complement strand
ACGACCTGGTGGGGGAGTGGAACCAGACCCACTTCACCATCCGCGTGACGGCGCGCTACTACGGCAGCTCCGACGCGGGGCTGCAGCGGGTCCAGGCGGCGATCCGCGCGGGCGGCTACCCCGACGTCGCCTACCTGTACGGGTCGTGGGCCGCCGAGATGGCCACCAACCGGAAGACCGTGGTGCTCGACGGCCTGGTCGCCAGCAACCCGGGCGTGGTGTGGGAGGACTTCTGGCCGGCGGCGCGGCAGGCGCTGACGGTGGACGGCAGGATCATGGGCATCCCCGCGCTGGTGGACAACCTGGCGATCGTCTACAACAAGCGGCTCTTCGACCGGGCCGGACTCGGCCACCCGACGGCGCGCTGGACCTGGGACGACTTCCGCGCCGCCGCCAAGGCCCTCACCGTGCCCGCGAGGGGGCAGTACGGCTGGACCTTCCCGGTGCGCAGCGGCGAGAGCACCGTGTGGCAGTGGGAGGCGCTGTTGTGGGAGGCGGGCGGCGACATCCTCGACGCCAACGGCAGGCACGCCGCCTTCGCCTCACGGGAGGGCCTTCGGGCGCTGCGGCTGCTGGCCGACATGGCGAGGGTCGACCACTCGGTCTTCCTCGACCCGACGTCCGCGAAGATGGAGGAGCTGTTCGACGCCGGCAGGATCGGGATGATCGTGACCGGGCCGTGGGACCTGGCCGGCTTCCCCCACGTCGACTACGGCGTGCAGGTCATGCCGACCTTCGGCGACCAGGCCAACCACCAGACCATCTCCGGACCGGACGCCTGGGTGCTGCTCGACAACGGCCCGGCGCGGCGCCAGGCCGCCTTCCAGTTCGTCAGCTGGCTCACCGCGACCCAGCAGGACATGGCGTACGCGCTGGCGACCGGGCACCTGCCGCTGCGCGTCTCGGAGACCAGGCTGGGCGAGTTCCGGCGGTACGCCGCGAGGACCAGCGGTATCGCCACCTTCGTCGCCAACGAGCAGAACGCGGTGAAGGCCCGGCCGACCACGCCGCTGTACCCAAAGGTCTCCGCCGCGATCGAGGGCGCGATCAGCGCGGTGCTGCTCGACGGCGACGACCCGCGTCGCGCGCTCGAGCGGGCGCGGCGGCAGGCGGACGGCGCCATCGCGGCGGGGGGCTGAGCGCCGGCGCTCAGCGCGGGCTGCGGGCGGGGACGGCCGCTCCCAGCAGGGCGGCGACGGCGGCGGGCTCGAGCGGCTTGCCGAAGTGGTAGCCCTGGGCGAGCTCGCAGCCCAGGGCGCGCAGCCGCTCGGCCTGCTGCCGCGTCTCGACGCCCTCCGCCACCGTCTGCAGCCGCAGCGTCCTGCCGAGCTGGAGGACCGCCTCGACCACGTGGTCCTGGCCGCCCACGAAGGAGCGGTCGATCTTGATCTGGTCGACCGGCAGGTGCTGCAGGTGGCTGAGGGAGGAGTAGCCGGTGCCGAAGTCGTCGAGCGCCACGCCGACCCCGAGGCCGCGCAGCACCTGCAGCTTCGCCGCGACGGCCTGGTGGTCGCGCAGGACCATCGACTCGGTGATCTCCACCACCAGCGCGCCGGGGTCCAGCCCCGCGTCCTCGATCGCGCCGACCACCTCGTCCACCAGGTCCGGGTGGTGGAGCTGCCTGGCGGAGAGGTTGACGCTGACCTTGAACGGCCGGCCGTCGCGGCCGGCGACCCAGTCGCACGCCTGCCGGCACGCCTCCCGCAGCACCCAGCGGCCCAGCGGCAGGATCAGCCCGCTCTCCTCGGCGACCGGCAGGAAGAACGCGGGCGCCAGCAGGCCCCTGGTCGGGTGCCGCCAGCGCACCAGGGCCTCGACGCCGACGACCTCCTCGTCGGACAGCCGGATGAGCGGCTGGTAGGCGAGCACCAGCTCGTCGCGCTCGAGCGCGCGGCGCAGCTCGGCCTCCACCCCGATGCGGTCCCTCACCCGGTCCTGCATGGACGGCTCGAAGACCCGGAACTGCCCCTTGCCGCGCTCCTTCGCGTCGTACATCGCCACGTCGGCGTTGCGCAGCAGCTCGGCGGTGTCGCGCCACTCGCTCACCGCGGCGATGCCGACGCTCGCCTGGACCATCAGCTGCATCCCGGCCACCTGCATCGGCTGCCCCAGCGCGGCGATGATCCGGGCCGCGACCATGCGGCCGACCTCGATGCCGCCCTCCCGCACCAGCACGGCGAACTCGTCCCCGCCGAGCCGCGCGGCGAGGTCCCCCTCGCGCACCGACGCCTGCAGCCGCCTGGCGACCACCACCAGGAGCTCGTCGCCGGCGGCGTGGCCGAGCGAGTCGTTGACCCACTTGAAGTCGTCCAGGTCGATGAAGAGCACCGCCTGGTCCCCGCCGGCCCGCATCGCCTGGTCCACCCGCTCGGTGAACAGCACCCGGTTGGGCAGCCCGGTGAGCGCGTCGTGCTGCGCCTGGTGCCGGATGGTCGCGGCGCTCGCCATCGCCTGCTGCAGCGCCTTGCGCTCCTGCTTGAGCAGCTCGGTGCTGGCCTGGACCGAGGCCCGTTGCACCCGCTCGAAGCGGTGCAGCAGCGCCCCGATCATCAGCGCGGCCAGCAGCATCGCGCACGCGAGGGTCAGGTCGGCGGTGCGCGCCGCCTTGGTGGCGTTGGCGTTGCGGTCCGTGGCGAGCTCGGTGATCGTCTCGCTGAGCTGCCGGAAGTGCGGCTCGGTGTCGCGCCACTCCAGCGCCAGCGCCTCGGCGGAGTGGCTCAGCGTCAGCAGGGCCAGCTCCTGGTCGAGGATGGTGTGGTAGCCGTCGGCGAGCGACCGCAGGCGCTCCCGCGAGGCGGCCGGCAGGGTCGCGTCGAGCGCGTCGAGGATGGTCCGCTCGCGGGAGCGGATGGCGCCGACCTCGCGGGCGACCCTGACCGGCGCGCCGCGGTCGGCCAGGGTCTTCCACTGCAGGTCGCTCTCCTCGTGCAGCAGCGAGGCGAGGTCACCGAGGCGCGCGGCGGCGCGCGTCTCGGCGTCGCCGCGGCGGTGCAGCGCCATGTTCTGGTAGGTGACGGCGACGAGGATCGCCAGCACCACGGCGAGGGTCTGTGGCCAGCGCCAGTGCCGCCAGCCCGTCCCTGAGCGAGTCATACAAGGCTGATCGGCCGAAACCGCGCGAGGCTGAGGTGGCGGCGGCGAAACTGGGGGGCGGCCGACGGGCGCGAGCAGATGACGTCGCCCTTCGATACCCACTGTTACTGCCAGTAGCGCGACATGCTCCGAACCAATTGACAAGAGCCTCTTGTCGGTTTACTTTCCGCCGTGGTGGATCCCCCCGAGGATTGGCTGATGAGCTCCTCCGAACTCCGGGCCGACGTGAGGCGCGACCAGCGAGTCTCCCGTTCCCTGCGCGCACGGTTGCTGCGGCAGGCCCGTGCCACGCTGCTGCGCCACGGCCCCGACGGCGTCGCGATCGAGCAGGTCATCGCGGCGGCAGGGGCACGGTCGGCGGCCTCCTACCGGCTCTTCCCCTCCACCGAGGCGCTGCTCGACGCGCTGGTCGCCGAGGCCGTCGCCGCCGGCGGCGCCGCCGTCGAGCGGTCGCTGGGCCCTTCCGCCGACCCGGCGCGGGCGGTGGCCGGGCTGGTGCGGCAGACGGTCCGGATGGCCGAGCGCGACCCGCTGCTCGCCCGCCTGGCCGAGGCGGGCCGCGGCGTCGCCGAGGCGGTGACCGAGGACTTCGGGCGTCGCGTGCTTCGCAGCCTCAGCCGCGGGATCTGGGTGGGGCGCTTCCCGGTCGCCTCGGCGCTCGTCCAGGTGTGCGCCATCCGTGGCGCCGTGCTCGAGGTGCTCCGTGGCCGGCTGCACGGCCTGCTGCCCGCGGACGCGGCCGACGAGCTGGCCGCCGGGGTGCTGCAGATGCTCGGCCTGCCGGCCGAGGAGGCCGCCGCCATCGCCGCCGAGCCGCTCGCCGAGGTCATGCTGTCCCTGGCGGCGTTCGGGCCGAGGAGGCCGGCGCCACGGCCGCGGCTCATCCCCCTGTAGCTTCAGGGATCTTGGTTGGCGATCGCCACGAAGATCCGGGTGAGCTCCTGGATCAGCTCCTCGAGCGGCGGGTTGCGGTCGCCCGAGACCCACTCCATCAGCAGCTCCCTGGTGCCGCCGGCCGCGACCAGCGCCGCCAGGTGGTAGTCGCGCCGGGCGATCACCCCGGCGTCGGCCTGCCGCTCGATCTCGGCCTGGGTGATGCGGGCGAAGCCGTGCAGGGCCTCCTGGCGGGTGCGCTCCAGCTCGGGGTTGATGCCGGCCATCTCGACGCAGACGACCCGTGCCCGGCGCGGGTCGTCGAGCATCCCGTGCACGAAGGCGCTGATGGCGGCGCGGGTGCGGCTGCGCGGCGACCGGTCCTGGGCGGCGGCGAGCGCGTCGAGCACCGCCTGGCCGACCTCGCTGACGATCTCCCCGAACAGCGCGTCGAGCAGCGCCTCGCGGCCGGAGAACTCCTGGTAGAAGTGCCTGGCGGTGACGCCGGCCTGGGCGCAGAGCCGTTCGATCGAGGTGCCGTGGTAGCCCACGGTGCCGAACAGCTCCAGCCCGGCGCCGAGCAGCCGCCGGCGGCGCTCGGCGCGGCGCTCGTCGGGCAGCCGGCCGCGGTAGCGCCGCTCGACCGCCTGCCGAGGCTCGACGGCTTGGTCCATACCGCGCAGCCTACTCGACCGCGACGGCATGTTCCTCCACCGCGGTGCCGAGGGCGGCGGCGAACCCGGCGGCCGAGGCCTCCCAGGTGAAGCGGCTGGCGTGCGCGCGGGCGTCACGACCGAGCCGGCGCCGCCGCTCCGCGTCGAGCAGCAGCCCCTCGAGCTGCGCGGTGAACTCCCCGGTGTCGTCGACCAGCACCCCCGTCTCGCCGTCGACCACCGCGTCGGCCACCCCGCCGGCCGAGCGGAAGGCGACCGTCGGCGTCTCGTGCGCCGCGGCCTCGCCCACCACCAGCCCCCAGCCCTCCTTCAGCGACGGCATCGCCAGCACCCAGGAGCGCGCCAGGACGCGGTGCTTGGTCGCCTCGTCGACGAAGCCGAGGAACTCCACCGTGCCACCGAGGTCGAGCTCCTCGGCGAGCGCCCTGAGCCGGCCCTCCCAGTAGCCGCGACCGACGACCTTGACCTCCAGGTCGGGGAGGCGCCGGCGGACCTCGGCCGCGGCCCGAAGCGCGTACTCGACGCGCTTGTGCGGCACCAGGCGGCCGAGCACGCAGATGGACGGGTGCGGCGACTTGGCCGCCGCGGGTCGTGCCGGGACCTCGGCGCCGTTGTGGACCACGGTGATCGCGTCGGCGGCGACGCCCTGCTCGACCAGCTCGCCGCGGGTCGCCGACGAGACCACCACGTAGCGGCAGCCGCGCTGCACGCGGGGGGCGAGGCGCGACTCGACCAGCCACCCGAGCCGGCCGACGAGCCGGCCGAAGACCACCGGCCACTGCTCGCGGTGCACGTGGTGGACCAGCACCACCACCGGCCGCCGGCACCACAGCCGGGCGAAGAACGGCAGGCCGTTCTGCACGTCGACGACCAGGTCGTGGGGCCCGAGGCGGCCGAGGAAGTGCAGCAGGAACGCGTGCAGGAACACGGTGAGGTGGCCGCCGCGCCGCAGCACCCGGACGCCGCCGCGCAGCTCCTCGGGTGGCGCGCCCGGGTGGGCGGCGCACAGCAGCGTCACCGTGCTGCCGCGGGCGGCCAGCCCGGCGGCGGCCTTCTCGACGTAGAGCTCGGACCCGCCGCCCTCGGGGTGGCTGGTGTCGCGTCCCGTCAGGAACAGCACGGAGGATGGGGGTGGTGGCACGCCGTCCCGCCAGCCTAGGCTTCCTCTGTTACTACAAGTAACACTAAGATGGACGGTAGCAACGTCGGGATGCGCAGGTCAACCCGCCGGCTGGTGGAGGGGGCGTGCACAGGAGATAGAATGGGCGCTGCCATGGCCACACCGATGAACACCGCCCGTACCCGGCAGGGCCGCCGGGTCGACGCCGCGAGCACGTTGCGGCGCGAGGCGCGGCGGCGCGAGTTCCTCGACGCCGCCATCGAGGTCATCCGCGCGGTCGGGCCGGGCGCCTCGATGGACCAGGTCGCGGCGAAGATCGGCGTCACCAAGCCGGTGGTGTACCGCTACTTCGGCGACCGCAACGGGATGTACCGGGCGGTAGCGGAACGGTACTGCGGTGAGCTGCGCAACAAGTTCCGCGGCGCCATGAGCACCACCAGCGACCTGCGCTCCGTCGTGGTGGTCGCGGTCGACGCCTACCTCGAGCTGGTCGAGCGCGACCCGCAGGTGCACCGCTTCCTGATCCAGCCCCAGCCGCCCGGCCGTGGCGCCGACGGCCCGGCGATCACCCCGTTCATCCGCTCGGTCGCCGCCGAGATCGTCGACGCGCTGCGGCTGCGCCTGCAGGCCGCCGCCCTCGACCCCGAGGTGGCCGAGCCCTGGGGCCACGCCCTGGTCGGCATGGTGCAGGGAGCCGCCATCTGGTGGTCGGAGTACCGCACCATGCCCCGCACCCGCCTGGTCGAGCACCTGGTCACCCTGCTCTGGGTCGGCCTCGGCAGCGCCGCCGACGACATCGAGCTGATCTCCACCGGAACGGTGGAGGTTCCCGTGGCCGCCGCCAAGCAGCCTCGCGCCCGCCGCGCGTAGGCCCGCCAGGGCCTAGCAGCAAGGCCCTACAACGGCCTGGGCGGCAGGTCCGGGCAGGATCTTCGGAGTTTGGTTCTCAGGTGTTGGTT
>DASUZB010000289.1:0-30435 GCA_036377075.1 Actinomycetes bacterium | reverse complement strand
TTCATGTTCTGGCCCGACCCGGTCGCGGTGCTGCGCCAGCTCGGCGAGCTGCTGCTGCCCGGCGCCACGGTCGCGCTGACCATGCAGCCACGCGGCCGCGGCGTCACCAACCTGCACACCCGCCAGACCGGCGAGCGCATGGCGGCGGCGCTGCGCGACGCCGGCTACGCCGACGTCCGGGTGCACACCCTGTCGCTGCGACCGGTCGACGCGGCCTGCGCTATGGGCGGCCGAGTTCGGGCCGCGGGGGGTGCGCGTCAACGCGATCGCTCCGGGCCTGGTGGCCACCGAAGGCATCGGCGGCCCCGGCGAGGCGCTCGACGCGGTCGCGCGACGGTCGCCGGCCGGCCGCCCCGGCACCGCCGCAGAGGTCGCCCAGGCCGCGGTCTACCTGGCCAGCGACGAGTCGCGCTACGTCCACGGCACGGTGCTCACCATCGACGGCGGCTACAGCGCCGTCGCCACCGCCTGACCCTCCGGGCGCCGGCGCCGCCCGCGCCCGCGGTCCTCACCATGGGACGCGGCGAGCGCCGCGAGCTCACCCGGCGAGGCGTTGCCGCCGCTGCAAACCACCGCCACGCGCTGCCCGGCGAAGCCGTCGCCGGCCAGGACCGCGGCGAGCGCGGCCGCCCCGGCGCCCTCGGCGAGGGTGTGGGCGTGGCTGGCCAGCAGCTGCTGGGCCGCCCCGATCTCGGCGTCGGGGACGAGGACGAAGTCGGCCAGGCCACGGCGCAGCAGCTGCTGCGGCAGCGCGAACCCCCTGCCGGTGGCCAGCCCCTCGACCGCGGTGCGGTCGGGCCGCTGCAGGCAGCGGCCCGCGCGCCAGGAGTCGTGCGCGGCGGGGGAGGCCGTCGACTGCACCGCCACCACCCGGCAGCCGGGCGCCAGCGCCGCGGCGACCAGGCAGGCGGCGGCCGCTCCGGTGCCGCTTCCCACCGGCACGACGACCGCGTCGAGGTCGGGCACGGCCTCGAAGACCTCCAGGTAGAGCGTGCCGACCCCGGCGATGAGCGCCGCCTCGTCAGCGGGGCTGACCAGCCGCGCGCCCAGCTCGCCGGCGAGCCGCTGCGCGTGCGCCTGCGCCCCGGCGAGGTCGCCGCCGTGGAGCACCACGGTGGCGCCGAGCGCCTCGACCGCCCTGACCTTGACCGGGTTCGCCGCTTCCGGCATGACCACCCGGCAGTCCACCCCGTGCGAGCGGGCGGCGTAGGCGATCGACTGGGCGTGGTTGCCGGTCGAGTAGGTCACCACGCCCCGGCGGCGCTGCTCGCCGGGGAGGCCGGCGAGCAGGTTGAGGGCGCCGCGGACCTTGAAGACCCCGACCGGCTGGGTGTTCTCGTGCTTGACGTACACGGTCGCGCCGGCCACCGCGTCCAGTGCCGGGTACGACCACATCGGGGTGGGTGGCAGCTGCCCGGCGAGCAGGCGGCGGGCGCGCAGGACGTCGTTCAGCGTCGGTGGTTGCATACCGGCCATGCTGCCGCCGCCGAACCCATGCGTCCAATGCCACTTGTCGAGCCAACCGATCGATGGAATTGATATGTTGGTCGCATGCTGGACCTGACCAGACTGCGCGTGCTCGCCGCCGTGGCCCGCCACGGATCGGTCACGGCCGCGGCCCGTGCCCTGCACTACGCCCAGCCGTCCGTCAGCCACCACCTCGCCCGCCTCGAGGCCGAGACCGGGACCCGCCTGCTGCAGCGGGTGGGGCGCGGCGTGCGGCTGACCGAGGCCGGCCGGCTGCTGGCGGAGCGGGCCGAGGAGATCCTCGGCCGGCTCGACGCCGCCGAGGCGGAGCTCGCGGAGCATGCCGGGCTGCGCGCCGGCCGGGTCCGCCTGGCGGCCTTCCCCTCGGCGCTGGGCACCTACGTCCCGGAGGCCGCGGCCCGCTTCACCGCCGCCAACCCAGGGGTCGAGCTGCGCTTCGTGGAGGCGGAACCGCCCGACGCATTGCGCCTGCTGCGCGCCGGCGAGGTGGACGTCGCGGTGGTCTTCCACCACGAGGACGAGCCCTCGCCCGCCGCCGACGGGGTGCGCACCACCGCCCTGCTGACCGAGCCGCTGTACCTGGTGACCAAGGCGGGCGGTCGCGGACGGCTCGCCGCCCACGCCGAGGACGCCTGGATCGCCGGCTGCGAGCGGTGCCGCCAGCACCTGCTCCGGCAGTGCGCGGCGGCCGGGTTCACCCCGCGGATCGCGTTCACCACCGACGACTTCGTCGCGGTGCAGGCCCTGGTCGCGGCCGGCCTCGGCGTCACCACGCTGCCGGCGCTGGCGCTGGCGGCCCACCGCGACCCGGGCGTGCGGGTGTCCCGGCTGCCTGGCGCGGCGCGCTCGGTCTGCGCCGCCACCTACGGCGAGCCACCCGACCCGCCCGCCCCCGCGCGACTGCTCGCCGAGCTCGCTGACGCCGCGCGGGCCTGGCGGCGGGCGCACCCGGACGCGACCGGCGCTGCCGGTCAGACCGCGTAGCGGAAGCGTTCCCGCGCCTCCGAAGGGGGGCGGCCGTCCACGTCAGTCCTCCGGCGCCTGACCCCAGCCGCCGCCGCCCGGGGTGGTGACCTCCACCACGTCGCCGGCGGCGAGGGGGACGTTGGCCTTGGGCGGCAGCGGCCGGCCGTTGAGCAGGTTGCGCCCGCACCGGCCGGGCTCGCCGCCGTGGCTGCCCGGGGCGGGGTGGCGGCGCCGGTCGGTGAGCAGCGACAGGCTGGCCGGCTCCAGCACCCTGATGGACCGCACGATGCCGTCCCCGCCGCGGTGCCGGCCCGCCCCGCCGCTGCCGTAGGCCAGCTCGTACCGCTCCACCCGCATCGGGTACTCCAGCTCGAACGCCTCGACGGGGGTGTTGAGCGTGTTGCTCATGCCGACGTGGACGCCGGACGGGCCCGGGCCGGCGCCGCTCGCGCCCTGGCCGCCGCCGATGGTCTCGTAGTACGTCCAGCCGCGCCCGCCGATGTTCACGTTGTTCATCGTGCCCTGCCCCGCGGCCGGCAGCTCGGTCGCCTGCCCCAGCGCGGCGAGCACGGTGTCGGCGATCCGCTGGCTGGTCTCGACGTTGCCGGCGACCACCGCCGACGGTCGCCGGGCGTTGACCAGGCTGCCCGGCTCGGCCCGGATGGCGAGCGGGGCGAAGGTCCCCGCGTTGGTGGGCAGGTCGTCGCTGAGCAGCACCCGCAGCGCGAAGATGCAGGCCGACCTGGTGACCGAGAGCGGGCAGTTGACGTTGCCGGCGACCGCGCCGGCGGTGCCGCCGAAGTCGACCTCGAGCTGGTCGTCGCGGATGCGCAGGGTCACCTTGATCGGGATGTCGTCGTCGCCGACCCCGTCGCCCTCGAGCTCGCCGGCGGCACGGTACTCGCCGTCGGGCAGGCGCCGGATCGCCTCGCGGGTCCGCCGCTCGGTGTACGCGATGACCTCGTCGAAGGAGGCGAGCACCAGCTCCCGGCCCCAGCGAGCGACCAGCTCGGTGAGGCGCTCCTGCGCCAGGCGGTTGGCCGCGATCTGGGCGCGGAAGTCGCCCTGCCTGACCGCCGGCGTGCGGGTGTTGGCCAGCAGCAGGCTGAGCACGTCGGGGACGTAGCGGCCGGCACTGACGAGCCTGACCGGCGGGATGACCAGCCCTTCGGAGAAGATGTCGCGCGAGCCCGCCGGCATCGAGCCTGGCTGCACGCCGCCGACGTCGGAGTGGTGCGCCCGGCTGACCGCGTAGCCGAGCCGCGCTGCGTCGACGTCCAACGGCGAGACCATGGTGACGTCCGGCAGGTGGTTGCCGCCCGAGTAGGGGTCGTTGAGCACCCAGACGTCCCCGGCGGCCGGCTCGCGGGCGACCACCGCGGCGACCGCCTCGGGCATCGCGCCCAGGTGCACCGGGATGTGCTCGGCCTGGGCGACCATCCGGCCGGCGGCGTCGAACAGCGCCGCCGAGCAGTCGCGCCGCTCCTTGATGTTGGCCGAGTAGGCGCTGCGGACCAGGGCCGAGCCCATCTCCTCGGCGATCCCGGCCAGCGCGCTGCTCAGCACCGAGAGGGTGATCGGGTCGAGCCGGTCGGCGCTCATGCCCGCCGCTCCAGCACCAGCGTGCCGACCGCATCCACCACGCCGTCCCAGCCGGGCCGCACCACGCAGGTCGAGTCCGAGGACTCGACGACCGCCGGTCCCCGCACCTTCGCGCCGGTCTCGAGGCTGCCGCGGTCCACCGCCTCGACCTCCTCCCAGCCGTCCTCGCCGAAGCTCGCCAAACGCCTGCGTGCCGGCTGGCTGCGGCGCGCGAGCCCCCGTGGCGCGCCGGTCGCCCCGGCCGCGTGCAGGGTCGGCTTGGCCACCGGCGTGGTCGCCACCACCCGCAGGCTCACCAGCTCGACCGGCTCCTCCTGCATCCGGTAGCCGTAGCGGCGCTGGTGCGCCTGGTGGAACCGGTCCGCGAGCCCGCCCGGCTCGCCGGCGTCCACGGTCAGCTCGAACGACTGCCCCCGGTAGCGCAGGTCGACCAGGCGCGCCAGCGCGGGCGCCTCCCCGCCCGCGTCGGCGGCGGCGCGGGCCTCGAGCCGCTCCCACGCGGCCGCCAGCTCCGCGGGGTCGACCGCGTCGAGCGCGCCGAGGAACGGGCGGAGGTAGTCGCGGCGCAGGTCGGCGATTGCCAGGCCGAGCGCGCTCAGCACCCCGGCGGCCTGGGGCAGCAGCACGCGGCCGATGTCCAGCTCCTCCGCCAGCGCGCAGGCGTGCATGCCGCCGGCGCCGCCGAACGCGACCAGGGCGTGGTCGCGGGGGTGCAGCCCCCGCTGGACGCTGATCACCCGCAGCGCCCGCGCCATCTCCGCGTCGGCCACCCTGACCACGCCCAGCGCGGACCGGTGCGGGTCGAGGCCCAGCTTCGCGCCGAGCCGCTCGAGGGCGGCCTCCGCCCGCGCCCGGTCGAGCCGGATCTCGCCGCCGAGCTCGGCCCCGTCGGGCAGGTAGCCGAGGAACAGGTCGGCGTCGCTCACGGTGGGGTCCTCGCCGCCGCGCCCGTACGCCGCCGGACCGGGGTCGGCCCCGGCCGAGCGTGGGCCGACCCGCAGCGCGCCGCCCTCGTCCACCCAGGCGATCGACCCCCCTCCCGCGCTCACGCTGTGGATGTCGACGATCGGCAGCCGGATCGGGACCCCGCCGACGACCGACTCGGTGGTGGTGCTCACCGCGCCGCCGCGGACCGGGGCGACGTCGGTCGAGGTCCCGCCCATGTCGAAGGTGAGCAGGTCGCCGTGGCCGCTCAGCCCCGCCACCCAGGCCGCGCCGACCACCCCTCCGGCGGGTCCGGACAGCACGCAGGCGGCCGCGTTGGCGGCGGCCTCCTCGATCCCGGCCACGCCGCCGGAGGACTGCATGATCAGCGGGCCGGGCAGCCCGGCCTCGGCGAGCTGCCCGGAGAGGCTGCGCAGGTAGGCGCCGAGCCGCGGGCTGAGGTAGGCGTCGGCGACGGTGGTGGCGCAGCGCTCGTACTCGCGGAACTCGGGCAGCACCTCGCTGGAGAGCGAGACGTGCGCCCCGGGCAGGGCTTCCCGCAGCGCCGCGCCGACGCGGCGCTCGTGCTCGGGGTGCAGGAAGCCGAACAGCAGGCACACCGCGACCGCCTCGACCCCGGCCGCGCGGCAGGCCTCGACCGCCTCGGCCAGCGAACCCTCGTCCAGCGGGGTGACCACGCCCGCCGGGCCCATGCGCTCGCGGACGGTGAAGCGCCGCTCCCGCGGGACCAGCGGCGGCGGCCGGTCGCGGGTGAGGTCGTACAGGGCGGGACGGTTCTGCCGGCCGATCTCGATCAGGTCGCGGAACCCCTCGGTGGTGACCAGGGCGGTGCGGCCGCCGCGGCGCTCCAGCAGCGCGTTGGTCGCCACGGTGCTGCCGTGGGCGATCACCTCGACCTGCGCGCCGGCGAGCCGGGCCAGCCCGATCGCCTGCATGACGCCGTTTGCCTGGTCGCGAGGGGTGGAGGGGACCTTGACGCTGACCATCCCGCCACCGGCAAGGGCGACGAGGTCGGTGAAGGTACCGCCGACGTCGACGCCGACCCTGATGCCACCGGCCGCGTCGCTCAATCGCCCTCCCGAGATCGATTGTTGGACGATCCTATCCGTCCAACCGGATCGACCAGGCCGCGCCAGGCGGCACCGAGCCGGGCGGCCGGGTAGATGGGAGGCCCAAGGATGAAGCTGTATGCCGAGCAGGCGCCGCTGCGGCTGCGGCAGGTTGCCCTCGACCTGCTGGTTGCCGCCTGGGTGGCGGGGTGGGGGTGGCTCGGGGTCGCGGTCTACCGGCTGGTGGACAAGCTGGCGGGCCCGGGGCGCGCGGTCGAGCAGGCAGGCAACGACTTCGCCAGCAACATGGGCACCGTCCGCGACAAGGTCGGCCGGGTGCCGCTGGTGGGGGAGGAGCTGCGCGCCCCGTTCGGGCGCCTGGGCGGGGTAGGGCAGACGCTCGCCGGTGCGGCCCACGGCCAGCAGCAGGTCGTGCACCAGCTCGCATGGTGGCTCGGCGTGCTGCTCGCGGCCGTGCCGATCGTGATGGTGCTGCTGTTGTGGCTGCCGCCGAGGCTCCGCTGGGCGCGCGAGGCGGCGGCTGCCGCGCGGCTGCGCGACGACAACGCGGACCTGCACCTCTTCGCCCTGCGCGCGGTGGCACGCCGGCCGTTGCGGCAGCTCAGGCTCGTGACGGACGACCCGGCGGGCGCGCTTGCCGCCGGGCGCTACGACGCGCTCGCCGCCTTGGAGCTCCAGGCGCTGGGGTTGCGCGCCACGCCGCGGTGATTCACGACCGCCCGGGGATTGGGACGTCGAGCCACCGCCCGGTCACGACCCCGGGGTTGCGCAGCTCGAAGGCGGTGGTCAGCTCCCAGCGCACGCCGAAGGGGTCGTCCAGCACCAGCAGCCCCGGCCGCTCCCGCACCACCTGGCAGCCGAGCCCGGGGGCCGCCTGGCGGAGCCGCTCCAGCTCGGCCTCGCTGACCTCCAGGCCTAGGTGGTCCAGGCGCCCGCCGGCCGCGGCCGCGTCCTCGGCCCGCTCCAGCGCCAGGCGCAGGGCGTCGCGGTGCAGCACGCTCAGGTCGAGGGTGATGCCGGCCGCCTCGGCCTCCCGCCAGCCGGCGTCCTCCGGGAGGGCGCGCCAGCCGTCGGCGACCTCGGCCTGCCGGGAGGCGACCCGCAGGTCGAACAGGGCGCGGTAGAAGTCCTCCGCCCGGCGCAGGTCCGGCACCCGCAGCGCCACGTGGGTCAGCGACCGGTAGCGCATCAGCCGGGGTCGCCGAGCTCGCAGAAGAGGGTGATCTGCAGGCCCGCCGGCGCTTCGAGCCGCGCGTTCGACGAGTTCCAGGGCGTCGTGGTCGGCGGTGCCAGCACGCGCGCCCCGGCCTGGACGGCCGCGCCCGCCGCCGCCGCCGCGTCGGCGACCTCGAAGGCGACCCGGACGTGGCCGGCCACGCGCCGCCCCACCTCGACCTCGTCGATGTAGGCGGCGTAGGAGGGCTCCGACAGCTCCAGCGTGGCCCGGCCGGCGTCCAGGATGGTGACCCGCCCGCTCCCGTCGGGGGAGGTGAAGGTGCCCTCCTCGGGCATGCCGAGCACGTCACGGTAGAAGCGCAGCGCCTGGTCGTAGTCCTCCGCGGTGACCGCCAGCCGCAGCTGGGCGACCCGGCCGCCGCCGGGCGCCGCCGCACCGTCCTCGACCCCGCCACCCGCCACGCGCGCCACCACCCGTTCCGTCGCTCGGAAAGGCACCACCCTAGCCGGTGGGGATCTTGCGGCGCAGCAGGTCACGCAGCGCCGCGACCTCGGCCTCACCGGCCAGCGCGCGTTTCGGCAGCGCCAGGAACGGGCTCCCGGCCTTGGGGGT
The DNA here is from genome assembly GCA_036377075.1 of Actinomycetes bacterium. GTDB lineage: Bacteria > Actinomycetota > CALGFH01 > CALGFH01 > CALGFH01 > DASUZB01. The sequence continues at coordinate 22,575 of DASUZB010000289.1, read as the reverse complement.
GAACGACAGCAGGAACACCCGGTCGGTCTCGGCCACCTTCTGGAACGCGTCCCAGGAGTGCTCGGTGGTGCTGCCCGGGACGCGGACGCGCACGCCCAGGTTGGTCACGGTGGCCTCGATCTCGCTCTGCAGCCTCGGGTTGGCGCGCCACTGCTGCCGCACCGAGATCCACGGCAGCGCCTGGATGAGCAGCATCGCCAGCAGCACGCCCGCCATCGCTTCGAAGCCGGCAACGGTCGGATGGAGCGCGAAGGAGAGGGCGGCGAGCACCAGCGTCACCAGGAACAGCACGCGGATCCGAAGGAGCCTGCGCTTGAACGAGCCCTGGGCGCCCACCGCCTCCTGCAGCTCGCCGCGGTCGAAGGTCCAGCGGAGCGTGAAGGCGACCTCGGCCGGCCTGCCGGTCCACTCCAACGAGCCCAACCCCTCTCCTGCACGGCGCGTTCCGGGCGGATGGATCCTAGTACGCCAAAGCGGGCGTTCCACAACCCGCCGCCGCCCCGTGCCGGCCGCCGGCCATGGGTCGATGACGGCAGCCCCCAGGCGCCCACCGACCTACCGGCGCACGTCTCCGGCGGCCGATAAGGAGGCTGACCTGGGCGACGAATACCTCGTCCTCCCCATGCGCTGGGTGGGTCCTTAGCCGCATGCTGGTCGCAGAGGGAACGGCATCGTGCCGCCCGAGGAGGACGAGATGCACCCGCTGTTGGCCCGGTGGTTCGCCATGCGAATCCCCGAGCTCCACCAGGAGGCCGCCAGGCGCCGGCTGGCCCGCGAGCTGCGGACCAGGCCGGGACGGGCCAGCCGCCGCCGTCCCGGATAGGACCGCCTGGCACCGCGACGGCCAGGCCCGGTCACGGCATCGGCCGGGGAGCGGGGTCTGGGCACCAGTTGGCAGGTGCGCCAAGGTCGGCTCGCATTCCGCCCTGGCGGTGCGGGCATACCCAACACGGTCGAACGTGAGAGCCAGGTGAGACGGCGGGGACGTGCCGCCACCGCGCCCGGAGGAGCGGTCAGCCGGCGAGCTCGAACAGCAGCGGGGTACAGCCGAGCTGCTGGCGGTCGCGTTCCTCGGCGATCAGGTCGACGTCCTCGAGGATGACCATCGACGGCTGCAGGCGCCGCGCCATCGCGCACGCCCGCGGGATCAGCCCGACCTGGCGGCCGGTCAGCAGCACCACCGTGCGGTCGCGCATCCGGCCGGCCAGGTACATCGCGGTGAGCGTCTTGCCGGTGCCAGGTTGGCCGTGGAGCAGCAGGCCGCGGCGCAGGTGCCGGCCGGCCGCCAGCAGCCGGTCGCGGTGGGCGGCGAAGCCGACGGTGTGGCGCTCGACCCGTTCAAGCACGCCGTCGGCGAGCACGATGTCCTCCCGCACGATCGCCGGCAGCGCGTGGAACTTGACCCGGGTCGCCCCGTAGTGCTCCTGCGCGAGCGAGACCACGTGCCCGCGGTAGACGTTGCGCTGCTGCATGCCCGCGCGGAGGTCGGCGAGGAAGCCGAGGGCCTGGTCGCGGTCGGGTGCCATCACCTCCAGCTGACCCGTTTCGCGGACGCCCCGCTGGATCGGTCCGGAGACCAGCACGGCGAGGGGCTGCCCCCCGTCGTGGACCAGGAGCAGCCCGAACTGCAGGCAGGTCATCACCCGGCCGCCGTCGAGGGTGACGTTGACGTACTCGACCGGGCCGACGGCCGGGCCGGACCCGCCGACCAGGCCCGTCCTGCCCGAGGTGAGGACGTCGGCCAGGCCGAGCCCGTTGAAGCGCTTGTACTCGGAGGTGACGCCGATGGCCTCGAACGACCGCCCACCGGATTGCAGCCACGCGTCCAGCGCCGCTTGCATGTTGGGGTGCTCGGACGGCACGAACTGCTCGGCGATGATCGGCAGGGCCGCCGGATCGGTGCCGAAGTGCTCCCGGAGGCGGGCGGCGAACACCGGCTCGGTGGTGGGCGCCGTCGCCACGGTCCGTTCGAGGAAGCCCTTGAAGGCGGCCCCGAACTCTCCCGCCGAGACGGCCGGGGTGGGCGAGGAGGGCTGCGGGTCGGCCATGGCAAGCAGTATCGCAGCCGTTTCGAGCCAAGCAAGGGGTTTGGTCTCGCCGACAGGCGGCGGGCCGGAATGTCATGATCCCTACGCGTATGGGCGCTGCGCGTAGGTTGGCGGCGCTACGCCGCGACTTCCAGGGAGGTCCGATGAAGGTGCTCTACACCGCGGAGGCGACCGCGTCAGGGGGGCGGGAGGGCCGCGTGCGGTCCTCCGACGGCTCGCTGGTGCTGGACCTCGCCATCCCCAAGGAGCTGGGCGGGCCAGGGGGGCCGGCGACCAACCCGGAGCAGCTCTTCGCGGCCGGCTACGCCGCCTGCTTCGAGAACGCGATGCGCCTGGCCGCGCGCCGCATGAGGCTGTCGGCCAACGGGGCCTCGGTCACCGCCCGCGTCGGCATCGGGCCGGACGGTTCGGGCGGGTACGGGCTGAGCGTCGAGCTCCACGCCCGCCTGCCAGAGCTCGACCAGGAGCAGGCCGAGCAGGTCGTCGCGAAGGCGCACCAGGTCTGCCCCTACTCGAACGCCGTCCGCGGCAACGTCGAGGTCAAGGCCGTGGTCGACCCTGCTCCCGAGGTCATCTAGTGGAGCAAGCCGCGCCGGGGCATCTGCGAGCGGCTCTGGGACCCGCGGACGCGCCGCTTCCTCACCCGTGACGTCCGCACCGGCCGCCACATCCGCAAGGCGTCGGACGACTCACCGAACCCAACCTGGCGGCGGTGCCGGGCGTGTTATAGGCATGGCCGACCTCAGGACGGGCGCGCCGGCGGTGCGCCACGACTTCGCGCGCTTCTTCGGCAGCGAGTACCGCGCGGTGCTGCGGCTCGCCTACGCCCTGACCGGTGAGCCGGCGGCCGCCGAGGACATCGCCCAGGACGCGTTCCTGGCGGCGCTGCGGCACTGGCCGCGGGTGGCCGGCTACGCCGACGCCGGCGCGTGGGTGCGGCGGGTCGCGGCCAACCTTGCCGTCTCCCGCTGGCGGCGGCTGCGCAACGAGGCCAGGGCGCTGACCCGCCTGGCGGCGCAGCGGCCGACCGAGGTAGCCGACCTGCCCGCGCCCGACGCCGCCTTCTGGGCAGCGGTGCGGGCCCTGCCGAGGCGCCAGGCGCAGGTGATCGCCCTGCACTACCTGGAGGACCGGCCGGTGGCGGAGGTCGCCGTGGTGCTGGGCCTTGCCGAGGGGACGGTCAAGTCGGCCCTGCACGCCGGCAGGCGGACCCTGGCCGTGCGGCTCGACCTGGAGGTGGACCGATGACCCTCGACGGCCGCGCACGGCAGGCGGTCAGGGCGCTGGACGAGGCCACCGCCGAGGCCGGGACGGTCGCGGCCCTCGACCGGGTGCTGCGCCGGCAGCGCCGCGCGCTGCCGCTCCAGCTCGCCGTGGCCGCCGTGCTGGTGCTGGTCCTGCTTGCCGGCGCCCTGCTGCTGGGTCCCGCCGGCGAGCGCCGGGAGGTACCCGCCGGCCCGGCGCCCACCACCGGACCGAAGTCCCGGCCCGTACGCCCGCCGGGAACCATCCTGGGCACCAAGAGCTACCCGATCCCGCCAGGGCCACCATTTCCCCGGGTTGCCGCGAGCGCCTTCCCGCCACTGTTCGACAGCGGCAAGGTCCGGGACCTCCGGCGCCGCAGCGCCCACCCGCTGGCGTTCCCGACCTGGCTGCCCGCCCGCTTCAACTGGCGGATGCCCCACAGCCAGGTCCTCCCCCGGCTGACCGACTACTACCTGCAGGCGGCCGGCAGCACGGGGCCGGAGATCGAGGTGTTCCACAGCCAGCTCGACGACGGCCGCTCGACCGACCCGCTCGACCACCCCGTCAAGGGCCTCACCATGCCGAACGGGCTGAAGGTCTTCCCCTACCAGGACATGGTCACCGCGGGCACCGACGCCTACATCGTCAGCGACCGCCACGAGTACGTGATCGTGTACTTCCACGACCCCTGCGGCGGGTCCTCCTGCCTGACCCGGCAGGAACGCTGGAGGTTCGTCCGCGGCCTCGCGATGGTCGACCACGGGAGGTAGCCCCGGCCGCTACGGCTGGTCCGGGACGAGCAGCTGCGGCATGTCCCCTGGGGCCTCGCGCAGCACCCGGTCCGCGCGCAGGTCCACCACCGCGTAGCCGCCCGATCCCTGGTCGTCGCTCAGCTGGACGTAGGCGAGGCTCCCGGCCGCGACGACCCAGACCACCTGGCGTGCGCCGAGGAGGTGGACCGGCTGCCGGTTGCCCGGCCCGAAGACGGTCAGGCCGTAGCCCTGGTTGCGCTCGCCGAAGCTGACGCCGTAGGTGAGCAGCCTGCCCGCCGCGAACGTGGCGCTGGTCGCGTGCGGCTCGACCATCCGCTCCGTCCAGCTGCTCGTGTCGATCAGCTGGAGCCCTGACGGGCGTTCGCGGTAGGAGTTGCCGCCGCCGAACGACGCGTCGCTGCCGGTCACGCCGAGCAGGCCGTCGCCGAGCCAGACCGCGCTCCGCGCCGGTCCGCTGACCTCCTTCGCCTCCGCCGGGGGCACCAGCCAGCGGGCCAGCCGCTGCAGCAACGACCCGGGCCGCCCGAGCCGGTGGTAGCCCACCCGGAGGCTGCCGAGGTCGACCTCGGCCACCGGGGTGCTCGCGGCGACCACGAAGGCCCGCGCGCCGACCGGGTCGACGGCGAGCCCCGCCAGGGCCTGCCGCGCCCTGGGGTCCGACCCGCCCGAGTCCACCTGCTCGTTGCCGGCGGCGAGCCCCGACAGCGTCACCGTCCGGATCCTGGCGTCGCCGTCCACCACCACGACCCGAGCCGGCCCGATCGAGCCGACCGGCGCGACCAGCAGCACCATCCCGCCCGCCGAGCGCGCCGCCGTCAGCACCGCGCCGTCGACGCGCTGCTGGCGGAGCAGCCGGAAGCGGCCGGCGGCCGCGTCGAGCAGCAGCACGTCGTTGGTGGCGCCCCCGTTCACGCCGGCCCACGCGAGCAGGACCCGCGACGGTCCGACCCAGCGCGACCCGGCAGGCCACCCTCCCGCCGGGACGTCGAGCGTGCCGACCTGGCGCATCCTGTCGAGGTCGACCAGGACCAGCCGCCCGGACTCCTGGTCGGCGAGCACGGCGGTGGAGCGGTCCGGCGCGACCGCCGCGACCGTCCAGTTCCCGTCCAGCTTCAGGCCCGGTCCGGGCAGCGGCGCGAGCGAGCGCGGGTCGAGCCTTCCCAGCTTCAGCGCCGTCGGGTTGTCGCTCCAGGTCGCCCCGAGCAGCGGGCCGCCGGTCCTCGCTGGCGGGCTCCCCGGCGCCAGGGTCGGCGCCGCCGCTCGCGGCGCCCTGCGCGCCTCGCCTCCCGAGCAGCCGGCGACCAGGAGCAATGCGCCCATCGGGATCGCGAGCAACCGCCACCAGCGCGCCCTCATCCGCCCTCCTCCGGACGACCCGTGCATCCCCCATCCACGTGGAGTACCGCGCAAGTCCGCCGCAGGTTCCACGCTGGCCTACGGGCGCGCCGGCTGCGGGTGGCCCCAGACCGTTGTAGCGTGCGGCGATGGCCAGGCGCAGGCACGAGCGCGGGCGTCGGGAGACCGGGTCGCGTCGTCCGACCTCCGAGGCGGAGGCGATCGGCCACCTCGTCGAGCGGGTGCCGGCGCTGCGGCCGCTGCTGGACGCGCACCTTGCCGAGTACGGCGAGCTGCTGCCCTACGTGCTGTTCGAATCGGACTTCATGCGCTGGTTCGGCGCCCGGGCCCGCGCGCCCGCCGCACGGGATGAGCTGCGCGCGTTCCTCGACGCGGTCGAGGTGCTCATGACCACCGACGCCGAGCCGCCCGCGATCGATCCGGTCCGGAACCTTGCCGGCGTGGCGTTCGTGGAGCACCTCGCGCTGGCCGACGTCGGGGCGCTGCACCGCGCCGGCCCGTGGCTCGGCCCGGAGACCCTCCGTGCCTTCGAGGAGGCCTTCCCCCACGCCCTCGCCAGGGACCCGCAGCCTGGCAAGCACGGGAGCCCGGCACGCCGGCCCCGACCACCCACCGGCTGAGTGGCGAGGGCGCGACCTCACCAGACGTCCCCCGGTCGCCAGTCGCAGGTCAACGGGGCGGCGAGATCGAGGTCGGTGGTCGCCGGCGTGCGCAGCACCATCACGCTGTCGTCGTCCTCGGGGGTGCGGACCAGGCTGGTCGGGGAGGCGACGAACGTCGGTCCTCGCCAGCGCTCCCAGCCGAACCGCTCGTAGAAGCCACGCCGCCCGGTCGACGGGGCGCCCAGTTGGTAGCCCCGTTCGATGATCCGACCTACCTCCTGCATCACCAGCCTGGCCCGCCGAGCTGTGGACCGGGTCCATCCTCTTCGCCAGCCTGAGCGGGCTCGCGCTCAGCCTGCTCATGATGCCGCGCTCGCCCGAAGCATTGGGCGCCGAGTAGGTCAGCCGCTCGCGATCGGGTCGTCTCGGCGGACGCGATGCGCCGCCACCAGCAGGTGTCGATCTGGGCCGATGGCGTTCGTGTAGGGATGAGAACCCGCTACGACCCAGGGAAGGAGCTGCCTGGCGTGTCGTTCACCGACGAAGAGATCGCCTACCTCCGGTCGCAGCCGATCGCCCGCGTCGCGACCCTTTCCGCCGACGGGCAGCCCGACGTGGTCCCGCTCGCGTTCGAGTTCGACGGAAGCTACTTCTGGGTCGGCGGCACCGGCCCGGACGTCGCCAACACCCGCAAGTTCCGTAACGTGCGCGCCGGCAACCACAAGGTCGCCCTGGTCTTCGACGACCTGGTGTCCCTCGACCCGTTCGTCGCGCGCTGCATCCGGGTCTACGGCCGTGCCGAAGGTCCGTTCCAGCGCGACGGCCTGGTCGGCCCCGGCCTCTACCTCCGGATCGTCCCGACCACCTCCTGGAGCTGGAACCTCGAAGGCAACCCCGCCGGCAAGACCTGGTACGAGCCCAGGCGCACCGTTCACCGGGACCCCGAAGGCACCTGACGAATCAGGACTTCGAGCTGCTGGCCGCTTGCCGCTCCGTGGACCTCCGGTGGAAGAAGGCCGCGAACGAGCCAGCCAGCGCGGCGACGAAGGTGATGCCCCAGAGCTGCACGACGATCTCCCAGAGATGACCGAGCCTCGACTCCACGCCCAGCGACGACCCGCCGGTGAGAAGCTGTGACGTGGTCCAGACGAACGCAAGCCAGAGGGAGTGCAGCTGCTTCTCGTCCATTGCGTTGACGATGAACGTGACGGCGAGGTCGAAGGCGGCGCTCAGCAGGAGGACCGCCAGCAGCCTCCCGCCCAGTTCCGCGTGGCTCTCTTGGGCGCGAAACAGGTCCCTGAGTTCGCTTCGCACGCGACGAACCGGGCCCATGAGCACTCCTAGCGCCCGCATCGCGAGCTCCTCGTCGCTTCAGGTCAGATGAAGCCCTGCCGGGTTGCCTGGGCGACCGCGTGCGCCCGGTCCGACAGGTCAGTCTAGTTCGCGCTGCTCCCGGGCGGCGAGCCGGCTCCAGCGGCCCCGCGCACCGCATCAGCCGCGCCCGGACGCGCCGGTGAGCACCGGTTCGGCCTGCCATGGGACGTCAGCGACCTCCGTGCCCACGTGGGGCAGGCGACGGTCGAGCCAACGCGGCAGCCACCAGTTCGCGCGGCCCAGCAGCGCCATGGTCGCGGGCACCACCACCATCCGGACGATCGTCGCGTCGAGCACGATCGCGGTCGACAGGCCCAGGCCCAGCATCCTGACGAGCGGCGACGGGTCGGCGACGAAGCTGAGGAACACCACCGTCATGATCAGCCCGGCGGAGGTGATCACGCGACCCGTGCCCGCCATGCCGCGCGCCACCGACCCGGCGTTGTCGCCCGTGGCGTCGTACGCCTCGCGGATCCGCGAGAGCAGGAACACCTCGTAGTCCATGGACAGGCCGAAGAGCACCGCGAAGAAGATCGTCGGCATCGGGGAGGCGATCACGAAGGTGCGGTCGAGGTTGAACAGGTCCTTGAGCCACCCCCACTGGAACACGGCCACCACGACGCCGTACGCCCCGCCGATCGACAGCAGGTTCATCACGGCGGCCTTCAGCGGCACCGCGATGGAGCGGAACACGACCATCAGCAGCAGGAACGACGCGGCCAGGATGGCGGCGACGAAGATCGGCAGGGTGTCGGCGAGCTGCTTGGTGAGGTCGTCGGTCATGGCGGTCAGTCCCGACACGGCGACGTTGGCGGGGACGAGGTCGCGGACGCGCTGGAGGGTCGCGGACGTCTCGGCGTCCGCCGGTGCGGTGGTGGGGATCGTGGGCAGCACGACCGTGTCCCCGGCCGGGGAGGTCCGCGGCTCGCCAACCATGGCGATGCCGGGGTCCGCGGCGATGCGCTCGGCCAGGGCGGGGACGGCCCGGGCGTCCACGCCCGGGCTGCGCAGGTCGGCGACGACCAGGAGCGGGGCGTTGAAGCCCGGGCCGAAGCCCTCGGCCAGCAGGTCGTAGGCACGACGGTGGGTGGTGCTGGTGGCGTCGTCGCCGGCATCCGGGAAGCCCGTCTTCATCCGCAGCGCCGGAGCGGCCAGCGCGAGCAGCACCGCCGACGCGACGATCAGGTACGGCCACGGCCGGCGCGACACGTGATGGGCGAAACGCCACCAGGTCGTGTCCTCGACCTGCCTGGCGGGGCGCTTGCGACCCACGAGCCGTCCCGCGTCGATGCGGTTGCCGAGCAGCGACAGCAGTGCCGGCAGCAGCGTGAGCGCGCTCGCCACGGCGAAGAGCACGACCAGCGAGGCGCTGAGCCCGATCGAGGCCAGGAAGCCAAGACCGGTCAGCACGAGCGCGGCCATCGCCACGACCACGGTGCCGCCGGCGAGCAGCACGGCCGCGGCCGCCGATCCCATGGCGTTCGACAGCGCGGTGGGGCCGTCCTGACCGGCTGCACGGTGCTCGCGGTAGCGGGCCACGATGAACAGGGCGTAGTCGATGCCGACCCCCAGCCCGATCATCGCGCCGATGGTCGGCGCGGCGCTGGAGACGTCCATCGCGTTGGCCAGCAGCGTGATGCCGCCCAGGCCGGTTGCGACCGCCGCCAGGGCGAGGGCGATCGGGACCAGTGCGGCCACGATCGTCCCGAACGCGACGACCAGCACGACCAGCGCGGCCAGCAGCCCGGCCACCTCCGTACCCGACGTCTCCGTCTTGGCGTTGATGAACGCCGCGTCGCCGCCGAGCTCCGCCTCGACGCCGGCCTGGCGTGCGGGCTCCATCGCGTCGGCGATCGCGGTGAGCGGCTCCGGGCCGAGCTCGGTCGACGGCAGGTCGAAGGCGACCTCGGCGAAGCCGATGCGCCCGTCGGACGACACCGTGCCGGCGGTGAACGGATCGACCACCCTGGCCACGTGCTCCACGCCGGAGATCCGGGCGACCGCGGCGTCGATGGCGCGCCGGCGGCGCTCGAGTCGCTCGCCCTTCGGCGCGGCGAACACCGCCATGGCGCTGCCGCCGGCCGCTGCGGGGAAGCGCTCCTGGAGGAGCTTCATCGCCTCCTCGCTCTGGCTGCCGGGAGCGACGAAATCGTCGGCGAACGCGCCACCGGCGCTGCCTGCCAGCCCGATGACGATGGCGGCGGCGACCACCCACGCCCCGATCGTGACCCACGGCCTGCGGGCGCTGGCGTCGCCAACCCGGCGGATGGTGCGATGCATGACGGTGCTCCTTGGGTGGCCCGGTTCCGGGCGGCGGGTGCGCCGGCGGTGGCGCCGTGGAAGCAGCGTGCGTGCCGGGAGCGGCGCGGTCGCCCGCCGGTGGACGGGTTGGCCGTCCCTCGCGAGGCGGGTCGCGCGCCGCCGTCGGCGCGTGGACTCCCCCCGCGCGGCGGAGACCCGCCTCCGCCCGCAGGCGGATGACCGCGCCTCCGGCCTGGCCTATCGTTGGTCGGTGCCCGCTGACGAGCCGCCACGGGCCACCGCACGTCTCACCTGGAGCGATGGTGAACCGCACGGCGCTGTCCTCCCGGACGCCGCTCGGGAACGCCCCGACGAGGTTCCGGGGCCCCTTCGCCCGCTGGCCCCGCACCGCGGACGCCCTCCTCGCGATCGCGGTCTTCCTCGGGACGGTGTTCCTGACCGACGGACCCGGCGATTCGGTCGTCGTCCGCCCCATCGGCGACGTCCCGGTCGCTGCCCTGCTGGCCTTCGCCGTGGCCTGCGCGGCGCTGTACTGGCGCAGGCGCGTGCCCCTGGTCGTGCTGGCCGTGGTGCTCAGCGCCTGGGCCTTGCTGCTCGGAAGCGGCTACACGGACCTCGGTGGGGTGGCGATCCTCGCCCTGTACAGCGTGGGGCGGCACGCCACCGGGGACCGGCCGGCCCACGTGGGCGTCGCCGCGGCCATCGCCGTGGTCAGCCTCGACGGCCTTACGGGTCCAGACACGTGGGGGGAGGCCGTCTTCGGCGCCGTCGTCATGTTCGTGGCGTGGTACGTCGGACGCCGTCTGCGGCTGCGCACGGAGCGCGCCGCCCTGCTGGTGCGGGAACAGGCCGCCGAAGCCCGCCGGATCGTGACCGAGGAGCGAACCCGCATCGCTCGCGAGCTGCACGACGTGGTCGCCCATCGGGTGAGCCTGATGACGGTCCAGGCGGGCGCGGCCAAGACCGTGGCCGCCCAGGACCCCGAGGGCGCCCTGCGGGCGATGGAAGCGGTGGAGGAGGCGGGACGCCAGGCGCTGGACGAGCTGCGCCACCTGCTCGGGGTCCTCCGACCAGAGGTCGACCTCGACGGACTCGGCCCCCAGCCCGGCCTCGCGGACCTCTCCAGGCTCGTCGAGCAGATCCGCGGGGCGGGTGTGGACGTCTCGCTGGCGACGAACGGGGTGCCGGCCGAGCTTCCGGCCCGCGTGGACCTGTTCGCGTACCGCATCGTCCAGGAGGCGCTCACCAACGTGCTCAAGCACGCCGGTCCCGGCACCCACACCGAGGTGCGGCTCGGCACCGACAGGAACGGGATCGTCATCGAGGTGCTCGACGACGGTCACGGCGCCACCACCCTGCCCGGGTCGGGCGCCGCCCAGGGCCAGGCGAGGGGTCACGGCATCGTCGGGATGCGGGAGCGGGCGCTACTGTTGGGCGGGACCCTCGAAGCTCGGCCGCGCCCGGGCGGCGGGTTCCGGGTCGTCGCCCACCTGCCCACCGGAGGCGAGCCGGCGTGAGCATCCGTGTCGCCGTCGTCGACGACCAGGCGCTGGTCCGCGGGGGCTTCGCCATGGTCCTGGGGATCCACGACGACATCGAGGTCGTCGCCGAGGCCGGGACCGGGCTCGAGGCGATCGAGGCGGCACGCCAGCACCGTCCCGACGTGATCCTCATGGACATCCGGATGCCCGACATGGACGGCCTGGAGGCGACCTCCCGGATCCTGGCCGAGGCCGACTGGAACGTCCGGGTGCTGATCCTGACCACCTTCGACCCGGACGAGTACGTCTACAAGGCATTGCGCGCCGGTGCCAGCGGCTTCGTGCTCAAGGACATCCCTCCCGACCAGCTCGCCACCGCCGTGCGCACGGTGGCCGACGGCGGGGCGCTGCTGGCGCCGTCGATCACCCGGCGCCTCATCGGCCAATTCGCCGAGCGCCTGACCGTCGACGCCGCCGTGTCACGCCGCCTCGAGCGCCTGACCGACCGGGAGCGCGAGGTGGTGGCCGCCGTCGCCCGGGGGTCCAGCAACGCGGAGATCGCCGAGAAGCTCTTCATCGGACCGGCGACCGTGAAGTCGCACGTGTCGAGCATCCTCACCAAGCTCGGCCTGCGCGGCCGCACCCAGGTCGTCGTCTTCGCGTACGAGAGCGGGCTCGTCGCGGCCGGGGACCGCGACATCGGCCACTGAGGACCTGCCCGGCCATCGACGCCTGGCGGACCTCGGTGCAGGCGGGCAGCCCATCGCCCACCCGAGCCGCAGAACGACTGCCCGGCCACCTTCGGCAACAGCGACATCTTCGGGGGCTCGTTCCCCGACCCCACACCCTGACCGCCCGCAGGACCCGACAGCGCGAGGAGGGGCCGCCCGCGGCCCCTCCTCGTCGCCTTGCCACCACTTCAGCGATGGGTGCGGCCCGCTCGCCCCTGGAACCAGGCGACCGTCGCGGCAACCGCCCGGCGGTGCGGCGTGGGCTCCAAGGGGCCGAAGGCGCGCTGGAACTTCGAGGCGTCGAGGACGAAGGGGCGCTCCCACTGGTACAGCATCTCGGCGCTCTCCCGGGCCCGAGGGTCGAGGACGCCAGCCACCCGCAGCGCCAGGCGGGAGGTCGCCGTGACCTTGACGGGCCGGCCGAGCGCGGCGGCGACGAGCCCGACGAACGCTCGGCCGGTCAGGGGTTGGGCGGCCGGCAGGTGCCACACCTCGCCCAGCGCCTCGGAGCGCGACCCGAGGGTGACCAGCGCCCTGGCCACGTCGGGCAGGTAGTTCAGGCTGTGCGGCACGTCCACGCGGCCCAGCCAGCGGGCTCGCCTGCCCAGGACGGCCGCGCCGAACAGGACGTCTCCGACGACGCTGTTGGCCCCGCCCGGTCCGTAGTAGTCCGAGGAGCGTCCGATGGCCACCCGGAGCGTCCCCTTGCGGTGGGCGGCGAGCAGCCGCTCGGCCATGAGCGTGCGCACCCGGCCCTTCCTGGTGGCCGCGAGCGCGGGCAGGTCCTCGGTGATCGGCCCGTCCACCGGCCCGTAGGCGTAGAGGTTGTCCGCGTACACGAGCCTGGCCCCGGCGCGGGCGGCCGCTTCGGCGATGCTCGCGGTCAGCGGGGGGAACTCCGCCGCCCAACGCTGGTACGGCGGCTCCGCGCAGTGGTAGACGACCGTGGCGCCCTGGCAGGCCTTGCGGGCCTGGGCCGGGTCGGCGGCGTCGGCGGTCAGCGGCTCCACCCCCTCGGGCAGGTCTGCTGCCGGCTTGCGACTGACCGCCCGGACCCGATGGCCGCGGCCGGCCAGCTCCGTGACGATGGCGCCCCCCGCGCCGCCGGTCGCGCCGACCACCACGTGCAGCTGGTCAGCAGCGTCCATGGCAGGCTCCTCCGCGTCGGTCCACCGTAAACGGGGTCAAGATACTTGGCGAAGGCAAGCCGTGGCCCAGCCACCCCAGGTCCTCCGACCCTGGCGACGGAAGCAGGGCCCGGAGATGCTGGCCGCGGACCATGCGCCAACCCGCACACGAGCCCGCCCGGCGGACGCCGGGCGGGCTCGTGTAGGTGCTACTGGCCTTCAGGCAGCCGCACGTTGGCGGCCTGGGGGCCCTTCGGCCCCGACGTCACGTCGAACTCGACCACCTGCCCCTCGTCAAGCGAGCGGTAGCCGGTCGACTGGATCGCGCTGAAATGCACGAAGACGTCCTCGCCGGACTCTGGGGCGATGAAGCCGTAGCCCTTGTCGGCGTTGAACCACTTCACGGTTCCAACAGTCATGAATCTTGTCCCTCCCTCCATCGTCTTGGAGGTATCGACCACGCCGGCGCGACCTGGCGCCGGCGGCAAGGGGACAAGCTCGACCTGCGGGGTGCGAAGCGAAACGTGAACCTCTGCCACCCCACCGTAGGCGCCCACGGCCACCGCCCGCCACCAACCCAAGGCATCCCAGCGACCAGGTAGACTCGCGGAGCGGCGCCGCCCGTCACGCTCGGCGCCGGGAGGCGCCGCGGACTGTGGTGGGGGCGGCTCGACCGGCCAGCCGTCCTCCAGGAGCACCCGGGCCAGCCGAAACCGGCTGACGCGCCCCGCACCAACCTGTCTGGACAGTTCACCTGGCGCTTGTCGGCCATGGTGACCTGGCGGATAGTCCTGCATGACCCGCACGGCCACGACCTGCGGACATAGCAGACGACTCGCTCGGGCTGGGCACCGCTGGCCGGCCCGCGAGCCGCTCGCCCGAGGAGGCGCCATGGAGGGGACCGGGCCGACCAAGAGCTTCCCGCTTCCGTCAGAGATCCCCGACGCGCCCGGGGCCGAGGGCTGGCGGTCGATGTACCCGTACTTCACCCGGTTCCAGCCGGAAGATGATGAGCGCTTCTGGTTCTACAACTCGATGCACTTCCCGGAGCCGATGCCGGCGTTCGACGTGATCACCGCCGAGGTGCCGTACACGGCGATCGGGGCCAACACCACGCGGGTGTTCGTGCTGCCGACCACGCTCGGCATCGAGCACCGCATCCTCAACGGGCGCGTCTACATCACCGCCATCCCGGTCACCGACCCGGCGGAGATCGAGCGGCGGCTGGCGCTGTTCCAGGAGCGGGCGGGGTACTACTACGAGAACTGGGACCGGCTGTACGAGGGCTGGAAGGCGCGGATGGCGGGCCTGATCCAGGAGATCGAGGCGATCACCGTGCCGGAGCTGCCCGAGTTCGAGGACAGCGAGGTGGTCACCGGGTCGACCGGCGTCGCGCAGAACCACTACGTGCGCGAGAACTACCACCGCTGCATCGACCTGTACTCGAAGATGTGGCACCACCACACCGAGTTCCTGATGCTCGGCTACGGCGCCTACGTGGTCTTCTTCGAGTTCTGCAAGCAGGCGTTCCCGGAGATCCCCGACCAGATGGTCGCCCGCATGGTCGCCGGGATCGACGTGATCATGTACCGGCCGGACGAGGAGCTGAAGCGCCTGGCCCGGCTCGCGGTCGAGTCCGGGGTGGACGACCTGTTCGTGGAGGGGTGCGACCCCGGGTCCGTCCTGCGGGCGATGCGCGACCGTGGCGAGGCGGGCGAGCGCTGGCTGGCCGCGTTCGAGCAGGCGCGCGACCCGTGGTTCAACGTCTCCACCGGGGACGGCTTCTACCACCACCACCGGAGCTGGGCGGACGACCTGACGGTGCCGTTCGCGGCGCTGCCGCGGTACGTCGGGCTGGTCCGCGGCGGGGACTCGCTGCAGCGGCCGACCGAGCAGCTCAGGCAGGAGCGGGAGCGCATCGTGGCGGAGTACCGCGGGCTGCTTGGCAGCGACGGGGAGCGGGCGGCGTTCGACCAGATGCTGGGGCTGTGCCGGGTGGTGTTCCCCTACGTGGAGGACCACAAGTTCTACTGCGAGCACTGGTTCACCACCCGGTTCTTCCAGAAGATCCGGGGCTTCGGGGAGCTGCTGCGGCGGCAGGGCGTGCTCGCCGACGCCGAGGACGTGTTCCAGCTCCACCACGACGAGGTCGACCAGGCGCTGGCGGACGTGATGCTGGCGTGGGCGTCGGGCGGGCGGCCGCTCGGCGGCGCCCACTTCCAGCCGATCGTGGCCGAGCGCAAGCGGCTGCTGGCGGCGTTGCGGGACTGGGCGCCGCCGCCGGCGCTGGGCCCGGTGCCCGAGGCGCTCAACGACCCGGCGGTGAAGATGCTGTGGGGCGTGACCGCGCAGACGCTCGAGGCCTGGTCGAGCGCGTCGGACGCCGACGGCAGGGAGATCCACGGCTACGCGGCCTCGCCCGGCGTGGTCGAGGGCGTCGCCAGGGTGCTGCGGGACGTCAACGAGATCGGCCAGATCCGCGACGGTGAGATCCTGGTCTGCCCGGTGACGGCGCCGAGCTGGGGGCCGGTCTTCGGCAAGATCAGGGCGGCGGTCTCGGACATCGGCGGCACCATGTCGCACGCGGCGATCGTGGCGCGGGAGTACGGCATGCCTGCGGTGGTCGGCACGGGGCAGGCGACCAGCCGGATCAAGACCGGCCAGCGCCTGCGGGTCGACGGCGACCGTGGCGTCGTCCGCATCCTGGAGTGACCGGGCCGGTGGCTGCGCTGGTGCGCTCCCTCGTCGGGCTCGCAGGCGAGGACCGACCGGAGGTCGGCGGCAAGGGGGCGAGCCTCGGCGAGCTGGTCGCCGCCGGCGTCCGGGTCCCGCCGGGGTTCGTGGTGACGACGGCCGCGTTCGAGCGGGCGGTGGCCGCGCTCGACCCGGACCGGTCGATCGTGCGCGAGGTCGCCGGGCTGGACCCGGACGACCACGACACGGTTGCCTCCGTCACCGCCGGGGTCCGTGAGCGGGTCCGGTCGGCGCCGCTGCCGGACGAGCTGGCCGCCGAGATCGCGGCGGCGTACCACGCGCTCGGCCGCGAGGGCGACCCTGGCGGGGCCGCCCTCGCGGTTGCGGCGCGGCGGGATGCCGCCGTCCCGGTCGCGGTCCGGTCGAGCGCGACGGCCGAGGACAGCGCGGAGGCGAGCTTCGCGGGCTTGCAGGACACCTACCTGTGGGTCCGTGGCGAGGACGCGGTCGTCGACCGGGTTCGTGCCTGCTGGGCGAGCCTCTACAGCGTGGAGTCGGTCAGCTACCGGCGGCGCCGGGGGCTGCCGGAGGAGGCCATGGCGATGGCCGTGGTGGTGCAGCGGATGGTCGACGCCCGCTGCTCCGGGGTGATGTTCACGCGCAGCCCGACGACCGGTGACCGCTCGGTGGTCGCGATCGAGGCGAGCTGGGGGCTCGGCTCGGCGGTGGTCAGCGGGCTGGTGACGCCGGACACCTACGTGGCCAACAAGGTGACCGGGGAGCTGCTCGAGCGGACGGTGGCGAGCAAGCGGCGCCAGCACCGGCCCGACCCGGCCGGGCGGGGCGTGGCCGACGCCGAGGTGCCGGAGCCGCTGCGCGACCGGCCGTGCCTGTCGGACGAGGAGGTCGGGGCGCTGCTGCGGGCGGCCCGCCGGGTCGAGGAGCACTACGGGTCCGCGCAGGACGTGGAGTGGGCGATCGCCGCCGAGCCGGACGGCGGCCTGTTCCTGCTGCAGAGCCGGCCGGAGACGGTCTGGTCGAGCCGCGCCGCGGAGCCGGTCGCCACGCCGAAGGCGCGCGCGTTCGACCACGTGGTGGCGGTGCTGGGGTCCACCGGGACGGGGAAGAAGGGCGGTGGGGCGCGGCGGTGAACCTGTCGGCCGAGGACGTCCGGGAGATCCTGCGCCTCCTCGATGCGGTCGGCGCCGACGAGCTGCGGGTGGAGACCGAGCGCTTCACCCTGACGCTGCGCCGCGCGGCCGACGGGGAGTGGACCCAGGAGGCCGAGGTGCGCGCCGCGCCGAACCCGGTCACCCCGGCGCCGCCGGCGCCGGCCGGTCCCGCCGCGCCGCCCGCGGCGGCCGCGCGGGTGGACGGGCTGCACGACGTGCGGGCGCCGCTGCCGGGGACCTTCTACCGTGCCCCGAGCCCGGGCGCGGCGCCGTTCGTCGAGGCCGGCGCCCGGGTCGAGGCGGACAGCGTTGTCGGCATCGTGGAGACCATGAAGCTGATGAACTCGGTGCTCGCCGGGGTGCGCGGCACGGTCGCCGAGGTCTGCCTCGAGAACGCGCAGTTCGCCGAGAAGGACGCGGTGCTGCTGCGCATCGAGCCCGACGGGCCATGATCCTGCGCCGCATGCTGGTCGCCAACCGGGGCGAGATCGCCGTGCGGGTGCTGCGCACCTGCCAGCGGCTGGGGATCGAGACGGTGCTGGCGGCCTCCGAGGCCGACCTCGACTCGGTGCCGGCACGGCTGGCCGACCGGACGGTGCGCCTCGGCCCGCCCGCGCCGGCGGCCAGCTACCTCGACGTCGACGCCGTGGTCGGCGCCGCGGTCGCGGCCGGCGCCGACGCGCTGCACCCCGGCTACGGGTTCCTCGCCGAGAACCCGCGGCTCGCGGCGGCGTGCGAGGCCGCCGGGGTGGTGTTCGTCGGGCCGACGGCGGCGCAGCTCGACGCCGTCGGCGACAAGCTGCGGGCACGGGCGCACGCGGTCGCCGCCGGCCTGCCGGTGCTGCCGGGCGGGCAGGCCGACGGGCCGGCGGCCGCGTTGCGGCTGGCGGGGGATATCGGCTGGCCGGTGATGGTCAAGGCGGTGGGCGGGGGCGGCGGCCGCGGGCTGCGGGTGGTCGAGGAGCCGGGCCGGCTCGCCGAGACGATGACGAGCTCGGCTGCCGCGGCGGCCGCCGCCTTCGGGGACCCGCGCGTGTACCTGGAGCGGTTCGTGGCGTCGGGCCGGCACGTGGAGGTGCAGCTGCTCGGGGACGGGGAGACCGTGGTCCACCTCGGCGACCGTGACTGCTCGATCCAGCGGCGCCACCAGAAGCTGGTCGAGGAGGCGCCGGCGCCCGGCCTGGGCGAGCGCCAGCGCGGGCAGGTGCAGCGGGCCGCGGTCGCGCTCGGCAGGCACCTCTCCCACCGCGGGCTCGGCACGGTGGAGTTCCTGGTCGAGGACGACGCCTTCTACTTCCTGGAGATGAACGCGCGCATCCAGGTCGAGCACCCCGTGACCGAGGCGGTGCTCGGGCTCGACCTGGTCGCCGAGCAGGTCGCCGTGGCGGAGGGCCGGCCCCTGCGGCTCACCCAGGAGGAGCTGCGGCCGGCCGGGCACGCGATCGAGTGCCGCGTCAACGCCGAGGACCCGGCGCGCGGGTTCCGGCCAAGCCCCGGCACGGTGACCGCGGCGGTCTTCCCGGTGGGGGAGGGCATCCGGGTCGACACGCACGTCCAGGCCGGCACCGTGGTGCCGCCGTACTACGACTCCCTGCTGGCCAAGCTCGTCGTGCACGGCGACGACCGCCCCGACGCCCTCGGGCGGCTGCGCCGCGCGCTGGCCCACTGCCAGGTCGGCGGCGTGGCCACCGACCTGCCGCTGCACGCCATGCTGGTGCGGCAGCCGGAGTTCGTGGCCGGCGCGGTGGACACCGCCTCGCTGACCCGCTGGCTCGCTTCCTGGCGCCTGGACGGCGAGGATGGCTGAGGTGGGCCTCCTCGACGTCTCGATCCGGGACGGCAACCAGAGCCTGTGGGGCGCCACCGGGCTCACCACCGCGCAGGTCCTCGGGATCGCGCCGGTGCTGGACCGGGTCGGCTTCCGCGCGCTCGACTTCACCTCGAGCACCCACATGGGGGTGGCGGTGCGCACCCACCGGGAGAACCCCTGGGAGCGGATCCGCCTGGCGCACCGGGCGATGCCCAACACCCCGCTGCAGTTCATCGGCACCGGCATGCGCTTCATCTCCTGGGAGCGGGCGCACCCGGAGTTCATGCAGCTCGTCTACGACCGGCTGGTCGCCTGCGGCATCTCCCGCTTCATCGTGCTCGACCCGACCCACGACGCCGACGCGATGCTGCGCTCGGCCGCGATGCTGCGGCGGGCGGGCGCCTCCGAGACGGTGGCGGCGCTGACCTACACCGTCAGCGCCGTCCACGACGACGCCTTCTACGCGGCGCTGGCCGGGCGCCTGGCCGGCTCGCCCGACCTCGACCGCTTCTACCTCAAGGACCCGGCCGGCCTGCTCACCCCCGAGCGGGCGCGCACGCTGATCCCGGCGGTCCGTGCCCGGCTCGGCGGCAAGCCGCTCGAGCTGCACTCCCACTGCAACGTCGGCCTGTCCCAGCGCAGCTACCTCGCCGCCGCCGAGCTCGGGGTGGAGGTCCTGCACGTGGCGTGCGGGCCGCTGGCCAACGGCTCGTCGCTGCCCGACGCGCGGCGCACCGCCGCCAACCTGCGCGAGCTGGGCCACACGGTGGCGGTCGACGAGCGGCTGCTGGCGCGCGTGGCGGGCTACTTCGCCGGCATCGCCAGGGCCGAGTCGCGGCCGGCCGGCGCGCCGCGCGACTACGACGCGGCCTTCCTGCGCCACCAGGTCGCCGGGGGAGTGCTGACCACGGTCAGGCGGCAGCTGTCGGAGCTGGGCCTCGAGGACCGCTTCGACGCGGTGATCGACGAGGTCGCCCGGGTCCGCGCCGAGCTCGGCTACCCGATCATGGTAACGCCGTTCCCGCAGGTCGTCTGCTCCCAGGCGCTGTCCAACGTGATCAGCGCCAAGCGCTACGCCAACGTCCCCGACCAGGTGATCCGCTACCTGCTCGGCGCGTTCGGCCGGCCAGGAGGGCCGGTCGACCCGGCGGTGGAGGAGCTGATCCTGTCGCGGCCGCGCGCGCGGCAGCTGATGGACGAGCCGCCCCCGCCGACGCCGGCGGAGCTGCGCGCGCGCCTGCCGCGCGGGATCGGCGACGAGGAGCTGCTGCTGCGCGCGGTCATGCCGCCCGAGGAGGTCGACGCGATGCTGGCCGCCGGCCCTCCCGCGCGGCGCTACGACCCGGAGGTGCAGCCGCTGCTGAGCCTGCTGCGCGGGCTGCGGGACCGACCGCGGGTGTCCGAGCTGGTGGTCGAGAAGCCCGGCCTGCGGATCAGCCTGCGCGGCGGGGCGAGGGGCGGCGACCGTGGCTGAGGAGCCGCTGGCCGCCGTGCCCGCCCGCGTGATCGAGCGGCTGGGCGCGGCGCGCGGCTTCGTCCTCGACCTCGACGGCACGCTGGTGCTCGGCGACCGGCGCAACCGCGGCTTCGCGCCGCTGCCCGGCGCGCTCGCCCTGACCCGCCTGCTGGCGCGGCGCCAGGTGCCGTACGTGGTCTTCACCAACGGCACCACGCAGACGCCACGGCAGTACGCCGCCGCCCTGCGCCGCAGCGGCTTCGAGCTCGACGCCGGGCAGGTGCTGACCCCGGTGGTGAGCGCGCTCGACGTGCTGACCAGGCGGCGGCAGGCCCGCGTGATGGTGCTCGGCACCGACGGCCTCACCGGCCCGCTCGCCGACGCGGGCCTCGAGGTGCTGCCGCCGGCCGGGCAGGTCAAGGTCGACGCGGTGCTGGTCGGCTGGTACCGGGAGTTCACCATGGACGCGCTGGAGGCGGCCTGCCACGCGGTCTGGGGCGGCGCCGCCTGCTACACCTGCTCGTCGTCGGTGTTCTTCGCCACCGCGGAGGGGAAGGTGATGACCACCTCCCGCGCGATCGCGGCGATGGTCCGCAGCATGACCGGCTGCCGCGTCGAGGTCGTCGGCAAGCCGTCGCTGCAGGCGCTGCGCACCGCCGGGCGCAGGCTGGGCGCGGCCCTCCGCGAGCTGGCGGTGGTCGGCGACGACCCCGAGCTGGAGGTGCCGATGGCGCACCGCGGCGGCTCGCTGGCGGTCGCGGTGGCCAGCGGCGTCGCCGGGGCGGACGAGTTCGCGCGCCTGCCCGCCCGCCGCCGCCCGCACCTGAGCGTGCACGGCGTCGACCAGCTCCTCGCCCTGTACGAGGAGGCCTGCCGCCGCGCCGACGGCGGCGGGTCGAAGGGCCTCAGCCCGCCTCGCCGGCCAGCAGGCGCTTGAGCACCTTGCCGGTCTCGTTGCGCGGCAGCGCGTCGTGGAAGACGACGCCGCGTGGCACCTGGTAGGTGGCCAGGCGCGCGCGGGCATGGGCACGCAGCTCCTCGGCGCCGACCTCGGCGCGGCGCACGACGTGGGCGACCAGCCGCGCGCCGTAGGCCTCGTCGGGGACGCCGACCACGGCAACCTCGGCGACCGCGGGGTGCTCGGCCAGCGCCGCCTCGACCACCGCGGGGAAGACGTTCTCGCCGCCGGTGACCACCAAATCGTCGGTCCGGCCCTCGACGAACAGGCGGCCCTCGGCGTCCAGCCTGCCGACGTCGCCGGTCGCCACCAGCCCGTCGACCTGCTGCTCGTCGTCGCCGTCCTGGTAGCCGGCGAAGGTCAGCACGCCGCGCGCGAAGACGCGGCCGCGCTGCCCGGCCGGTACCTCGCGGCCGTCGGCGCCCAGCAGCCGCAGCCGTACCCCCGGCAGCGGCCGCCCGACCGTGCCCGGCGCCGCGCGCCGGTCGGCCGGTGAGGCCACGCTGACGTAGCCGGCCTCGGTGGTGCCGTACAGGTCGTAGAGGACCGGGCCGAAGCGCTCCTCGGCGCGGGCCGCCAGGCCCACCGGCAGGGCGGCACCGCTGACCGCGACGACCGCCAGCGAGGAGGTGTCGTGGCGCCCGGCGGGGACCTCCAGCAGTCGGTGCAGCATCGCCGGGACGAGCACCAGCCCGCGAGCGCGGTGCCGCTCGACCCGGCGCAAGGTGTCGTCCGGGTCGAAGCGGCGCGGCAGCACGGCGGTCGAGCCGAGCAGCGCCACCAGCGTCAGGTTGAGGTAGCCCCAGGCGTGGAACGCCGGCGCCGGCAGCACCACGGCGGCGCCGCCGGGCAGCGGCACGGCGGTCAGCAGCGAGACCAGGACCGACAGCCCGGCCAGCGGCCCCGGGGCGCCGTGCGGCGCGCCGCGCGGGTCGCCGGTGGTGCCCGAGGTCAGGATCACCTGGCGGCCCTCGCGGAGCAGCGGTGGCGGCGGGCTGTCGTCGCCGCCGGCGAGCTCGTCGAGGGTCGGCGTGCCGCGCGGGCGCCTGCCCGCGCCGCGCCAGGCGAGCACCCGCGGGACGTCCGGGGCGGCGGCGCGGACGGCGGGCAGGAACTCCTGGTCGCAGATTGCCACGCCCGAGCCGGCCAGCGCGGCCGTGAGCTGGCGCTCGCCGAAGCCGGTGTTGAGGTAGACCACGTCGGCGCCCACCTTGGCCGCGGCCACCTCGGCGACCACGAACGCCGCCGAGTTGCGCGCGAGCAGCGCGACGGTGCCGCCGTCCTGGACGCCGAGGGCCGCCAGGCCGCGCGCCACCGCGTTGCTGCGGCGGTCGAGCTCCGCGTAGGCGAGTCGCTCGCGGTCGTCGACCACCGCGAGCCGGTCGGGCCAGCGGGCCGCCGCCACGCCGTAGGCGCTGGCCGGCGTGAGCCCCCAGCGCGCCAGGGCGGCGCCAGCCCGGAGCAGCCGGTCCGGCCGGGCCGGCCG
>DASUZB010000288.1:0-22438 GCA_036377075.1 Actinomycetes bacterium | reverse complement strand
CCCCGCCGAGAACAGGTCCGTAGGTGCTCCTCGCGTGTCGTGGTCGAGTGGTTCCGCCTGGCCTTGTGGTGGCGCCATTGTGCCCAAACTCACGAGCGTCGTCGTGGCGCGGCACAAGGCGACCATGTTGGGCCTGTGGGCTGCTTGTCCACAACTTGCGCGTGGGGCTGGGCGGGAGCCGGCTGGCTAGGTAGGTTCCGGGGTATGAAAACGTACACCCGTTCGCCGAGCGAGCCAGAAGCCAGCCCTGGCGAGGCACCGGCGACGCTGCCCGCAGGCCTGGAGGCGCTGGCTGCCGCCGTCGCGGAGTTGGCCGGCGACAACCTCGACCGGCTCGGCGACGCCCTGCTCGCCGAGCAGGTCCTTGGCATGCGCCGGCTGCTCGACCAGGCCGAAGCCGCCTGGCTGCGGCTGCTGGCCGCGGCCGACGCCCGCGGCGCCGCCGGAGCCGAACGCGGCGTGGTGGCCCCGACCGCCGGCTGGCTGCGCGCCACCTGCCGCACGAGCCCGGCGCTGGCCGCGCAGCGGGTCCGCACCGCCCGCGCCTTGCACCGCGGCCCCCTCACCGGCACCGCCGCCGCGCTGGCCCGCGGGGAGGTGTCCTACCAGCACGCCGCGGCCCTGGCCGACGCCACCGCCGACCTGCCACCCGCACGGGTCGCCGAGGCCGAGCCGGTCCTGCTCGACGCCGCCGCCCGCCTGGACCCGCCCCGCCTGCGCCGCGTCGCCGAGCACCTCCGCGACCTGGTCGACCCCGACGCCGCCGAGGAGCGGGCCCGCAAGGGGCTCGAGCGCCGCGGGCTGTGGCTGGCCGCCACCGTCGACGGCGTCGACGTCAGGGGCCTGCTGGACCCCGAGGCCGGCGAGGCCGTCCAGGCGGCGCTGGCGCCGCTGGCCCGCCCCACGGGGCCCGAGGACCAGCGCTCGGCGGCGCAGCGTCGCGCCGACGCCCTGGCCGACCTGGCCCGCTGGGCCTTGCGCGCCGGGGACCTGCCCCAGGAGGGCGGCCTGCGGCCGCAGGTCAACGTCACGATCGAGCTGGCCAGCCTCCAAGCCCAGACCGGGGTCGGCGGGGTCGGCGCCTGGGGCGGGGTCCTGCCGCCCGAGACGGTCCGCCGGCTGGCCTGCGACGCGCTGGTCACCCGCGCGGTCGTCCGCCGCGACCCCGACCTGCCCGGCACCGGCGCCGGCCACCCCGACCCCAGCCCGGACGCCGGCCCCCAGGAGGGCGGCGGCGCCCGGGCGGACGGGGGCACCCTGGCCGCGGTGCTGCGCAAGGCGGTCAGCCTGCTGCCGGCGCCGCTGGGCGCGCCGGTCGCGCTGCTGGACCTGGGCCGCGCCACCCGCGTCGTCCCGCCGGCGCTGCGGCGGGCGCTGGCGTTGCGCGACGGCGGCTGCGTCGCCGAGGGCTGCGGCCGGCCGGCGGCGTGGTGCGACGCCCACCACCTGGTGCACTGGGCCCGCGGCGGGGCGACCAGCCTGGCCGGCCTGGTGCTGGTGTGCCGGGTCCACCACGTCGCCGCCCACGAGGGCGCCTGGCGGTTCCGCCGCGACCCGGCCTCCGGCCGCGTCACCCTGGTCCCGCCCGACCGCCGGGACCACGGCCACGACCCACCCGCCGCCTAGCGGCCGCCCCACCCAGCAGCGCCTGACTGGCCGGCGGCACCGCCGCGTGACGGCTGCCGGTCGTGCCCGACTACGGGTCGGCGAGCACGCGCTGCACGAACGCCGCCTTGCCCTCGGTGTAGCCCTCGCGGTCGCCGGCGAACTCCTTCGCCAACCGTCGTTTCAGCTCGGCGTACTCCCTGGCGAGCTCCGCACTGGCGCGGAGGCGGTCGCGGAACCGGAGCTGCTCGGCCCACCGCGGCGCCGTGGGCTCCAGCAGGTGCAGGTGGGCGACACGGCGGTCGGCGGCGACCTTGACGAAGAAGCGACGCCACGGTCGCGCATCGAGCTCGGGAGAAACGAAGTTCCAGCCGTGCGGCTCGAGCACCGGTGCGATCGCGGGCGCGTCGTCCAGCGACCGGACGCCGGCCATCAGGTCGATGATCGGCTTGGCCGGCAGGCCCGGGACCGCCGTGCTACCGACGTGGTGGACGTCGTCCACCAGCCACGGCGAGAGCAGGTCGAGGAGCCACTCACGCTCGACGACGGCCTGCTCCGCCCAACCCTCGACGGATTCGACCAGTGCGACGTTCTCCGTGGCCCACGCGGGCCACTCGCTGGGTCCAGGCTCGCGGCTCACTTTGCAGGGCTCAGGCCGGCTTGGGCAGTGGCGCTTCCAGGAAGGGGACCACAGCGGCGGCCAGGGCGGGTGAGGCGAAGATGTCGTAGTGGCTGGTGCCGGGGAGGATGGCGAGCCGGGAGGTGGGGCGGCCGGAGCCGTCCCAGCCGGCGTCGCGCTGGCCGCCGCCGAGCAACCCGAAGAACTCCACCGCGTGCCCGGGAGGGATGGCGTCGGCGTCGCCGTAGGCCAGCATCGTCGGCGCCTCGAGGTTGGCCACCTCCGCGGACCAGTCGTAGTCCCGCGCGAGCAGCTCGCCCACCTTGGCGATCAGCCGCGGCCAGTCCTCGACCCGCGGCGCGATGCGCGAGTATGCCTCGTACATCGGCGTCTGCTTCATCGGCTCGGCGGCCTCGGCGGTCATCTGCGCCTGGCCGCCCATGATCTCCGGGTACCAGCCGTCCCGCCTGAACGGCGTCGAGACGAGCACCAGCCGACGGACCAGCCGCGGATGCTGGATGGCGGTCCGCAGGGCGGCCCCGCCGCCCAGCGAGTACCCCATCACGTCGGCGCCCGCCAGGCCGAGGTGCCCGAGCAGCGCGGCGACGTCGTCGGCGAGCAGCTCGAAGCGGATCGGCCGGTCGACGTCCGCGGTGCGCCCATGGGCCTGCAGGTCGACCGCGAGCACCTGCCGGTGCCCGGCGAGCGCCGGCAGGACCGGGCCGAACATCTCGATCGAGCCCAGGCCGCCGTGCAGCAGGACGAGCGGCTCGCCGGTGCCGTGCACCTGGAAGTACAGGGACAGGCCGCCGACGTCCGCGTAGCTCACCACCGCACCTCCGCCGAGGACGGGGAACGCGCGCGGCAGCGCTCCACGATGCCGTGCCCTGGTCAACGTATGCACCTGCTCGCAAAAGCAGGTGGGGTCCGTCCCGATCGTTTCCGGTACCCGGTTGCCCAGGTGCCTACCACGATCGAAAGCCCGGTCCCCTACGTCGAAGTGTTGGCGCAAACGAAAAGCCAGGTCACGAACAACGTCGGGCGCTGCCGAAGTCCGTATTCAACACCCGGGCGAAGGTTACCGGCAAGGCTAGTTAGTTTGGGCTATTTGGCGCTGCCGCCCGGCTTTGGCAGTAGCCGCAGGAGCACCTCGGCGAGCTGGGCGTCGGACACGCCGGCCGGCGCGCCGGTGAGGGGGTCGGCGCCCGACTGGGTCTTCGGGAACGCGATCACCTCGCGGATGGAGTCGGCGCCGGCGAGCAGCATCACCACCCGGTCGAGGCCGAACGCGATGCCACCGTGCGGCGGCGCGCCGAACGACAGCCCGCGCAGCAGGAAGCCGAACTTCTCCTCGGCCTCGGCGGGCTCGATGCCGAGCACCCCGAAGACGCGCCGCTGCACCTCGGCGTCGTGCACACGGATGCTGCCGCCGCCGAGCTCGACGCCGTTGAGCACCAGGTCGTAGGCGCGCGCGGTCGCCTCCCCCTTCGACTCGTGGAAGCTGTCCTCCCACTTCAGCGACGGCGAGGTGAAGGGGTGGTGCAGCGCGTTCCAGCGGTTGGCCTGCTCGTCCCACTCGAACATGGGGAACTCGGTGATCCAGGCGAACGCCCAGCGGCCCTCGGGGACCAGGCCGCGCTCCCCCGCCAGCCGGGTGCGCAGCTCGCCGAGGATGGTGCGGGCGAGCCGGGTGCGGTCGGCGACGATCAGCAGCAGGTCGCCCGGACGGGCACCGCTGACCCGCCGGAGCTCGGCGCGCTCGCCGTCGGAGAAGAACTTGTCCAGCGGCGAGCGCAGGCCCTCGGGCTCGACCGCCACCCACGCCAACCCCTTGGCGCCGCGCTCGCGCGCGAAGGCGGCGAGCGCGTCGAGCTGCTTGCGGGTCAGCTCGGCGCCGCCCTCGAGCACCAGGCCGAGCACCGAGCCGCCCGCCGCGAGCGCGGAAGCGAGCACGGCGGCCTCGGTGCCGGCGAAGACCTCGCCGAGGTCGACCAGCTCCATGCCGTAGCGCAGGTCGGGCTTGTCGGTGCCGAAGCGGCGCATGGCCTCGGCGTAGGGCAGGCGCGGGAACGGCAGCGTCAGCTCGGCGCCGATGGTCTCGCGCCAGACCGCCGCCATCAGCTCCTCGCACAGGCCGAAGACGTCCTCCTCGTCCAGGAACGACAGCTCGACGTCGAGCTGGGTGAACTCGGGCTGGCGGTCGGCCCGCAGGGCCTCGTCCCTGAAGCAGCGGACGATCTGGTAGTAGCGCTCCACCCCGGCGACCATCAGGAGCTGCTTGAAGAGCTGGGGCGACTGCGGCAGGGCGTAGAACTCGCCCGGCTGCAGGTGGGTCGGGACCAGGAAGTCGCGCGCTCCCTCCGGGGTGGAGCGGGTGAGGTAGGGGGTCTCGACCTCGAGGAAGCCGCGCTCCTCGAGCACCCGGCGCAGCACCGCGTTGGTGCGGGCGCGCAGCTCCAGCCCGCGCCGGGCGGCCGCGCGGCGCAGGTCCAGGTAGCGGTGGCGCAACCGCAGCACCTCGTCGACCTCGACCCGGTCGGCGACCGGGAACGGCGGCGTGGCCGAGGAGGCGAGCACCTCCAGGTCGGTGACGGCGACCTCGACCTCGCCGCTGGGCAGCTCGGGGTTCTCGTTGCCCGCCGGGCGGATGCCGACCGTGCCGGTGACGCGGATGCAGTCCTCGGAGCGCACCTCGTGGGCGGCGGCCGCGGCGGCGGCCGCCTCCACCGGGTGCACCACCAGCTGCACCACGCCGGAGTAGTCGCGCAGGTCCAGGAAGATCACGCCGCCATGGTCGCGGCGGCGGGCGACCCAGCCGGCCAGGTGCACCTCGGCGCCGGCGTCGGCGGCGCGCAAGGTGCCGCAGGCGTGCGAGCGCATGGCTCCGAGCAACGGTCGCTTCACTGACGGGCTCCTGGGTCGAAGGGCAGGATAGCGGAGGTGAGGAAGGGGTTGGAGGCGCGCTCGCGGCCGACGGTGGTGCGTGGCCCGTGGCCGGGGAGGACCTCCACCTCGTCGGGCAGGGTCAGGAAATGGTCGGCCAGCGAGGCCATCATCTGCTCGGTGGAGCCGCCGGGCAGGTCGGTGCGGCCGATCGAGCCGGCGAACACCAGGTCGCCGGCGAACAGCACGTCCTCGGTCCGGAAGGTGACGTGGCCGCGGGTGTGGCCGGGCGTGTGGTCGACCACCAGGCGCACGCCGGCCAGCTCCACGACCTCGCCGTCGACCAGCTCGCGCACCTCGTCCGGCTCGGCGAGCGACAGCCCGGGGAGCATCGCGCGCAGCTCGGGGCCGACCCCGGCCAGCGGGTCGCTGAGCAGGTGGCGGTCCTCCGGGTGGACGAGGGCCGGGATGCCGTGGGCACCGGCCAGCGGCGCGACCGTCCAGATGTGGTCGAGGTGGCCGTGGGTGACCAGCACGGCGACGGGCTGCAGGTGGTGCCGGTCGCAGAGCTCGTCCACCCCCGCCATGGCGTCCTGCCCGGGGTCGACGACCAGCGCCTCCGCGCCGGCGGAGGCGGCGACCAGGTAGCAGTTGGTCTGGAAGGTCCCGGCCGGAAACGAGACGACGAACATGTCAGCGAGAGTCTAGCGCCCTGCCTAAGGGATGCCTGGTTGAATAGACTGCAAAGCGGACGCCCGGGCGCGTCGAAGTCGTCGCACATTGGAGTGGAGAGGGAGCATGCCGAGCGCGAGCCAAACCCGCCGCCGTGAACTGGCCCGACTCAAGGCAAGGCGGGAGGCGGCGCGACGGCGCGCACGCCGGCGCCGGGCGCTGCTGGTGTACGGCTCGCTCGGCGTGGTGGTCCTGGTCGCCGGGCTCGCCGGCATGATGCTGCGCGGCCACGAGAAGGCCAAGCCGGCCGCCGCCCAGGACGAGCGCGTCGACATCCCCACCGCCCCGGCGGCGGTGGCGTGCGGCGGCAAGGTGCCGCCGCGGGTGATCCACCCCAAGCTGGACCGCCAGCCCAAGACCGCGGCCAACCCCAGGCACCACTACCAGGCGCTGCTGAAGACCTCGTGCGGCGACGTCACCGTGCAGCTCGACCCGAAGGCGGCCCCGCTCACCACCTACAACTTCGTCTTCCTCGCGCAGCGCCACTACTACGACTCGACCTGGTTCCACCGCATCGTGCCCGGCAGCAAGACCAACATCGGGGTGATCCAGGGCGGCGACCCCAAGGGCACCGGCGAGGGCGGTCCCGGCTACCAGATCCCCGACGAGCTGCCCAAGGGGAAGGACCCCTACAAGAAGTACACGCTGGCGATGGCCAACTCCGGGCCGAACACCTCTGGCAGCCAGTTCTTCATCTCCACCCAGGACAACAAGGGGCTGCAGAGCAACTACACGCTGTTCGGCAAGGTGGTGAAGGGCCAGGACGTGATCGACAAGATCGCCGCGATCCCGGTCGGCGGCGCGCGTGGCGACACCCCCACCCAGTCGGTCTGGATCGAGTCGGCGACCGTCTCGATCACGTAGGGGGGCGGGCGGCGCCGTCGCCCGGCGGCTCGCCGAGGCGGGCGCCGGCGGCCAGCGCCCGGTCGAGCCGCTTGCGCAGGGCGGCGGCGCGCTCGATGTCCCCGAGCCGCTCGTAGACCGCCCGGCTGGCCTCGAACGCGGTGGCGGCGCGGCCGAGTTCGCCCTGCTCGAGGTGGGCGAGGCCGAGCTGTTCCAGGACGTGGGCTTCCGCGTCGCGGTCGCCGAGCCCGCGGGCCAGGTCGACCGCCCGCCGCAGCGGCGCGACCGCCGCGCGGGCCTGGCGCCCGCCGAGCCTGAGCATGCCGAGCTGCAGCAGGGCCTTGCCCTCCGCGGCGCGGTCGCCGAGCTGGCGGGCGCCGTCGGCGCTCTGCTCGAAGGCGATCGCCGCCTCCTCCTGCTGGCCCAGCTCGCGGAGGACCTCGCCGAGCTGGCACAGGACGGCGACCTCGGCCGGGCCGTCGCCGAGGGAGCGCGCCAGCACCTGCCCCTGCCTGAAGGTCCTGACCGCCTCGTTGTGCTGCCCCAGCTCGCGCTGGACCTCGCCGAGGTGGCCGAGGGCCAGGGCGGCGCCCTGGTCGTCGCCGAGCTCGCCGTGGGCGCGCAGGCTGCGGGTGAGCTCCCGCAGGGCGCGCCTGGCGTCGCCCTGCTGCTGGTAGGTGAGGGCCAGCTCGGTGCGGACGCGCGCCTCGCTGGTGCGGTCGCCGCGGGCCTGGTAGAGGCGCAGGCTCTCGCGGTAGGCGCTGACCGCCTGGCTGTGGTTGCGCCACTCGCGGTGGGCGCCGCCGAGGCGCTCCAGCGCCCAGGCGGTGGCGCGCACGTCGTCGAGCCCGCGGCGCAGCGCCAGGCTCTCGTCGTAGCAGGCGACCGCCTTGCCGAGCTGGCCGCGGCGCTCTTGGGCGGCGCCGAGGCCGGCCAGCGCGCGGGCCAGGCCGGCGTCCTCGCCGCGCTGGCGCCACTGGGCCACGCTGCGCTCGTAGCGGGTGACCGCCTCGTCGACGCGCCCGCGGCGCAGGTTCGCGTCGGCCAGGTTCTCGTTGGTAGCCGCCTCCGCGGCCGCGTTGCCGAGCGCCTCGGCGGCCGCCACCCCGCGCTCGGCGGTGAGCAGCCAGGCGTCCCAGTAGTGGCGCGCGTCGAGGAAGCGGGCGCAGCGCACCGCCAACCGCCAGGCGAGGTCGTTGAGCTGCTCCAGGGCGGCCCGGTCGACGGCCGCGACCAGGTTGGCGCGCTCCCGCTCCAGCCAGTCGAGCCGCTCCTGCACGGCCACGGCGCCGCCGGCGCCGGCCAGGTCGGCCTGGTCGAGGTAGAACGCGACCATCCGCTCGCAGGCGGCGCGGCGCAGGGCGGCCGGCTCCAGCCGAGCGGCCTTGTCGGCGGCGAAGCGCCACACCAGCTCGTGCACCCGCCAGCGGGCGGCGCCGCCGGCCGGCGGCGCACCCCCCTCCTGGCCGACCGGCTCGATCAGCGCCGCCTCGGCGAGCTCGTCGAGGGCGCGCACGGTGGCCTCGGCGGTGGTGCCGGCGAGGGCGGCGACCACGCCGGT
Organism: Actinomycetes bacterium; assembly: GCA_036377075.1. Lineage (GTDB taxonomy): Bacteria > Actinomycetota > CALGFH01 > CALGFH01 > CALGFH01 > DASUZB01. Next base: position 14,195 of record DASUZB010000288.1, on the reverse strand, counting down.
GTCCAGCTCGGCGGTCGGCAGCAGGCCGACGTGGCGCAGCACCCGCTTGCCCTCGCTGGACAGCGAGCGGTGGGCGATCTCGAGGCTGGCGCCGACGCGCTGGTCGTCGCCGGTGCCCGGTGAGCCGCGGTCGCGCAGGTCCTCGGCCATGCGGTCGAGCGGCAGGGCCTCGCCGGCGTGCTGGCGCATCCAGGCCCCGAGGACCCGCACCGCCAGCGGGTGGCGGCCGCCCCAGCGGACGATGGCGAGGGCGGCGGCCGGGTCGTCGTCGACGCGGGCGCGGCCGACCGTGCGCGCCAGCAGCTCGACCGCGTCCCGCTCCGGCAGCGGCGCGATGCGGCAGCGCGCGGCCGTCACCAGGCCGCCGAGCGGCGCCCTGGTGGTCACGATCATGGCGCAGCCGGGGCTGCTGGGCAGCAGCGCGCGCACCTGCTCGGCGTCGGTCGCCCGCTCGACCAGCACCAGGGTGCGCCGGTCGGCCAGCAGGGAGCGGTAGCGCCTGGCCCGCTCCAGCAGGTCGTCGGGGACCTCCCTGGGGCGCGCGCCGAGGGCCTGCAGCAGCTCGCTGAGGGCGTCGCCGGGGCCCGCCGCCCCGCCGGGCTGGCCCAGGTCGACGGCGAGCTGCCCGTCGGGGAACAGCGGCCGCGCCCAGCGGGCGAGCTGCACGGCAAAGGCCGAGGTGCCGATCCCGGGCGGGCCGTGGACCACCACCACGGGGACCTCGCCCGCCGCGGCGCGCTGCAGCGGGTCGCCACCGCGCCGGCCGCGCTCCAGGGCCGCCTGGGCCTCGGCCAGCTCCACGGTGCGGCCGACGATCTCCTCGGCCTGGTCGGAGAGGTGCAGCAGGAACGGCTGCGCCGGGCTCTCGGCGAGCACCTGGCCGAGGCTGGCCGCCACCTCCCTGCCGCCGCCCGCGGCGGGCAGCGACATGATCGCGTCGCGGGCGACCTGGGCCGCGACCCGCCAGCGTCGCTGCAGTTCACGCGGCGGCGACCACCGCGGACCGCCAGCCACCCCCGCCACCTCCTTCGGACCAGCCCCGCTCAGCGTGAAGAGACCATAGTTCCGGGTGGTCGTTTGTCAATCTCGCCCAACCTACGCCGAAACCGGCCGCTCAAAACCCCTTCGCGCTGTCGAGCAGGATGGTGAATGGGCCGTCGCCGGCCGACTCCACCCGCATGACGGCGCCGAAGCGGCCGCGGGCGACGGTCAGCCCGGCGTCGGCGAGCGCGTCGGCCACCGCGTCGACCAGCGGGGCGGCCCGCTCCGGCCTGGCGGCGGCGATGTAGGACGGCCGGCGGCCGCGGCGCGCGTCGCCGTACAGGGTGAACTGGCTGACCACCAGCGCGCCGCCGCCGGCCTCCACCAGGCTACGGTTGGGCGTGCCCTGCTCGTCCTCGAAGACCCGCAGCCCGGCCACCTTGTCCGCCAGCCAGGCCGCCTCCTCCGGGCCGTCGTCGCGCCCGACCCCGACCAGCACCAGCAGCCCGGGGCCGATCTCCCCGGTGACCTCGTCGGAATCGTTCTCCCGTACCACCACCCGGGCCCAGGCGACCCGGGACACCACCGCGCGCAGGGTCAGCCCTCCGCCGGGGCGTGCTGCCCGTGCGGCACCACCCGGAAGGCGTCGAACACGCCCTCCACCTTCTTGACGCTCGACAGCACGTGGGCGAGGTGGGAGATCTCCGCCAGCTCGAAGGTGAAGCGCAACGTCGCCACCCGGTCACGCCCGGTGGCGACGGTGGCGGAGACGATGTTGACGTGGTGGTCGGAGAGGACCTCGGTGATGTCGCGCAGCAGCTTGGTGCGGTCCAGCGCCTCGACCTGGATGGTGACCGCGAACGACGACGGCCCCGAGGTGTCCCACTCGACCTCGAGCAGCCGGTTGGCGTGGCGCTGCAGGTCGCCGGCGTTGGGACAGTCCTCGCGGTGGACGCTGACGCCGTGGCCGCGGGTGACGAAGCCGATGATCGGGTCGCGCGGGACCGGGGTGCAGCACCGGGCCAGCTTCACCCAGACGTCGTCGACGCCCTTGACCACCACGCCGCGGCTGGCCGGCAGCGGCCGCGCGGGGCGCACCGCCCGCTCGAGGGCGAAGTCGTCGTCGTCCTCCTGCTCCTCGCCGCCGAGGTCGGCCTGCAGGCGCTTGACCACCGAGGCGGCCGAGGTCTGGCCGGAGCCGACCGCCGCGTAGAGGGCGTCGAGGTTGCTGAAGCGCATGTCCGAGGCGATCGCCGCGAGGGTGCCGCCCTGGGTCAGCTTCTGCAGCGGCAGGCCGGCCTTGCGCATCGCCCGCACCAGCGCGTCCTTGCCCCCCTCGATGGCGTCCTCGCGGCGCTCCTTGGAGAACCACTGGCGGATCTTGTTGCGCGCCCGCGGGGTCTTGACGATCGACAGCCAGTCCCGCGACGGGCCGGCGTTCTTCGCCTTGGAGGTGAACACCTCGACCGTGTCGCCGTTCTGCAGGGCGTACTCGAGCGGGACCAGGCGCTTGTTGACGCGGGCGCCGACGCAGCGGTGGCCGACCTCGGTGTGGACCGCGTAGGCGAAGTCGATCGGGGTCGCCCCGGCGGGCAGCTGGATCACGTCGCCCTTGGGGGTGAACACGAAGACCTCGTCGACGTACAGGTCGGTCTTGAGGTTCTCGATGAAGTCCTTGGGATCGGACAGCTCCCGCTGCCAGTCGATCAGCTGGCGCAGCCAGCCCATGTCGTCGGTGGCCGGGCGGCCGTCCTTGCCCTTGTCCTTGTAGCGCCAGTGCGCCGCGATGCCGTACTCGGCGGTCTGGTGCATCGCCTTGGTGCGGATCTGCACCTCGAGCGGCTTGCCGCCCGGCCCCACCACGGTGGTGTGCAGCGACTGGTAGAGGTTGAACTTGGGCATGGCGATGTAGTCCTTGAAGCGCCCCGGCACCGGCTTCCAGAGCGCGTGGACCTGCCCCAGCGCGGCGTAGCAGTCCTTGATCGAGTCGACCAGGACGCGCACCCCGACGAGGTCGTAGATGTCGGAGAACTCCTTGCCGCGCAGCACCATCTTCTCGTAGATCGAGTAGTAGTGCTTCGGCCGGCCGGTCACCTCGGCCCGCAGCTTGACGGCCTTGAGCTGGGCGTTGATCTGCTCGATCGTGTCGCTCAGCCAGGTCTCGCGGGCCGGCTGGCGCTCGGCGGTCATGCGCACGATCTCCTCGTACCGCTTGGGGTAGAGGGTCGCGAAGGCCAGGTCCTCGAGCTCCCACTTGATCTGGTGGATGCCCAGGCGGTTGGCGAGCGGGGCGTAGATCTCGAGCGTCTCGCGGGCGGTGCGCTCGCGGCTCTCGCGCGGCTTGTAGCCGACGTCGCGCATGTTCGACAGGCGGTCGGCGAGCTTGATCACCAGCACGCGGATGTCGCGCGCCATGGCGATGACCATCTTGCGGATGGTCTCGGCCTGGGCCGCCTCGCGCGTCTCGAAGCCCATCCGCTCCAGCTTGGTGAGCCCGTCGGTGATGCGGGCGATCTCTTCGCCGAACAGCTCGTCGACCTCTTCGAGGGTCATGGAGGTGTCCTCGACCGTGTCGTGCAGCAGGGCGGCGACCACGCTGGTGGCGTCCATGCCGAGGTCGGCGACGATGTTGGCGACGTTCAGGGGGTGGGCGATGAACGGCTCGCCCGAGCTGCGCAGCTGGCCGTCGTGCTTGGCGTGGGCCACCTCCCAGGCGCGGCGCACCATCGCCAGGTCGCTCTTGGGGTTGCGGTGCTTGAGGCGGCGTAGCAGCGGGTCGATCTCGGGCTCGGGCGGCGGCGTGGTGTCGTACGGGCGGGTGAGGGCGGCCGCGAGCCCGCCGTCAGGCCCGTCGCCGCCCTCCGGCTCGGCGGGCACGCCGGGAGGCCCGGGTTGGCCGCGTTCTACCGCCAGCCCCCGGGGAAGCGCCGCTGAGGGCTCCTGTGCCATGGCCGCCTACCCGTGGTGTCCCCGTCACGCCTGCGGTACCTGCCGGCGCTCTAGGTAACCACGGTACGCCTCTCGTCGCCACTCAGCGAGGTTTGCGGCCGTGCACCATCCGCGCAGGTGGGCGCGCTAGTAGCTGAGCAGGCTGAAGAACTCGTAGCCCTCGATCGCCTTGCGGCCGTCGAGGAAGCTGAGCTCGATCAGGGTGGAGATGCCGATCACCTTGCCGCCGAGGCGCTCCACCAGCCTGGCCGTGGCCCTGGCGGTGCCGCCGGTGGCGAGCACGTCGTCGACGATCAGCACGCGCTCGCCCGGGGCGATCGCGTCGCCGTGCAGCTCGAGGGTTGCGGTGCCGTACTCCAGCTCGTACTCCTCGGACTCCACCTTCCAGGGCAGCTTGCCGGCCTTGCGGACCGGCACGAAGCCGGCCCCGAAGTGGTAGGCGACCGGGGCGGCGAGGATGAAGCCGCGCGCCTCGATGCCGACCACCTTGTCGACGTTGCCGCGGCCGAAGTGGACCACGGTCTCGTCGATCACCGACGAGAACGCGACCTCGTCGGCCAGCAGCGGGGTGATGTCCTTGAAGACGATGCCGGGCTTCGGAAAGTCGGGCACGTCCCTGACCAGGGCGCGCACGCGGTTCATGTCGTTGGGCACGGTGCTTTCCCTTCGTTAGCGGCGGCGGCGCTTGGCGGGACGGGACTGCTGGCGGCCGGACGGCTTGCGCCGCGCCTGGGACGACCTCGGCTTCTGCTGCCCGGCCCGTGACTTGGAACCACCCTGGGACTTGGCCGGGACCGGCGCCACCTCCGCCTCCTCCGGCTCGACGTCCACCTCGGCCTCGACCGGGTCCGGCGGCACCGCCGGCATCGCCTCCTCGCCGTCCAGCTCGGGCTCGGGCCGCGGCCGGCGCCGCGCGGCGGCCTGGCGGGCCCTGGCCGGCCGCTCCTCCGCCGCCGGGGTCCGGGCCGCCGCGCGCCCGGCGCCGCCCGTCGCCGCCTGCCTGGCGACGCGCGCGGTCAGCTGCCGGTTGCGTGGCTCGGTCTCCTTCCACACGGCCAGGAACGGGGTGGCCACGAAGATCGACGAGTAGGTGCTGACGATCACGCCGATGAACAGGGCGAGGGCGAGGTCCGAGAGGGTCTCGGCCCCGAGCGCGAAGGCGCCCACGATCAGCAGCGTAGCGATCGGCAGGAGGCTGGCCAGCGAGGTGTTGAGCGAACGGATCAGGGTCTGGTTGACCGCCCGGTTGGCCGCGTCCGAGTAGGTGACGCGCGACATCGAGGTCAGCTCGCCGGTGTTCTCCCGCACCTTGTCGAACACCACCACGGTGTCGTACAGCGAGTACCCGAGGATGGTCAGCAGGGCGATGACCGTGGCAGGGCTGACCTCGAAGCGGGCGAGGGCGTAGACGCCGGCGGTGATCACCAGGTCGTGGGCGAGCGCCACCAGGGCGGCGACGGACATCTTGAACTCGAACCGTAGCGACACGTAGACGACCACCACGGCGAGGAAGACGACCAGGGCGAACAGCGCCTTGCGGGAGACGGTGGTGCCCCACTTGGAGCCGACGGACTCGTTGGAGACCTGCTCGGCGCCGGTGACGCGGGCGAGCTTGGCGCGGACGTCGGCCACCTGGTTGGCACTGAGCTCCTCGGTCTGGACGACCACCTGCACCGGGTGGTCCTGCAGCTGCACCACCTTGGCGACGTCGCCGAGGGCGTCGCGGACCTGGGTCTCGGTCACCGGCTTGGTCGCCTCGGCGCGGAACACCGACCCCCCCTTGAAGTCGATGCCGAACCTCAGGCCGGGCACGACCAGCGAGACCAGCGAGATGAGCATGACGGCGCCTGACAGCACGGCCCAACGGCGCCACCGGCCGACGAAGTCGATCGAGACGTCGCCGTGGTAGAGGCGGCTGGCGATGGATGGCACGGGAACGGATCCTCCTTGTGGCGCCGTAGCCTAGATCGCTGCTCGGATGCCGGCGAGCCGCCCCTCCCGCAGCAGCCGCGTGCGGGCGAACAGGCTGACCGCCGGGCGCCCGAACATCCACGCGGTGAAGAAGTCGACGGCGGTGGCGAGCCCGAGGGTGAAGGCGAAGCCGCGCACCGGGCCGATGGCGAGCAGGTAGAGCACGAGGGCGGCGGCGAACGACACCGTGTTGGCCGAGACCAGGGTGTGGAACGAGCGCGCCCAGCCCCGGTCGACCGAGGCGCGCAGCGTCTTGCCGTCGCGGACCTCGTCTTTCAGGCGCTCGAAGAAGACCACGTAGGAGTCTGCCGAGATGCCGACGGCCACGATCAGGCCGGCGATGCCGGCCAGGGTCAGGGTGAAGCCGATCAGCTTGCCCATCAGGATGACGATGCCGAAGTTGAAGCCGGCCGCGATCGCCAGGCCGATCCAGGCCACCAGCCCGAGGCCGCGGTAGAAGGCCAGCACGTAGAGGAAGACCGCGGCCAGCCCGAGGGCGCCGGCGACCAGGCCGGCGTGGAGCGAGTCGGCCCCGAGGGTGGCGCTCACCGTGCTGCGGTTCACCGGCTCCAGCGTCAGCGGTAGGGCGCCGGTGCTGATCAGCGGCGCCAGCGCCTTGGCCTCGGCCTCGGTCTGCCCGGTGATCTCCGCGCGGCCGCCGACGATGCCCTGGTGGCACTGGACGTCCTGGGCCATCGGCGGGGAGTTGATCACCACCCCGTCGAGGGTGATGCCCAGGCGCCGCGTGTCGTCCTGGTTGCAGGCGAGCTGGCCGGTGACGTCGGCGAACTTCTTGGCGCCCTTGCCGGAGAGCCGCAGTTCGGTGGTCCACTGGCCGGTGGTGATGCCGTTCTGGCCGGTCGTGGCGAGCTGGGCGTTGGCGCCGGTGATGTCGGTGCCGCCGAGCGCCACCGGGCCCATGCGCAGCTTGGGCGCGTTGGGGTCGGGCTGGTCCTGGCCGGGCTCGCGGGCGCAGAGCACCACTGGCTGGTCGACCGCGTCCTTCCAGGTATCCGGCTTGGCGCAGTCGACGGCCGCGAACGGCGCCTTCTTGTAGTCGGGCTGGCTGGAGGTGACCTGCTGCAGCACCGGGCGGAAGCGGAGCTGCGCTGTGGTCCCGACCGCCTTGAGCACCTCGTCGGGGTTCTTCACCGCCGGGATCGACACCACGATGTTGCCGCCCTCGAGGTTGACCTCGGACTCGGCGACGCCCTTGGAGTTCACCCGGTTGCGGATGATGTCGACGGTCGTGTCGAGCTGCTCGCTGGTCGGCTTGCTGCTGCCGGACGGGGTGTGCGGCTCGTAGATGACGCTGGTGCCGCCGGTGAGGTCCAGCCCGAGGCGGGGCTTGATGTGCTGGATGAGGATGAGCCCCCAGATCCCGGCGATCAGTGCGAACACCACCAGCAGCGGGACGACCAGTCGACGGTTTCCTGTCATCGGGCGTTGCTCTCCTTTACCTGCCGGCCGGTCGCTTGTTCAACGGTATCCCAGACTCCTACAACAGGGAGCTGCCGTTGACGGTCATGCGGAACTTGCAGTCGAGTCCCTCGGCGGCCCGGCGGCACATCATCATGCGGGTCAGGAAGATCTCGAAGTACTCGAGAATGTCGGAGACGGTGGTGTCGATGTCGAGTTCGAGGGTGACGGTGCGCTGCTCGGCGTCGACCCGGACGAAGGAGTGGCGCACGGCGAAGTTCACCCGGTCGTGGATGTCGAACTCCACCTGGCCGTCCTTGCGCACCCGGGAGCGGTGCACGTCGGACTTGTCGGCGATGTTGACCGCCGCCGAGACCGGCGAGACGGGCCGGCCGAGCTCCTCCTCGTGGTTGCCGATCGCGCCGATCACCAGGCCGATGTCCTCCACCGGCATGCCCATCTCGGTGAGCACCGGCATGGCGATCAGGGCGGAGGTCTGCGGGTGGTTCTGGCGGCTGATGACGTTGCCGACGTCGTGCAGGTAGCCGGCGACGGCGGCGAGCTCCGCCTGCCGTTCCTCGAAGCCGAGCCGCGACAGGATGTTGTAGGCGATGTGGCCCACCAGGTTGGCGTGGCGGAAACCGTGCTCGGTGAAGCCGAGCTGGCCGGTGAACTGGTCGGCCAGGGCGATGTAGGTCTGGATCACCTTGTTGGCCGCGACCTGGTCGAGCAGCCGCGGCTCACCCTCGGGACGACGTTCCGCCACGCTCATTCCTTGGCCGACTCCTGGTCGACCTCTTCGGCCTCGGCCCCGTCCGCGATCACGCCGGGCTGGTCGGCGTCGATCCGGGCGGAGATGGCGCGGCGGTTGACGCGCGCCTCGGTGCCCGGCGACAGCTCGAGGGTGACGATGTCGCCGTCGAAGCGCCGGATGGTGCCGAGGAAGCCGCCCATGGTGACCACCTCGTCGCCGAGCTCGAGCGAGCGCTGCAGCGACTGGAGGTCGGTCATGCGCTTGCGCTGCGGTCTGATGATCAGGAAGTAGAAGAAGCCGAACATCAACGCAATGAAGATGAACGACGCGCCTTGGTTCATAAGGACCTCCGAGGAGCCCGGGCACGGACCCGGGTCGGCGCACGGCGGCGTGGTCGGCCGCACCGCACGAGAGCAGGCCACGGCCCAGCCGCGGCGCAGCCGTCATCCTAGAAGCGGCCCTGGCCGAGCGCAACTGCGCCCACCCGCCGTCTTGCTGGTGAGCTGGGTTTCTCCACCGCGGGCGGGGGGTACTTGCACCGCTGTGTACTAGTCCGATAGAACTACGCTGCAATGATCCCCCGGCGGCCTGCCGGACCGGGCGTCGCTGCCGATCGGATCGGCGATGAACCCCGGTGGCAATGCGTACGTATCACCAGTGACGGCGAACGCCTCAACAGGTGGGGCGGGTGAGTCGAGCACAGGGAGGACTCGCATGGTGGCGGTGCGGATCAGGCGCCAGGCCCGGCGCGGGCGCCAGGCAGGATCCGAAGGCCCGGCCGCGGAGGCGGCGGTGATCGACCGCAGCCGGCTGCTGGCCGACAGCGAGGACGTCCTCGCCGCGATCGACGACCTGCTGGACTGACTCCCCCGCCGGCCGCGAGCGCTAGGGAGCCAGTCACGTACCCGCGGTGCGCGCCGTCGCCGAATGCGGTCGCTGCAGGTGATGGAGGCGCAGCACCGGTACATGACCGGCTCCCTACTCGAACAGCGAGCCGGACGGCGCGCCCGGCGTGCCCGACGGGGGCTGCAGGCCGAGGTGGGCGAAGGCGGCGGCGGTCGCCACCCGGCCGCGCGGCGTCCGCTGGACGAAGCCGAGCCGCACCAGGAACGGTTCGGTCACGTCCTCGATCGTGTCCGGTTCCTCGCCGAGCGACACCGCCATGGTGGTGAGCCCCACCGGCGTGCCGGCGAAGCGCCGGCACAGCACCGCGAGCAGCGCCAGGTCGAGCTTGTCGAGGCCGAGCGCGTCGACCTCGAACAGCTCCAGCGCCTGCACGGCGGTGGCGGCATCGATGCGGCCGCTCCCCTTCACCTCGGCGTAGTCGCGCACCCGGCGGAGCAGGCGGTTGGCGATCCGCGGGGTGCCGCGGGAGCGGCCCGCCAGCACGGCGGCGCCCTCGGCGTCGACCTCGACGCCGAGGATGCCGGCCGAGCGGATCACGATCGCCTCGAGCTCGGCCGGCTCGTAGAGGTCGAGGCGGGCGGCGAAGCCGAAGCGGTCGCGCAGCGGCGAGGTGATCAGCCCGGTGCGGGTGGTCGCGCCGACCAGGGTGAAGCGCGGCAGGTCGAGGCGCAGGCTGCGGGCACCGGGCCCCTTGCCGAGCACCACGTCGATCTGGAAGTCCTCCATCGCCGGGTAGAGGACCTCCTCGACCGCGCGGGGCAGGCGGTGGACCTCGTCGACGAACAGCACGTCGCTGGGCTCCAGGCCGGTGAGGGTGGCGGCGAGGTCCCCGGCCCGCTCCAGCGCCGGGCCGGAGGTGACCCGCAGGCCGACCTCGAGCTCGTTGGCGACGATGGTGGCGAGGCTGGTCTTGCCGAGGCCGGGCGGTCCGGAGAACAGCAGGTGGTCGGGGGGCAGGCCACGCCGCCGCGCCGACTCGAGCACCACGCCGAGCTGCTCGCGCACGCGCGCCTGGCCGACGAACTCGTCGAGGCGGCGCGGGCGCAGGCTGCCCTCGCCGGCGCGCTCCTCCGGCGCGGCGTGCGGCGCGAGGATGTCGGTCGCGCCGCTCACCCCCTCCCGCCGGCGAGGGCGCGCAGGGCCAGGCGCAGGAGCTGCTCGGTGGGCAGCTCGCCGGCGTCGGCCGGCAGCGACTCGAGGGCCACCTTGACCTCGGCGGGCCCGTAGCCGAGGCTGCCGAGCGCCTCGCGGACCTCGCCGTAGGCGGCCCGGCCGCCCGCCTCCACCGGCGGCTCGGCCACGCCGTCGCCGAGCTTGCCCTTGAGCTCGAGGACCAGGCGGGCGGCGCCCTTGCGGCCCACCCCGGGGACCAGGGTGAGGGCGTCGGCGTCGCCGGCGCCGATGGCGCGGCGCAGCGCGTCGGGCGAGTGCACCGAGAGGATCGCCAGCGCCAGCTTGGGGCCGACGCCGCTCGCGCTGAGCAGCTTCTCGAAGGCGAGCTGCTCGTCCTGGCTGCCGAAGCCGTACAGGGCGAGGGTGTCCTCGCGGACGTAGGTGACCGTGTGGACCAGCACCTCGCCGTCGCGGGGCAGCGCGGCGAGCGCCTTGGGGGTGAGGAAGACGCGGTAGCCGACGCCGCCGACCTCGATCACCGCCCCGTCGGGCAGCAGCGCGGCGAGGCGGCCGCGGAGGCTGGCGATCACCGCCGCCCACCGTTGGGTCGGCCCGCCGGCGGCCGCAGGCCGGGCGAGGTGGGCGCGGCACGGGCCAGCCAGGCGTCCTGTGGCGCGGCGCCGATGGCGGCGGCACGCCCGCCGGTGGCGGCGTGCATGCCGAGGTGGTGCAGGTGGCACAGGGCGACCGCGAGGGCGTCGGCGGTGTCGGCCGGGGTGGGCACGGCGGCCAGCCCGAGGGTGCTGCGGACCATGTAGCCGACCTGCTCCTTGGGGGCGCTGCCGACGCCCGCCATGGTGCGCTTGACCTGCGACGGGGTGTAGGCGGTGACGGGCATGCCGTGCTCGGCCGCGATCAGCAGCACCACCCCGGAGGCCTGGCCGACGGCCATCGCCGTGCGGACGTTGGCGTTGACGAACAGCCGCTCGATCGCCAGGCAGTCGGGCCGCGTCTCGGCCACCACCGCGCGGAAGCGCTCGGCGAGCTCGGCCAGGCGCGGCGCGACCTCCTCGCCGCGGGTGGCGATGGTGCCGTAGGTGACCGCCTGCGGCTTGCCGCCGTCCTGGTCGACCACGGCGTAGCCGCAGCGGCCCAGCCCGGGGTCGACCCCCACGACGCGCATCCGGCCTCCCGCCCCGAACAGGTGTTTGGGCAATCAGACTATATGTTCCAACCTCGCTACTCAACCACGCCACGCGGGCACGAGGAGCCAGCCGCCCGCCGGACCGCCGTCGCCCCCTGTGTGGCGGCACTGGTCAAAAGCCTTTGCGACACCGTGGCGCGCTGGCCAATCATGCCGTCCATGATCGCACTCGCGCGGCACCGCCTGACCCCTGCCGAAACCGGTCCGGCGCTGCGCGCGCTGTGCGAGTGGACGCCGGTCGATGCCCCGGGCGGCGGCGTCCATCCCGGAGACGTGGGCTGGTACCTGCGGTTCGACGACGCGGCCGTTTTCCTTTGGATTGGTGACGTGGTGCCGGTGGCAGCCGGTTTCCTCGACGGCCCCGTGCTGCGCGTGACCGCCGCGCCCGGCGCCGACCTCGGGGCGCTCGCGGCCGATGCCGAGGAGCTGCTCGAGCCCGGCAACGATTGGTCCGACGGCCTGCCCGTGCCCGGGTGGGAGCTCGAGCAGGAGGAGTCCTGGCTCGTCATGTCGTGGACCCCGCGGCCGGTGTCGAGCCGCGCCGAGCCGGTCGGTGAGGCCGGTGCGGCCGACCGGGTGCTGGTGCAGCGGTCCGCCTTCGCGGGATCCACCTTCACCGTCGAGCGCTGGCGCACGATGAAGCGGTCGCCGGCGGGCGGGCTGGCCGTGGAGGCGCTGGTGCGCACGCCCACGGGGGAGCCCGCAGCCGCCGCGACCGGATGGTTCGCGGGCGAGGGCAGGTGCGGGCTGCTCGAGCCGGTCGGCACCCATCCGGACCATCGCGGGCACGGCCATGGGCGCGATGCCGTGCTGGGCGCGTGCGCGGCGCTGGCCCAACGGGGTGCGAGCGCGGTCGCCGTCGCGACACCGTCCACCAACGACGCCGCGGTGGCGCTGTACCGATCGGCCGGGTTCACCGTCGTGCGCGAGCAGCGCGATTGGGTTCGCGCTCGACGAGCTTGAACCAGCCCATCCTGCTATCAGCTCTCAGCTGACCTCGGCCATGACCGCGTCGGGGATGTCGAAGTTGGCGTACACGTCCTGGACGTCGTCGAGCTCCTCGAGCGCGTCCAACAGGCGCAGGACCTTGACGGCGTTGTCGCGCTCGAGCGGCACCGACATGCTCGGCACCATGGTGACCCCGGCCGAGTCGTAGCCGAGGCCGGCCTGGTCGAAGGCGGCCCGCACGGCGCGCAGGTCACCGGCGGCGGTGGTGACGGTGAAGCCGTCGTCGCCGAGCTGCACGTCCTCGGCCCCGGCGTCGAGGGCGGCCTCCATCACCCGGTCCTCGTCGGCGGCGCCGCCGGGCACCACCAGCTGGCCCTTGCGGCTGAACAGGTAGGCGACGCTGCCGGCGTCGGCCATGCTCCCGCCCGTCTTGGAGAACGCCCGGCGCACGTCGGCGGCGGTGCGGTTGCGGTTGTCGGTCAGCGCCTCCACCAGCACCGCCACCCCGCCGGGGGCGTAGCCCTCGTAGGTGACCAGGTCGGGTGGGGGTCCCTTGAGCTCGCCGGCGCCGCGCTTGACGGCGCGGTCGATGGTGTCGTTGGGGACCGAGTTGTCCTTGGCCTTCTGGATGGCGTCGGCCAGGGTGGGGTTGCCGTCCACGTTGCTGCCACCGGTCCGCGCGGCCACCTCGATCGCGCGGATCAGCTTGGCGAACAGCTTGCCGCGGCGGGCGTCGGTGGCGCCCTTCTTGTGCTTGATGGTGGCCCACTTGGAGTGGCCGGACATGCTCGCTCCCTTCGGTGTCGTGCCCGGCGCGCGCCAGGCCGGTGGCGCTACCCGCCCGCGGCGGCGACCAGCTCGACGAAGCGGCGGTGGAAGCGCGGCTCGCCGGCCAGCTCGGGATGGAAGGAGGTCCCCAGCAGGTTGCCCTGGCGCACCGCGACCACGCGGCCGTCCACCTCGGCCAGCACCTCGACGCCCGGGGCCAGCTCGGAGACCCACGGGGCGCGGATGAACAGCGCCGTGACCGGGCCGCCGTCCAGCTCCTTGACGTCGAACTCCGCCTCGAACGAGGCCACCTGGCGCCCGAACGCGTTGCGGCGCACGCGCACGTCGAGCACGCCGAGCAGGTGCTGCGGCGGGCCCTCGACCTCGCGGGCCATGAAGATGAGGCCGGCGCAGGTGCCGAAGACGCCGAAGCCCGCCTTGGCGCGCTCCCGCAGCGGCTCGAGCAGGCCGTAGCGGCGTGCCAGCTTGCCGATCACGGTCGACTCCCCACCGGGCACGATCAGCCCGTCGACCGCGTCGAGCTCGGCCAGGGTGCGCACCGGTCGGCCGTGCGCGCCGATCTCGTCCAGCACCGCCAGGTGCTCGCGGACGTCGCCCTGCAGGGCCAGGACGCCGATCACGGGTGCGCCGGCCATGCGCCCTACCAGCCGCGCACGGACAAGCGCTCGCCCTCGGCCACGCGCGCGATGCCGACCATCGGCTCGCCGAGCCCGCGGGACACCTTGGCCACGATCGACGGGTCGTTGAAGAAGGTGGTCGCCTCGACGATCGCCCGGCCACGGCGCGCCGGGTCGGCGGACTTGAAGATCCCCGAGCCGACGAACACGCCGTCCGCGCCGAGCTGCATCATCAGGGCGGCGTCGGCGGGGGTGGCGATGCCGCCGGCGGTGAACAGCACCACCGGCAGGCGGCCCTCGCGGGCGACCTCGGCGACCAGCTCGTAGGGGGCGCGCAGCTCCTTGGCGGCGGCGTACAGCTCGCTCTCGTCGAGCCCGGCGAGGCGCCGGATGTCCCCGGTGATGGCGCGCATGTGGCGCACCGCCTCGATCACGTTGCCGGTGCCCGCCTCGCCCTTGGAGCGGATCATGGCCGCGCCCTCGGAGATCCGGCGCAGGGCCTCGCCGAGGTTGGTCGCCCCGCACACGAACGGCACCGTGAACC
>DASUZB010000287.1:0-40144 GCA_036377075.1 Actinomycetes bacterium | reverse complement strand
CTCATTACAGCTACCACGAGGAGGGCAACGATGCGCCAGCACCGCTCCGCGGGCGTCGGTCTCGGACTGGCGCTGCTCTCGGCCGTGACCTTCAGCACCTCCGGCACGTTCGCCCGGTCGCTGATCGACGCCGGCTGGTCGGCCGAGGCCGCGGTGGCCGCACGGGTCGGCGTCGCCGCCCTGCTGCTGGCGGTGCCCGCGGCGCTGTCGCTGCGCGGGAGGTGGCACGTGCTGCGGCGCAACCTCGGCATGGTCGGCGTGTTCGGCCTGCTCGCGGTCGCGGGCGCCCAGGCGTGCTTCTTCAACGCCGTGCAGTACCTGCCCATCGGGGTCGCGTTGCTGCTCGAGTACCTGGGCATCATCCTCGTGGTCGGCTGGATGTGGGTCGTGCACGGCCAGCGGCCACGCGGCCTGACCGTCGCCGGCTCGGCGGCCGCCATGCTCGGACTGGTGCTCGTCCTGGACCTGGCCGGCGGACGCCTCGACCCGGTCGGCGTGCTGTGGGGCCTGGGCGCCGGCATCGGCCTGGCCGCCTACTTCGTGCTGTCGGCCCGTGGCGACGCCGACCTGCCGGCCACGGCGATGGCCAGCGGCGGCATGGCCGTCGGCGCCGGCGTGCTGCTGGCCCTCGGCGCCGCCGGCGCCCTCCCGCTGCACGCCACGTTCGGTGCGGTGCAGCTCGCCGGCCACCGCACCAGCTGGCTCGTGCCGGTCGTCGGCCTGTCGCTGGTCGCCGCCGTCATCTCCTACGTCGCCGGCATCGGCGCGGCCCGGATCCTGGGGGCGAGGCTGTCGTCGTTCGTCGGCCTCACCGAGGTCATCTTCGGGTTCGTGGTCGCCTGGCTGGTGCTGGGCGAGCTGCCGACCGCGATGCAACTGCTCGGCGGTGCCTTCATCGTGGCCGGCGTCGCGCTGGTCCGCGCGGACGAACTGCGGCCGCCGGCGACCAGGCGGGTGCGGAACGCCGGTCGGCTGGAACCGTCCCTGGCTCGACTGAAGGGGTGAGGAGCCGAGCGGTCCTGATCCGGTCAGGGCTGTCGCCGCAGCCAGAGCGATGCGCGGGTCGGCTGCATGGTCTGCTCCACCACCGCCAGCAGGTCGGCTCGCAGCGCGTCCAGGTCGACCTGCTGGCGCAGCCGCGCGCTGAACGCGTCGATGGTCCGGGCCGCGTCGTAGCGTCGGCGATCGAAGCGCCGGTCGACCAGGGCTTGGACGCGGCGGCGGGCGGGCTGGAAGACCGCGGCCAGCGCCAGGGTCGCCGCGGCGACGACCAGGCTGTGGCTGCTGCCGAGGCCCTGGCCCAGTCCCAGGACGACCCCAGCGTAGGCGCCACCGAGGAGCACGGTGAGCACGCCGTAGGCGAGCGTGCGGCTGATGATCCGGTCGAGGTCGTAGAGCCGGTAGCGCAGGACCGCCGCGGCGACCCCCAGCGGGACCAACGCGACGCACACGCCGGTGAGCCAGTCCCGCACGGCGGCGTTGCCGGTCGCCGCCCCAACCACGGTGCCGACCACCGTGAGCGCGGCCAACCCGGCGGTCAGCGCGACCCAGCGGAGCTGCTGGCGCTCCACGCCACGGGCGCGGCGGAAGCGCAGCACCATCGCCACGGCCGCGACCGGGATGGCGAGGATGGTCGTCGCGCCGGCCACGGCGCCGACCACGGGGACCCACCACCCGGTGAGGGCGGGGACGGCCAGCGGGTTGGCGACGGACTCGTACGGCGCACCAAACGATCCTGGCACGAACGAACGCCAGGCCATGAACAGGGCCGGCCCGGCCGCCGCGGCCCAGGCCCACCACCGCCAGCGGCGCGACGGCAGGGACCCGGTGGGCGTCAAGAGCAGGACGAAGCCGAGCAGGGCCGGCCAGGGGAGGAAGCTGTGGTCGGCGTACACCGCGACGTAGCCGGCGGACGGCAGCGAGCCGGGCCGGGCAATGAGGCCGTAGCGCGCGTACCCGTCCGTCACGCCCGAGGCCACCACCGTGAGCCCCAGGGCCAGCAGCAGCCAGCCCACCGGGTGGCGAGGCCGGCGGCTGGCCAGCACCGCGCCGGCCGTCGTGCCGCTTAGGACCGCCAGCACGTAGGGAACGCCGCTGGCGGTGAGGAGCTGGACGAGGTCGGTCCGGCCCGCCTGGCGCACCAGGTGGTCGAACCACGCGATCCCGGCGACCCCGGCCATGGCCAGTCCCCACAGCGCCCACGCCACCGTGCCCGGCCACCGGCCCCGCACCCGCTGCCGTCCTCGCGGCCGGGCGGGCGAGGTCGCCTCCATGGTCATGGCGCCTCCAGGCCGGTGGCTGACTTCCCGTCGCCGCTGTGGACCGCAGCGTCCCACGACCCGCGTGACGGGAGCGTTACGGTCCGACCGCCGGCCGTCGCCGACGTATGGCTTCAGTGCAAGAACCCTGCCAGGGTCTGCACGAGCCACTCCGGATCGTCGAGCCAGGGAAAGTGTCCGCCGCCCGGCTGCACGGCCAACTCGGCCTGGCGGAACAGGCCGGCGTACTCGGCGGCGCACTTCGGGGGGAGCGCGACGTCGTACTCGCCCGCGACGAGAAGGACCGGCGCCTCGAGGCGGGCGAGGGCGGACCTGGTGGCTTCCGGATCCAGAGCACCGGCCGAGTAGTAGGCGGCCGCCGCGTCCGCGTTCTTCTGGCTCGCTGCCTGGGCGAGGTGGGCCTGGCTGACGGCGTCCCAGCGGCCGTAGGTGAACGGCGCGATCGCCGTCCAGTCGGCGTCCGTGGCCTCGCCCGACCAGATCCGCTCGAACGCGGCGAAGGCATCCGGGAACCAGGCCTCCCCCCGGCGCAGCTCGGCGACCTGCCGACGATCCGAGTCGGTGACCTCCAGGCCGACGACCCGGGGGCTGGGATTGACCAGCGCAAGGCGGCCGATGCGGTCTGGGTGGCGGACGGCGTACAGCACCGCGAGGTTGCTACCAGCCGAGTGGCCCAACAGGTCCACCCGATCCCGCCCCAGGTGCTCGCGCAGCGCCTCGACGTCGTCGACCTGCCGATCGCACCGGTAGCTCTCCGGGTCCGCCGGTACCGCCGATTCCCCGGTTCCGCGCAGGTCGAGCAGCACCAGCGAGCGGCGCGCGGGCAGCCCGCCCAGGTCACCGAGGTACGCCGAGGCCTGCATGGGGCCGCCGGGAAGGCAGATCAGCAGGTCACCCTCACCGGCCCGGTGGTATCCGAGCCGCGTGCCGTCAGGGCTGTAGAAGGTTGCCATGCGGTCATCATAGGCGCGGGCGGCTCGGCCGCAGCCACAGTGACACCTGGGTCGGCTCCATGGTGCGGTCGACCACGGCGACCAGCTCGGTCACGAGCGTGTCCAAGTCGGTCTGCTGGCGGAGCTGCGCGGCGAACGCCGCCGCGGTGCGCTGGGCGTCGTAGCGGCGCCGGTTGAACCGCCGGTCGACCACGTCCTGCACCCGCCGCCGAGCAGGCTGGAACACCGCCGCGACCGCCAGCGTGGCCAGCGCCACCGCGAACGGCGGCACGTCCCTGCCGCTGGCCACCGCCCCGACGGCCACGACGATCACCGCGTAGCCGGCAGCGAGCACGGTGGTCAACGTGCCGTAGACCAGGGCGCGGTTGAGGAGGACGTCGATGTCGAACAGCTGGTGCCGCAGGATCGCGATCCCGGCCGACACCGGCAGGAAGGCGATCGCGATGACCCACACGACCAGGGCCGCGTTGGCCCAGGCGGGCGGGGCGAGGACCTGCGCGGGCAGCACCGGGATGGCGATGGCGCCCACCAGGGCCGCGGTGCCGGCGAACCACTTGAGCTGCTGGCGCTGCACCCCCTTGGCCCGGCGGAGGCGGACGACGAGCGCCCCGACCGACGCCGCCACGGCCAGGGGCAGCAGCAGCGCCACGGCGACCAGCTGGCCGCTGGCCAGCCGTCCCACCGTCCCGGGGGCGCCGAGCGGGTTGGCCACCGACGGCACCACCACCAGCGGGCCGGGACGGACCGCGAGCGCGACGGTCGTCACCGCCAGGACCAGCCCGTCCAGCCAGGCGACCGGCCGCCAGCGCGGCGAGGGCAGGCGGCCGTCCGGGAACAGCAGGAAGCAGAACAACGGGATCAGCAGCAGTGCCGGCGCGGAGACCCAGGTGCCCACCCAGCCCATCACCCGGCCACCGCGCAGCGATCCCGGCGCCGCCACCAGCGCGTGGGTGGCGTAGAACGAGGCGAAGGCCTGCACGGCGAGGGACAGCCCGACCAGGCAGAACAACCAGCCCACCAGGTGGCGGCGCCGGTGCCAGACGACGATCGTGCCCACGGTGGCGAACGCCAGCGTGCACGACGCGCCCGCCGCGGCGGCGACGGTCCGCTGGCCGTAGGCGGCGACGATCCGGCCGAAGCTCGGCGCGGAACCGTTCCGGGCCAGCAGCACCAGCGCCATGGCGACCAGCGCCACGGCGGCCGCCCAGGCGGTCACGGCCGTCCACCAGAGACCACGGTCGCCGGCCACCCTCCTCGGGCGTCCGCCCCGCGCCCGCGCAGCTTCCACGGCTCCTCCGCACCCCGCACCGGCCCGACGACACCACCAGGCTCCCACGGATCGTCCGTGACGAGTACCACGAGGTCGTCCTGCCAGCGTTACGGGACGCCGGGTCGGTCGAGGCGGATCCTCCCGGGTCAGGCCGGGCTCGGGTCGCCGCCGCGCCAGCCGGCCGGGTCGACCCCGCCCGGGACCGGGGCGTCGGGGTCGTACGGGGTCCGCGTGAGCACGAACGTGTTGAGGTCGAGGTGGCTGGGCGTGCCGTCGGGGCGGCGGACGACCCGCAGCGTCTCACCGGCGTAGTAGCCGTCCAGGCCGGTCCAGCTGCCGTCCGGCTCGGGGCGGAAGCGCGAGCCTCGCGCGCCGCCGCCCTGCGCGGCCAGCTCGAGCCAGCGGTCGGGCCGCAGCCGCAGGGTGAACGGCGCCGGCCCCCAGTACCAGGGACCGGTCAGCGCCAGCAGCTCCGGGTCCACCTCGTCGAGCGGGACCCACTCCTCGGGCAGGCGCGGCTCGTGCTGGGCCATGACGTCGAGCAGGTCCAGGACGCCCGTCCGGCTCAACCCGGTGGTCGTGTTGGCGAGCAGCACCGCTCCGGTGGGGTCGTCGGCCTCCACCCACATGGCGGCCAGGAACCCGGGCATGGAGCCGCTGTGCCCGACCAGCCGCCGCCCCCGGTGGTGCCGCAGCTCGAGGCCGAGGCCGTACCCGACCGCCTCCATGTCGGCGTCGCGCACGACCGGCTCGCTCATCTCGTCGAGGCTGTCCTCCCGCAGCACCCCGCCGGTGTCGCCGCCGCAGAACGCCGCCCAGCGGCACAGGTCGGTGACCGTCGACCAGAGCTGGCCCGCGGGAGCCATCGCCACCGCGTCGTGCGCCGGCTCGGGCAGCAGCACGTCCGCCCACGGGTGGACGGCGAAGCCGCGGGCGTGCGGCGCCTCGGGGAGCGGGGTCGTCCGGGTCATCCCCAAGGGCTCGAGGACCTCGCGCCGCACCGCGTCGGCCCAGCTCGTCCCGCGCAGGCGGGCCACCAGCTCGCCCAGGGCCGCGAACCCCAGGTTGGAGTAGTGGAACCGCCGTCCCGCGCGGTGGCGCACCGCGGCCTGGCCGAGCGAGCCGGCCAGCTCCTGCCATGGCCGCCCCGGGGTCCGCTCCCACCACGGGCCCGGCGGCTCGGCGGTGAGCCCGGAGGCGTGGGACAGCAGCTGGGCGATGGTCCGGTCACCCACCGGGGTGCCGGTCAGGTGGGCATCGAGGGGATCGGACAGGTCGAGCCTGCCCTCGTCACGCAGCCGCAGCACCAGCACGGCCGTGAACGTCTTGCTGATCGACCCGATGCGGTACTGGGTGTCGGCGGTGGGCCTGGCCCCGTCCACCTCGCCGCGTGCGCCGGTCCACACCGGGCGCCCGTCGCGGACCACGGCGGCCACCAGCGAGGGGGTGCGGCCCTCGGCCTGCTCCACCGCGATGCGGCGGGTGAGCGCGCGTTCGGTGCTGGGCAACAGGGCAAGGTCGGGCATCTTCGCTCCCTTCGGCTCGGGCTGTCGATCGTGCCAGCCGGGAGGGAGCCTAGCCTGCCGGCTCGACTGCCCGTTTGGGCGCCCGAGCGGCGTCCAACGCTGCCCGTTCGGACGCGGGGACGGCCCTTCGCAGCCGGCCGGCGGAAGCCTACGGTGGAGCGGGGTGGACTGGACGGTGGCATGGAACGGACCAGGAGACCGGGGGACGAGCGCCACCGCCGGAGCGGGCCGAACGGCCGCGACCGACGCGACGTTGGCGACCCGCCGGGCGGGCAGGCGCAGCTCGGCGAGGCCCTGATCCTCGGCCTGCAGCGCTCCGCCGGGAACAGCGCCGTCGCGCACGCCCTCCGACGGGGTGGCGCGCGCCCGGTGGCCGGCTCGGGGAGCACCCAGGGCGCCCCGCTGTCGGTGCAGCGCCACTCGTCCTTCGAGCACACGCTGCTCGGGAACACGCCACCGAAGCAGCTGGGGGACGCGGCGGTCACCGCCAAGGACCGCGCCCACCTGCTCCAGGAGCTGTGGGTCCAGACGGCGTTCTTCGCCCGGGACGCGGGGCTCGACCCGAGGTCGAGGTTCCCGAACGTCCGCTGGATCCAGCTGCGGGCGTCGGGGCTGTGGGTCAGCTACGGGGAGCTCAACTCCCTGGCCGACTACCTGCCCGAGAACGTCGACGGGCTGGCCCGGAACGTCGTCGAGCCGGTGCTGCAGCGGATGCGCAGGGGCACCAGCGCGCAGCTGGGCCGGCGGGAATTCAAGGGGCAGGCGTCGGGCGGCTTCTGGGAGACACCGGCCGCCTACTTGGACGTCTTCGAGGTCGTGGCGACGGAGAAGGGGCTCGACCGCGCCACCGCGAGCCTGGGCGCCCAGCGGTACTTCGGGCTCGTCAGCCGCAACGCCTGCCACTTCGCCCCCTACAGCTGGCACCGCTGGGCCCGCTTCCACGAGGAGGCAACCGGCCACGCCCTCGCCTTCTACCACGGCAACCAGAACAAGCAGGTACCGATCAAGGACATCGACACCAGCGTCGACGAGCACCTGCGCCAGGCGTGGCTGAGCAACGGCTACGGCGACCACTACCTACAGGACTCGTTCGCGGCCGGCCACCTCATCAACAAGACCCTGGTGATGCAGTGGTTCGTCGACTACGTCAACGGCCTCTCGTCGAAGTGGTGGGACCTGCTCGGCCGCATGTGGTGGGGGGACGACACCAAGCCGTGGTACGGCATGCCCGACGACCAGGTCATGGCGACGATGGGCACCCGCCAGCAGCCGCACATGGCCGGCCAGAACCTCTACGAGCGGCCGACGAGCGCCGGCACGACCTCGATGGACCGCGACCGCGGCGAGGCGGTCACCGATCCCCAGACGGCCTTGGAGCGCGGCAGCCACGAGCAGCGGGTCGCCGGCTCGGGGGTGAACGCCACCACCAGCTACACCCGGGAGCAGAACTACCAGGCTTACCTGCGCTTCCTCAACAGCTCGTTCCTGCAGCTGGCGGCGGGCATGACGCACGACTACCTCAACGAGCGCGGGCTGGTCGTCGGCAACGACCGGGGCGACACGCTGCACGTCGGTGGCGACAGCACGCTGCTGACGAAGTCGGGCCGGCTGGGCGCGACCGTCGCCGCCGAGGCCGCCCAGATGTCGCAGCGGGCGATCGACGAGCTCAGCCGCACCGGAACCACCGAGATCACCGTCGAGCGGATCTCGGCGTTGTTTCCTACCAAGGTGTGGGCGTCGGCCGGCAGCGACGGCACGACCCGGCCACTCCCCCTCGAGGAGTGGCAGGACGAGGTCCTCCACCAGCTCTGCCTCAGGAAGATCTTCCCGGACGTGGTCGACTCGTGGAACAGCAAGGCAGCCCGGGCGGGGCAGTCGGAACTCGTGGAGGGGGGCGTCCGTGACCAGCCCACCCCACCCCCCGTCCCGACCAACCTCGGGGACTTCGTGCTGCTTACGGGCGGCCGCAACGTGGGCTGACGCCACCCGCCGCCACACGGTAGTGCTAGCGTCGTCGCATGCGGCTCACGGTGCTCGGCGCCTGCGGCGCCTGGCCGGAGGCGGGCCAGGCGTGCAGCGGCTACCTGGTCGAGCACGGCGGCTTCCGGCTGCTGGTCGACGTCGGCTACGCGACCGTGCCACGGCTCCTGCGGCACGCCGCCGCCGAGCAGGTCGACGCGGTGTTCGTCAGCCACGGGCACCCCGACCACCGCGCCGACCTCAACCCGCTGCTGCGCGCGCGGGCGCTGCGTGACGACCCGGCGCCGCCGCTGCCGCTGTACGCCCTGCCGGGCGCCCTGGACGCGGTGCTCGCCCTCGACCGCCCCGGAATGCTGGACGACGCCTACGCGCTGCGCGAGTTCGCCGCCGGGGGTCGCATGGAGATCGGCCCGTTCCGCGTCGAGACGCGTCCCCTGCCGCACTTCGTGCCCAACGCCGGCGTCCGGCTGGCAGCCGGCGGCCGGGTCGTCGCCTACACCGGCGACAGCGGCCCCAGCGCCGAGGTCGTGGCGCTCGCCCGTGACGCGGACCTGCTGGTCGCCGAGGCAAGCTACGTCGACGAGGTGCCGGCGGACACCCGCGGAGCCCTGTGCAGCGCGCGCGACGCGGGCCGGCAGGCCGCGGACGCCGGGGCCGCCCGGCTGCTGCTGACACCTGCTACCCGGAACCGACCAGGCCGCCGCGCTCGCCGCGGCCAGGGACGGCCACGACGGGGAGGTCGGCGTCGCCACCGCCGACCTGGTCCTCGACCTTCCCTGACGCTCCGGACCAGGAGGGGGACCCGTGATCGAGCGCGACCGGCTCGCCGAGCTGCTGGAACGCGAGCGCGCCACGTACCGGCGGCGGCACCCGCGCAGCCGCGCCGCCTTCGACGCCGCCGCCGCGAGCCTGTTCGGCGGCGTCCCGATGACGTGGATGAACAAGGCACCTGGCGGCTTCCCGGTCTACCTGGCCCAGGCGCGCGGTGCCGAGGCGGTCGACCTGGACGGGCACCGCTACGTGGACCTGTGCCTGGGCGACACCGCCGCCATGGCCGGCCACTCGCCCGAGCCGGTGGTGCGCGCCGTGCGGCGGCGCTACGGCGAGGCGGGCGGCGCGACCGCGATGCTGCCGACCGAGGACGCCGCCTGGGTCGGCGCCGAGCTGGCGCGCCGCTTCGGCGTGCCGCTGTGGAGCTTCAGCCTCAGCGCCACCGACGCCAACCGCTGGGCCATCCGGCTGGCGCGGCTGGTCACCGGCCGGCCGAGGATCCTGGTGTTCAACTGGTGCTACCACGGCTCGGTCGACGAGACGCTGGTCACCCTCGGCGGGCACGGCGCGGTCGCCCGCGAGGGCAACGTCGGCGCGCCGGTCGACCCCGCCCTCACCACCCGCGTGGCCGAGTTCAACGACCTGGACGCCCTCGAGCACGAGCTCGCCCACGGCGACGTCGCCTGCGTGCTGATGGAGCCGGCGCTGACCAACATCGGCATCGTGCTGCCGCTTCCCGGCTACCTGGAGGGCGTGCGCAACCTCACCCGCCGGCACGGCACGCTGCTGGTCAACGACGAGACCCACACCTTCTCCGCGGGGCCCGGCGGCTGCACCGCGGCCTGGGGCCTCGAGCCCGACGTGGTGACCGTCGGCAAGGCGATCGCCGGCGGCCTGCCGGCCGGTGCCTACGGCCTCACCCACGAGCTGGCCGAGCGCGTCCAGGCGCGGGACGACGCCGACCTGGTCGACACCGGCGGGGTCGGCGGGACGCTGGCCGGCAACGCGCTGTCGACCGCCGCCGCCAGGGCCACGCTCGAGCACGTCCTCACCGAGGCCGCGTTCGCCCGCATGATCGCGCTGGCGACCCGCTACGCCGACGGCGTGCGCGGCGCGCTCGACGCGCGCGGTGTGCCGTGGTCGGTGGTGCGGCTCGGAGCGCGCGCCGAGGTCAGGTTCACCGCTCCCCCGCCGGTCAACGGCGGCCAGTCGGCCGCGGCCGACGACCCCGAGCTCGACGACTACCTGCACCTGTACCTCCACAACCGCGGCATCCTGCTGACGCCGTTCCACAACATGGCGCTCACCTGCCCGGCCACCACCCAGGCCGACGTCGACCTGCACACCGAGGCGTTCACCGCCTGCGTGGACGAGCTGGTGGGCGCGTGACCCACACTGGTACGACCTGACCGAGGAGGAGGGGGAATGGCCGTGCGGATCAACGTGGCCGATGACGCCGACCTGCCGGAACTGCTGCCGCTGGTGCGCGCCTACTGCGACTTCTACCAGGTCGCGCCGAGCGACCAGGCGCTGCTCGAGTTGTCGCGGGCGCTGCTCGCCGACCCGCAGCGCGAAGGGCTGCAGCTCCTGGCGCGCGACGACGCCGGCAGGGCGGTCGGCTTCGCGACCGTGTTCTGGACCTGGCAGACGCTGTCCGCCGCCCGCGTCGGGGTGATGAACGACCTGTTCGTGGACGCCGCGGCGCGGGGCGGCGGGGTGGCCGGCGGGCTCGTCGACGCCTGCCTGGAGCAGTGCCGGGCGCACGGCGCGGCCGAGCTCATCTGGCAGACGGCCAGGGACAACCGCCGCGCGCAGGTCCTCTACGACCGGATCGGGGCGACGCGGGACGACCACTGGCTCGACTACTCGCTGCCGGTCGAGCCGCGGCCGGCCCGCGGTGGCTAAAGGAGTCGACGCGGCGGGTACGCCGGCGGCAGCATGCTGGTACGGCCAGCGGCGGCGTGGACCCTGACCGGGAGCCGCCGCAGGCGGCGGAGTGCTCGGGAAGTGGACCAGTGAGGTGCGCGTGCCAGCGGTCGAAGTGGACGGGCTGGGAAAGGTCTTCAAGGGTGGCGGGCCGCGGTCGCGGCCGGTGGAGGCCGTCCGCGGCCTCACCTTCGCGGTGGAGCCGGGCGAGCGGCTCGCCTACATCGGGCCGAACGGGGCGGGCAAGTCCACGTCGATCAAGATGCTCACCGGCATCCTGCACCCGACCCGGGGCTCGGCCCGCGTCCTTGGCCTGACGCCGTGGACGCAGCGCCGCGAGCTCGCCCGCAGGATCGGCGCGCTGTTCGGCCAGCGCGCGCAGCTCTGGTTCGAACTGCCGCCACGGCAGTCGTTCGCGCTGCTCGGAAGGATCTACAGCCTCGACCGGCGGACGACGGCGGCCCGCGTCGAGGAGCTCGGCGAGCTCCTCGACTGCCGGGACCTGTTCGACGTGCGGGTCCGCGGCCTCTCGCTCGGCCAGCGGATGCGCTGTGAGCTCGTCGCCGCGCTGCTGCACGCGCCCGAGGTGCTGTTCCTCGACGAGCCGACCATCGGCATGGACCTGGTCGCCAAGCAGCGCTTCCGCGAGCTGATCGTGCGGCTGAACCGCGAGCGGCGGACCACCATCTTCCTCACCTCGCACGACGTCTCCGACGTCGAGCAGGTCGCCAGGCGGGTCATCGTGATCAACGGCGGCACCATCATCTACGACGACCGCGTCGCCGAGATGCGCCGGTCGGTGCTGTCCACCAAGCTGGTCGAGGTCCGCTTCGAGGAACCTCCGGCGAACGGCGCGCTCCTCCTCGACGGCCTGCGCGCGGTGCGGGAGTCCAGCACCGAGTACAAGCTGGTCGTCGACACCCGGCGGCGGTCGATCCGCGACGTGCTGGACACCCTGCTCGACACCGAGCGGGTGGCGGACATCTCCGTGCTCGACCCACCGCTCGAGGACGTGATCGCCCGGATCTACGAGGCACGGCCGTGACCGGAGGCCTGTGGACGACCGCACGGGTGGGCGCACGCCGCCAGCGGCGTGCGCTCGGCCCCTACGGTGCGGCGTTCGCCACCTCGGCCGGGCGGGTGCTGCGCCGGCCTGGCGAGCTGGCCGTGCGCCTGCTGTTCTACGTGGTGATCCTGGTGGTGTTCGCCGCCCTGTGGTCGGCCGCCGCGGCGGCGGCCGGCGGGCGCGTCGCCGGCTACTCCGCCGCCGCCCTGCTGTGGTACGTGACCGTGGCGGAGGCGGCGGTGATCGCCACCAAGCCACGGCTGATCGAGGACATCGGCGTCGACATCGGCACCGGCGCGGTCGCCACCGAGATGCTCCGGCCCGTGTCGGTGTTGTGGCTGCGGCTGGCGAGCGAGCTCGGCGAGGCCGCGGTGCGGCTGGCCATGGCGCTGGCCATCGGCACGACGTTCACCTGGGCCGTCGCCGGCGCGCCGCCGGCGCGCGCCGCGGCGCTGCTGGCGCTGCCGTCGGCCGCGCTCGCGGTGGCGGCGAACCTCGCCGCCCAGCACGCGTTCGCCGGCGCCGCGTTCTGGCTGTCCGACGCGAAGGCGACCTGGTTCCTGTACCAGAAGCTGGTCTTCCTACTGGGAGGGATGCTGCTGCCGCTGCAGCTCTTCCCCGCCTGGCTGGAGCGCGCCGCGTGGGTCCTGCCGTTCTGGACCATGGCGTACGCCCCTGCCCGCCTGGTGGCGGCCTCGCCGCCGCAGCCGTGGCTGCTGGCCGCCCAGGCCGCGTGGCTGGTGGTGCTGGCGGGCGCCGCGGCGGTGGTGTTCCGCGCGGGCGAGCGCCACCTGGAGGTGGCGGGCGGGTGACCAGCATGCCGGCGCTGCTCGGGACGATGCGGACCGCCTTCGTGGAGGCGTGGAGCAACCGCCGTTCCTTCTGGGTGCAGGCCTCGGCGATGGTCCTCAACGACGTCGCCTGGGTGGCGTTCTGGGTGTTGTTCTTCCACAAGATCGGCGAGGTCCGCGGCTGGCGCAGCGACCAGGTCATGCTGATGTTCGCGATCCTCACCACCGTGTCGGGCGTCTCGATGGGCCTGCTGGGCAACGCGCGCAAGCTGGGGCAGCTGGTGGCCGACGGCCAGCTCGACGCGGTGCTCAGCCTCCCGGTCGACCCGCTCGCCTACCTGCTGGTCCGCCGCGTCGACACCGCGCTCCTCGGCGACCTGGCCTTCGGGCCGGTCCTGTTCACCGTCGCCGCGCACCCGACGCCGCAGCGGACGGTGCTGTACCTGCTCGGCGCGATCACCGGCTCGGCGGTGTTCGTGTCCTTCGTGGTCATGCTCGGGTCGGTGACGATGGTGGCCGGGGGCCGCGGCGAGCAGGCGGACCTGGGCTTCCAGGCGCTGCTCATCCTGGCGTCCTACCCGCTGGACGTGTTCGGCGGCCTGACCAAGCTGATGATGTTCACGGTGATCCCCGCCGCCTTCATCACCGGCGTCCCCGTCCACCTGGTGGACCACTTCCACTGGGCGACCCTGGCGGGCATGCTCGCCACCGCCGCCGGCTCGCTGCTGCTGTGCCGCGCCGTGTTCCGGGCCGGGCTGCGCCGCTACCGCTCCGGCGCGCTCTGGACCAGGGCCTGACCAGCGCGGACCTGCACCGGGCCGACAGGCCGATTCGATCCTCCTTGCCGTGGAAGCCACCCGGCGAGGAGGTGCGGCCGATACGCGACGTCCACTCCACCGGCCCTCCGGTCGTGCGGGTCAGCGAGCGGGCCCGGGCCGAGCTGCGACCGGGCGAGGCGCTCGTCTTCGACTGGACCCGCCTGGCGGTCTGCTGCGCCGTCGCGGGCGAGGTGAGCCTGCGCCGCACGACCTGCCAGGAAGCAGGGAGCCGCACCTTCGTGCCACTGCCCACCGAGGACGACGGCGTGCCGGTGTTCGCCCACCGGCGCGCCTACCCGCTGCTGGCCGGACGCCACCTCCGGATCGACTGCCGGCGCCGCCTCGGCATGCGCCGGTTCAGCTCCTCGATCCCCCGCGACCTCGGGCTGCGCTCCTCGTTCGGGCTCCTGCGCGGACCATCCCCCGACGACCACCCTGACCAGCTGCCGAGGCCGACCCCGAGGCCGGACCGGCAGCGCACAGGAGGACCACCATGACCGTCACCTCCCCAAAGGCCAGCGGACGGTGGACCCCGCAACGGATCGCCGTGTGGGCCGCCATCGCCGTGCTCGGCGCCGTCGCGTGGGGCGTCCTCGCCCTCGCCAGGGGCGAGTCGATCAACGCCGCCTGGCTGATCGTCGCCGCCCTGTGCTCCTACGCGATCGCCTACCGGTTCTACGCGCGCTTCATCGCCAACCGGGTGCTCGGCGTGGACGACCGGCGGGCGACGCCGGCCGAGCGCCTCGACAACGACGTCGACTTCCAGCCGACCGACCGGCGCGTCCTCTACGGGCACCACTTCGCCGCCATCGCCGGCGCCGGCCCACTGGTCGGCCCGGTCCTCGCGGCGCAGATGGGCTACCTGCCTGGGACGATGTGGATCGTCTTCGGCGTCATCTTCGCCGGCGCCGTCCAGGACATGGTCACGCTGTTCTTCTCCATGCGCCGCGACGGCAAGAGCCTCGGCCAGATGGCCCGCGAGGAGATCGGCCCGTTCGGCGGCGCGGCCGCGCTGATCGCGGTGTTCGCGATCATGATCATCCTGCTCGCCGTCCTCGCCCTGGTGGTGGTCAACGCCCTGTCCGCCTCCCCGTGGGGCACCTTCTCCCTGGCCATGACCATCCCCATCGCCCTGTTCATGGGCTTCTACCTGCGGGTGCTGCGGCCGGGACGGGTGATCGAGACGACCGCGATCGGGGTCGGGCTGCTGCTCGTCGCGATCGTCCTCGGCGGGGTGATCGACAACTCCAGCCTCGCCGAGGCGTTCACGCTCTCCCCCAAGACCCTGGTGGCGTGCCTGGTGATCTACGGGTTCGCCGCCTCGGTGCTGCCGGTGTGGATGCTGCTCGCGCCGCGCGACTACCTCTCGACCTTCATGAAGGTCGGCACCATCGGCCTGCTGGCGATCGGCATCCTGGTGACCCTGCCGGTGCTGCACACCGAGGCGGTCACCAAGTTCGCCAGCACCGGCAAGGGCCCGGTGTTCGCCGGCCCGCTGTTCCCGTTCGTGTTCATCATCATCGCCTGCGGCGCGCTGTCGGGCTTCCACTCGCTGATCGCCTCGGGTACCACCCCCAAGCTGATCGAGAAGGAATCCCAGGTCCGCATGATCGGCTACGGCGCGATGCTGACCGAGTCGTTCGTCGCGGTCATGGCCCTGATCGCCGCGTGCATCCTCGACCGTGGCCTCTACTTCGCCATGAACGCGCCCGCCGGGGTGGTGGGCACCACCGTGCAGTCGGCCTCGGCGGCCGTGACCAAGCTCGGCTTCACCATCACGCCCGACCAGCTCCAGGCCGCCGCGCAGGCGGTCCACGAGCAGAGCCTGATCGCCCGCACCGGCGGCGCGCCCACCCTGGCGGTGGGCATGTCCACCATCTTCTCGGGGGCGTTCGGCGGCGACGCGCTGAAGGCGTTCTGGTACCACTTCGCGATCATGTTCGAGGCCCTGTTCATCCTCACCACGGTGGACGCGGGCACGCGGGTGGGCCGCTTCATGCTGCAGGACACGATCGGCAACGTGTGGAAGCCGATGAGCCGGCCGTCGTGGAGGCCGGGCGTCTACGCCACCAGCGCGGTCGTGGTGGCCGCCTGGGGCTACTTCCTCTGGGTCGGCGCCACCGACCCGCTCGGCGGCATCAACCAGCTGTTCCCGCTGTTCGGGATCGCCAACCAGCTCCTGGCCGCGGTCGCCCTGACGGTGGCCACCACCATCCTGGTCAAGTCCGGCCGGGTGCGCTGGGCCTGGGTGACGGCCGTCCCGCTCGCCTGGGACGCGGCGGTCACGCTCACGGCGAGCTGGTACAAGATCTTCTCCAGTGACCCGCTGATCGGCTTCTTCGCCCAGCGGGACAAGTACCAGGCGGCGCTCGACGCCGGCAAGGTGATCCCGCCGGCCAAGTCGCTGGACGACGTGAGCCAGATCGTCACCAACTCCACCGTCGACGGCGTGCTGTCGATCCTGTTCGCCGCGCTGATCATCGTGGTGATCGTGGACGCCGTGCGGATCTGGGCGCAGACCCTCGGCGGGGGGCGCGAGCCGGTTCTGGCCGAGGCGCCGGCCGAGCCGTCGCGGCTGTGGGCACCCTCCGGCCTGTTCCCCACGGCGGAGGACCGGGCCAGGCAGGCGCAGCTTCGTGAGCCGCAGGCCGTCGGGGCGGGCCGTGGCGGTGAGGAGGAGCCGTGACCGCCTGGGTCGGGCGGGGTGCCGGCCGGCTGCTCTGGTACCTGCGCGAGGTGATGGGCGAGAACGCCTACGAGCACTACCTGGAGCACCGGCACCGCCGGCACCCGGGCGAGCCGGTGCTGCCGCGCCGTGAGTTCGAGCGGCGCCGGATGGACGAGCGCGACGCCCACCCCGAGGCCCGTTGCTGCTGAGGCCTGGCTGACGGCTGGACCCGCCTCGTTCGAGGCGGGTCCAGCCGAGCGCGGTCGGCTCAGCGCCGCGAGAAGCGCAGGGCTGCGACGATGCCGAACACGACCACGAGCGCCGCCGACCAGATGAGGGAGAGCGCCACGTAGTAGGCGGTGGTGTGGTGGAGCAGCGCCTCCGCCTGGGGCCCGCCGGCGAGGCCGCGCACCGCGTTGACCATGGGCGTGAGCGGCTGGTGTTCGGCGAACGGCTGCAACCAGCCCGGCATGCTGCTGACCGGCACGTAGGCGCTGGAGACGAAGACGAGCGGGACCACCAGCACCGCGATCCCCTGGGCTGCCTGCGCGTTGCCCGCGACCAGCCCGATGGTGATGAACAGCCATTCGAAGGCGAAGCTGAACACGACGCACAGTCCCAACGCCGCCAGGCCCCCGGAGACCGACCCGTGCATTCGGAACCCGACGGCGAAGCCGAGGCCGACGGCGACGACGGCGCTCCACGTCACCAGGGCCGTGTCGGCGAGGCAGCGGCCGGCCATCACCGCGGCACGGGGGATCGGCAGGGAACGGAGCCGGTCGAAGAAGCCCTGGTCGACGTCCTCGGCGACCCCGGCCGCCGCGCCCATGCCCGAGAACAGGATGCCGGTGGCGACGAACCCGGGCACCAGGAAGTTGACGTAGGAGACTCCCTCGACGGCGATGGCACCGCCGAAGATGTAACGGAAGATGAGCAGGAAGAGCGCGCTCTGGACGGTGGCGAGGGCGAGGAGCTGCGGCGTGCGGACGAACTTGCGGATCGTCCGCCGCGCCACGGCGACCGAGCTCGCCCAGAACCCCGCCCCGGAATTGACCCGAGCCGTCAGCGGGCTCGGGGGCACGCCGGTGATCGCAGGTACGTGGGCCATGGCGATCCTTTCGTCCAGGGGTCGGTTCAGGCGGCCTCGGGGCCGCTCGACGAGGCGCTGTTTTCGGCCGGCTTCCCGGTGAGGGTGAGGAAGACCTCGTCCAGCGTCGGGCGCCGCAGCGAGATGTCCTCGATGGGGACGCCGACCTGGTCCAGGGCGCGCACCGCCTCCATCAACCGGTGCGATCCGTCCACCGCCACCGACGCCCGGTGGGTGGCGGGGTCGACCCGGGGGTCGCCGCCGACGGTCGAGAGCACTTTCGCCGCGCCCGGGAGTGCGTCGGCGTCGCGGACGCGCACCTCGATCACGTCGTCCCCGGCAAGGGTCTTCAGCTCCGCCGGCGTGCCGGCGGCGATCACCCTGCCGTGGTCGATGATGACGACGTCGGCGGCGAGCTGGTCGGCCTCGTCGAGGTACTGGGTAGTCAACAGCACGTCGGTCCCCGCCGCGACCAGCTGGCGGATCGCGTCCCAGAGCTGGGCGCGGCTCCTTGGGTCGAGGCCCGCGGTCGGCTCGTCGAGCAGCAGCAGGCGAGGGGCCCCGACCAGGCTGACGCCCAGGTCGAGGCGCCGGCGCATCCCGCCGGAGTAGGTGCGGACCAGCCGGCCGGCGTCGTCGGTGAGCTGGATCTGCTCGAGCACCGCCGTGGCGGCCGCCCGCGCCCGCTTGTGGCTGAGCCCGAACAGGCGGCCAACCATCTCCAGGTTCTCCCGCCCGGTCATCGCCTGTTCCACCGCGGCGAACTGCCCGGCCAGCCCGATCAGCTGCCGCACCCGCGCCGGGTGGCGCAGCGCGTCGATCCCGGCGACGTGCAGCGTCCCCGCGTCCGGGCGCAGCAGGGTCGCCACCGCCCGCACGAAGGTGGTCTTGCCCGCTCCGTTGGGTCCCAGCAGCGCGACCACCCGGTCGGGGCCGGCCACCAGGTCCAGCCCGGCCAGGGCCTGGGTCCGGCCGAAGCGCTTGGTGAGGCCACCGGCCTCGAGGATCGGAGTCGTCACGGTCACGGGGGAACTCCTCGCTCGTTGTTACATCGGCTGGCTGTCATCGGTCACTGCGATGACAGATCGCGACCGGGGAAGGTAACCGTGGACGAGCGCGAATGGCTGGCGGAGCGGTTCGAGGAGCACCGGTCCCATCTGCGAGGGGTGGCCTACCGGATGCTCGGCTCGCTCACCGAGGCGGAGGACGCCGTGCAGGACGCCTGGCTCCGGCTCGCCCGCGCCGACACCAGCGGCGTGGAGAACCTGGGCGGCTGGCTGACCACGATCGTCGCCCGGGTGTGCCTGAACATGCTGCAGTCACGCAAGTCCCGGCGTGAGGAGCCCCTGGACACCCATCTCCCCGACCCGATCATCAGTGTCGAGGACGGCGCCGTGGACCCGGAGCAGCAGGCGCTGCTGGCCGAGGGGGTCGGCCTGGCGCTGCTGGTGGTGCTGGACACCCTGGCACCCGCCGAGCGGGTCGCGTTCGTGCTGCACGACATGTTCGCCGTGCCCTTCGACCAGATCGCGCCGATCGTGGGCCGCTCCCCCGGCGCGACCAAGATGCTCGCCAGCCGCGCCCGCCGCCGCGTCCAGGGCGCCGCCCCCTCCCCTGACGCCGACCTGGCCCGCCAGCGAGCGGTGGTCGACGCCTTCTTCGCCGCCGCCCGCGACGGCGACTTCGCCGCCCTGCTCGCGGTCCTCGACCCCGACGTCGTGATCCGCGCCGACGTCGCCGCCGTCCACGCCGGCGCCCCCACCGAGGTCCACGGCGCCGCCGCCGTGACCGAACAGATCCTCACCACCGGCGGCTTCTCACGCCTCGCCCGCTACGCCCACCCAGCCCTGGTCAACGGCGCCGCCGGCGTCGTCCTGGCCACCCGCGGCCGCCCCATCTCGGTGGTCGCCTTCACCGTCACCCACGGCAAGATCACCGAGATCGACATCTTCGCCAACCCCACCCGCCTCCGCCACTTCAACCTCACCGTCCTCGACGACTGACCCGACCGGCAGGTCTGGGAGGCAGGCGACGGCGCCGCGTGGGCCCGCGCGTTCGGGGCTCGAACGTGCCACGATGGCGGACCCTAGGCCGGAGGTGTCATGGACGAGGTCCTGTTGCGGTCGGCGACCGACACGGGGCGGATGCTGCGCGGTGGGGAGCTCTCCTCCCGGGAGCTGACCGAGCTGCTGCTGGCGCGCATCGACGCGGTCGACCCGGCGCTGAACGCGGTGGTCGAGCTGCGCCGCGAGGCGGCGCTGCGGGAGGCGGCCGCGGCCGACCAGGTGACCGCCCGGGGCGGCGAGGTGGGACCGCTGCACGGCGTCCCGATCACCGTCAAGGACGCCTTCGACGTCGCCGGGCTGCACACCACCTGGGGGAACCCCGCGTTCAAGGACTTCGTCGCCGACGCGGACGCCACCGTGGTGCGGCGGCTGGTGGAGGCCGGCGCGATCGTGGTCGGCAAGACCAACGTGGCGGCCATGCTCGGCGACTTCGGCCAGACCGCCAACGAGCTGTACGGCGTCACCAACAACCCCTGGGACCCCGCCCGCACGCCCGGCGGCTCCTCCGGCGGCGCGGCCGCGGCGGTGGCCGCCGGGACGAGCTTCCTCGACTACGGCTCGGATCTGGTCGGCTCCATCCGGATCCCGGCCAGCTTCTGCGGCGTGTACGGCCTCAAGCCGAGCGTGGCGACCGTCCCGCTGACCGGGTTCGAGCCGCCCGGACCGCCGGCCCCGCCAAGCGAGATGACCTACCTGTCGGCGTTGGGCCCGCTGGGCCGCGCCGCCGCCGACCTGCGCACGGCGCTGCGGGCCACCGCCGGGCCCGAAGGCCAGGCCGCCAAGGCCTACGCCTGGACGCTGCCGCCGCCGCGCCACGCCCGCCTGCCCGAGTTCCGCGTCGGGGTGGTGCTCGGCCACCCCGACGCTCCGGTCTCCGGTGAGGTCGGCGGCCCGCTGTCCGACGCGGTCGACGCGCTCGCCCGCGCCGGCGCCACGGTCGTCGAGGGCTGGCCCGACGGCGTCGACCCGGTGCGGCAGGCGGAGTCGTTCGGCTTCCACGTGGGCCTGTTCTTCGCCTTCCAGCAGGCCGGCGCGGACGCGGGGAGCCTGGCGGAGGTGATCGACCACGAGCACCGCCGCATGGCCGCCCGCGCCGCCTGGACCCGCTACTTCGACGACCTCGACGTGTTCCTGTGCCCGGCGACCTTCACGGCGGCGTTCCCCCACGACCCCAGGCCCTTCGACGAGCGCACCATCGCCACGCCCGAGGGCGACCGGCCCTACACCGACCTGGTCTTCTGGATCGCGCACGCCTCCCTCCCCGGCCTGCCCGCCGTGGCCGCGCCGATCGGCCGGACGGCGGCCGGGCTGCCCGTCGGCGCGCAGCTCGTCGGCCCGCTGTACGAGGACGACACCGCCATCACCTTCGCCGAGCTGCTCGGCGAGGTGGTCGGCGGCTACCAGGCCCCACCCGTCTAGACTCGCCGCAGGACGTGCAGCAGGTACTCCTTGCGGTCGAGCGGGTTGCGGTCCCAGCGCGGCCGCGTCGGGACCCTGCCGCGGACCGGCTGGTAGTGGTCGAAGGCGCTCTCCAGCACGCCCTCGCCGCGGGTCAGCGCCGGCAGCCGCTGCTGCAGCCGGTGCACCTGGGCCGCCGGGATCTCACCCTCCACCAGGGACGACGAGCCGCTGGGCACCGGCGCGCCAGGAACGGCGCGCAGCCGTGCCAGCACGGGCAGCACCGCCCCGAGCGCGTCCGCCGGGATCTCGAGGCGGAAGCGGTGCATCGGCTCGCAGACGACGGTGCCGGCCCGCTTCAGCGCGCCCATCACGACCAGCGGCGTCAGCAGGCGGAAGTCCTTGGCGGTGGTCTCCGGGGACGCGTAGCCGCAGCGCGTCATGGTGACCGTGCAGTCGCTGACCTCCCAGCCGCGGAGCCCCTGGCGCAGCGTCTCCCGCACCGTGCCCTCGACCGCCTCGTGGAAGTTGTCGACCGACTTGTAGACGTACAGCGGGATCGAGCCGAGCTCGACCTCCAGCCGGAAGTCCACGCCGCTGCCCGGCGGTGCCGGCTCGACGCGCATCCCGACGGTCGCAAGGAACGGGTTGGAGGGCCCGCCGATCTCGTCCGCGGCCGCGCCGGTGCCGACCGGCCGTTCGATGCAGATCGTGGTGGTCTCGCGGAAGCTGACGTCGATGCCGAAGTCGTCGGCCAAGGTCGCCTGGACGACCTCCTTCTGCACCTCGCCGTAGAGCGAGACGTGGATCTCCTGCCTGACCTCGTCCAGCCTGAGGTCGATCAGCGGGTCCTGCTCGGCGAGCTGGGTCAGCGCGACGTGCAGCGCGCCCTTGTCGGCGGGACGGGTCGGGACGACCACCGTCTCCAGCGTCGGCGGCGCGAAGAGGTGCCGCTCCGGGGGCGCCGATCCCGGCACGCCGACCGCGTCGCCGACCTGGACGTCGCCAAGGCCCCAGAGCTTGCCGATCTGCCCGGCGGCGACCGACCCGCGCCGCGCCGCCGCGCCGCGGTCGAACACGCCCATCGCGGTGACCTTGCCCTCGACGTCCTGGCCGAACCGCAGCCGGTCCCGCGTCCGCACCGTTCCCGAGAACATCCGGACGTAGGCGACCTTCTCCCCCGCCGGGCCGCGTTCGACCTTGAAGACGGTGCCCGAGACGGGGCCGTCGGCGTCGCCCTCGGCCGCGGGCAGCAGCTCGGTGATGCCGGCCGTCAGCGCCTCGACGCCCGCGCCGGTGATCGCCGAGCCGAAGAAGACCGGGTGCACCAGCGCCCGCCTGGCCTGCGCCGCGAGCCTGGCGCGGAGCTGGCGGTAGGAGGCCGCCGCCTCGTCGTCGACGTAGGCGGCCAGGAAGCGGTCGTCGTGGTCGGCGAGCAGGTCGACCATCCTGGCGGTGAACGCGGCGTCGGCGGCGCCGTACGGCGTGAAGCGGGCGCCGCGGGTACCCAGCCCGCTGGTCGATCCCATCGCGATGATCGCGGGGGTCAGCTTGGCGGAGATGCCCTGCAGCACGCGGTCGCGCTGCGCGCCGCCGCGGTCGATCTTGTTCACGAAGAGGATGGTGGGGACGCCCAGGCGCCGCAGCGTCCGCATCAGCACGCGGGTCTGTGGCTGCACGCCCTCCACCGCGGACACGACCAGCACGGCCCCGTCGAGCACGCTCAGCACCCGCTCCACCTCGGCGATGAAGTCCGGGTGGCCGGGCGTGTCGATCAGGTTGACGGTGACGTCGTCGATGGCGAAGGAGACGACGGCGGACCTGATGGTGATGCCGCGCTGCCGCTCCAGCGCCAGGGAGTCGGTCTGGGTGCTGCCGTCGTCGACGCTGCCGACCTCGTCGATGACCCCGGCGGCGTAGAGCAGCCGCTCGGTCAGGGTCGTCTTACCGGCGTCGACGTGCGCCAGGATCCCCAAGTTCAGCGTTCTCACAGCGCGTCATGTCTCCCAGGCAGGTGGCAATCCCCTTGGACACGAGCGCCGCGCGCATCAGTGGCTCCTTGGTCGATCGACGGGTCGTCTAGAGTGCAGCAGACGGCCGCCCAGGCGGCAACCGATTTGCAGGGCGAGGTGGTCGAAGACGGCGCCGGGGTTCGGGCTGCTGTACGACTTCCGCCAGCGGGCGCCGTTCTCGCAGGCGTACGGCAGCTACTACGCCGAGTGCCTGGCGCAGGTCCAGGCGGCGGAGGAACTCGGCTACCAGGCCGTGTGGCTCTCCGAGCACCACTTCACGCCGGACGGCTTCCTGCCCTCGCCGCTGGTGGTCGCGGCGGCGATCGCCGCGCGGACCAGCCGCGTCCGCATCGGCACCAACGTCCTGCCCCTGCCGCTGTACCACCCGCTGCGGGTCGCCGAGGACGCGGCGGTGGTCGACCTGCTCTCCGGCGGGAGGTTCGTGCTCGGCATCGGGCAGGGCTACGCCGCGCACGAGTTCGAGGCGTTCGGGGTCGACCGCCGCCGGCGACCGTCCCTGCTCGAAGACGGCATCGCGATCCTGCGCAGCGCTTGGGAGCAGGGGCGGACCGGCTTCGACGGAAGGCGCTGGCGCCTGCCCGACCTGCCGTTCGGGCCGCGCCCGGACGGCAGGATCCCGATCTACCTCGGCGCCGTCTCCTCCAAGGCGGTCGACCGGGCGGTCAGGCTCGCCGACGGGCTGCTGGTGTACTGCTCCACGCCTGAGGACTTCGTCGCGCGCTACGACCTGCTCCAGCAGGTGCTCGGCGAGCACGGCAGGGACGGGCGCGGCTTCCCGTTCGTGGCGACCGGGATCGTGCACGTCGACCGGGACGCCGGCCGGGCCTGGGACGAGGCGGCAACGGCCGTCGCCTACCTCGAGGGAGGGATCGCCAGCTACGCGGCCGGCGGCGACGGGCCGCCGCCCGACCAGGGGCCAGCGGACCTCCGTGCCGCCGACCTCCTCGTCGGCACCCCCGACGAGGTTGCGGAGCGCCTGATCGCGCTCCACCGGCAGGCGCCGTACGACCAGTTCGCCTTCTGGGGCAGGCTGCCGGGCTTCGGCCACGAGCAGGCGCTGCGGTCGATCCGGCTGTTCGCCTCCGAGGTCGCCCCGAAGGTGCGCGCCGCCCTCGCCGGCCGCTGAGGCCCGGCGGAGGGACGTGCCCGGCGGCTCAGGCGACCGCGGCGTAGGCGGCGCGGGTGAGGCCGGCGGTCCGGGGGTCGCCCTCCGGGCCGGGGAGGAGCTGCAGCCGGTTGGCGACGTAGCCGAAGGCGATCCCCGCCTCCGGGTCGGCCCACGCGACCGAGCCGCCCGCGCCGGGGTGGCCGAACGCGCGGGGGCCGACCCCGTCGCCGAGCGCCGGGCCCAGCATGAAGCCGAGGCCGCGAGGGATCGGGACGCCGAGGACGAGGTCGGCCTCGTCGGTCTCCAGGGCGCTCGCCCGCGCCACGGTCTCGGGGCGGAGCAGCCGGGTGCCGTCGACCTCGCCGATGGTGGCCGCGTACATGCGGGCGAGCGAGCGGG
Organism: Actinomycetes bacterium; assembly: GCA_036377075.1. GTDB lineage: Bacteria > Actinomycetota > CALGFH01 > CALGFH01 > CALGFH01 > DASUZB01. The sequence goes on along the minus strand of DASUZB010000287.1, from coordinate 16,005 downwards.
CGTCGGTGATGCCGTTGGACGACGGGATCTCGGCGGCGTGCAGCTCCCGGCGGTTCCACATGTCGTCGTAGTGGAACAGCCCCGACGGCCCGTTCAGCACGCGGACGAGCAGGGAGTCCGCCGGCAGGTAGTCGAGCCCGAGCGTGGCATCGGGCAGCAGCCTCGCGGTCCGCGGCTCCTCGGCCTCCGGCAGCCCGATCCAGAGGTCGAGCCGCAGGGGTGCGGCGAGCTCGCGCGCCACGAAGCGCCCGACGGTCTCGCCGGTGACCCGGCGGACCACCTCGCCGAGGATCCAGCCGAACGTCCGGGCGTGGTAGCCGGCGGCGGTGCCCGGCTCCCAGTTCGGCGCCTGGGCCGCGATCGCCTCGACCACCGGATCCCATGCCAGCACCTGCTCCAGGGTGAGGTCGGCGTCGACCGCGGCGAGCCCGGCCTGGTGCGACAGCACCCAGCGCAGCGGGATCCGTTCCTTGCCGCGCGCGCCGAACTCCGGCCAGTAGCGCGCCACCGGCGCGTCGAGGTCGAGCGCGCCGCGCTCGGCGAGGAGGTGGACGGCCAGCGTGGTCGCCCCCTTGGTGGCCGAGAACACCAGCACCAGCGCGTCGCGCTCCCAGGGGCGCCCGGCGTCGGGGTCGGCCATGCCGCCCCACGCGTCCACCACCACCTTGCCGTCCTGGTAGAGGCAGAAGGCGGCGCCCACCTCGCCGTGGCGCTCGAAGTTGGCGGCGAACGCGTCCGCCACGACCCCGAACCCTGGCTCCGCCTCGACCGTCGGCGCGACCGGCATCGGCTCCTCCTCGTCTCGGCCAACGGCACGGTACGCCAACGCCAGGCGCCGCCGAGGCGGGCACGGAGCGCCCCACCCACGGCCCGGTGACGGCCGGCCACTCAGGTGGACGCCGCGGCCGCCCTGGGCATCACCGTCGCCTCGGCGCTGCTGGGCCGCCTGGCCCGCTGAGGCCGCCCGCCCGTCGCGATAGACTCCTCGGATGCCCCGCAGGCAAGGCGGCTGCGGGTTCGGCGGCGACCCGAGACGGTGGTGGAGGCTTCATTCCCATGGCAACCATTCCCCCGGCGGTGCGCGAGTTCCTCGCCACCGGCCCCCTCGCCCACGTCGTCACGCTCGGCCCCGACGGCACCCCGCACGTCAGCCTCGCCTGGGCCGGGTTCGACGGCGACGAGCTCGTCTTCGCCACCTTCTACGACACCGACCAGTCCAAGCTCCGCAACCTGCGGCGCGACCCGCGGGTGGTGGTGTCGTTCCAGGCCAACGAGTACGAGGGCACGGGCCTGCACCCGTACGTGGTGGTCCGCGGCCGCGCCCGGATCACCGAGGGGGGCGCGCTGGCGGTGATGGACCGCCTCGCCGAGGCGTACATCGGTCCGGGGGCGAAGTACCCGATGCGCGAGGTGCCCGAGGGCGTCGTCACCCACGTGACGGTTGAGCGGATCTACGGTCAGGGGCCGTGGCGGGAGGCCGACGAGGGCTGACGGCGGCGCGGCGGGCACGCCAGCGGTCCAGGAGGCCCGGCCTGGCCAGCTCCCGGATGAGCTGCTCCCTGCGCTGCGAGACCCGCAGACGTTCTTGCTGGACCGCGCTTCAGGCGAGCGAGTGGAGGTCGTTGAGCTGGATCATGACGACCTCACGGTACTCCCGCCGGCCGGGGTCGGGGACGGCTGGCCAGCGCCGGGCGCGGGCACGACCTGGGCCTCCTCCAGCAGTACCTCGATCTCGGCGCTGCTGAGCGGCCGGGCGAAGTAGTAGCCCTGGCCGAGCGGGCAGCCGAGCTCGCGCAGCCCCCTGGCCTGGTCGGCCTCTTCGACGCCCTCCGCGACGGTGTCGAGGTGCAGCGCCTGGCTCAGCCGCACCACCGCCTCGGCCACCACCGATCCCTCCGAGCCGGTGCCGAGCTCGGCGATGAAGCAGCGGTCGATCTTGAGGATGTCGACCGGCAGGTGGGTGAGGTAGCCGAGCGAGGAGTAGCCGGTGCCGAAGTCGTCGATGGCGATGCGGATGCCGAGCTGCTTGAGCGCGACGAGCTTGGCGACCGCCTCGTCGGTGTCGTGCATGAAGTCGTTCTCGGTGAGCTCGAGCACGAGCGTGCGCGGGTCGAGCCCGATGCGCCGCAGGATCGCGGTCACGTCCTGGACCAGGTGCGGGTCCTGCACCTGGCGCGGCGACAGGTTGACGCTCAGCTGCAGCGGGCGGGTCCGGGGGAACCGCTCCTGCCAGGTGCGGACCTGGCGGCCGGCGTGCTGCAGCACCCACGCGCCCAGCTCGTGGATGACCCCGGTCTCCTCGGCGACCGGGATGAACTCGGCCGGCGGGATCACGCCGATGCTGGGGTGGCGCCAGCGCACCAGCGCCTCCACGCCGACGATGTTGCCGTCGTGCAGGGTGACGATCGGCTGGTAGTGGACCAGCAGCTCCTCCCGGTCCAGCGCCAGGCGCAGGTCGGTCTCGAGCCGGGCGCGCCGCACCTCGTGGTCGTCGGGGATGTGGCCGTACACCTCGTAGCCGTGCGCCCCACGCCGCTTGGCGGCGTACATGGCCAGGTCGGCCCGGTGCAGCAGCTCGTCCGGCTCGTTCGCGCCGTCGCCCGACAGCGCGATGCCGATGCTCGTGCGGGTGGCCAGGGCGTGCTCGCCGACCGTGATCGGCTCGCGCAGCCTGGCGAGGATCCGCTGCGCCACCGCCACGGCGTCCTCCGACCCGTTGACCTGGTCGATCACCACCGCGAACTCGTCGCCGCCAAGCCGTCCGGCGGTGTCGCCCGCGCGGACGCAGCCTCGCAGCACCTCGGCGAAGCCGACCAGGACGTCGTCACCGGTCTCGTGGCCGAGGGTGTCGTTGATCTGCTTGAAGCCGTCGAGGTCGAGCAGGAGCACCGCGACCCGACGGTCGCCGCGGCGACCGCGCAGCAGCGCCCGGTCGAGGGTCGCCCGCAGCTGCGCCCGGTTGGTCAGGCCGGTGAGGCTGTCGGTCACCACCAGGGCGTGGTTCTCCCGCAGGGCGGTGATCTGGCGCAGCACCACCAGGACGGTGAGGACCACCGCCCCGATCAGCAGGCCGCCGAGCGGGTACAGGCGCTGGCCGCCGGCGATCAGCAGCAGCAGGCCATAGCCCACGCCGACGCCGACGTAGGGCAGGCGGTTGACGTGCCAGGAGCGGACGCGGCGCAGGTCCCCCTCCGGGTGCTCGGCACGCTGGTGCTGCTCGACGGCGCTCACCGCGAACAGGTAGTTCGCGCTCAGCCAGAACAGGTCCGGCCAGCTCCCGCCGAAGAAGCTCTGGTGCAGGCCGACGTAGCCGTAGTAGACGTCGGCGACGACGAACAAGGCCAGGCCGACGACCAGGATCTGCAGGGGCCGCCGGCTCGACTCCGCCGGGCCGCGCAGCAGCACCTTGACGATGCCGAACAGCAGCACCAGGTCGCCGACGGGGTAGGCGACCGAGGTCCCGATCGCGAGGAAGCCGGCGCCACCCTCGGTCACGGTCGGGCCCAGCACCAGGTACCACAGGACCATGAAGCCGCCGGCGACCACGGTGGCGGTGTCCAGCGCGAGCTTGTAGCGCTCCTGGCGGCTGACGGGCCGCCCTGGGAAGGCCAGCAGCCCGCCGAGCAGCACCGGGATGAAGGCGAGGTAGCCGACGTCGGCGAGCGACGGGAACGGCGGGCTGCCGCCCTGCACCGCCTCCAGCCACCACCAGACGGTGTTGGCGAACAGCTGGCAGCCAAAGGCGGCCGCCAGGATGCGCCAGGCCAGCCGCGTGCGGCGGTCCAGCGCCCGGTGGCGCGAGGCGCGCACGGCCATGAACACCGCCAGCAAGCTCACGGGCACGTAGGCGAAGTCGGTGACCCAGGTGCGGGCGTGGTCGCCGCCGAAGCCCGAGAAGTAGAAGCCGAAGAATGCCAGCAACCCGGCGCCGCCCACCAGGGCCGACAGGAAGCCCAGGTCGCGGCGCCGCCGCACGAAGGCGCCCAGGGAGGCGCCCGGTTCTCTGGCCATAGTCCTCGCCCGATCGGGAACGTCCTGTTGGACTCTTCATCGGCGGCCCCGAGCGGCGAGTGAAGCCATTCGAGGCCTATGGCCGGCGTGCGCCGCCGTCAGGAGAGCTTGCCGCTAAGGACCCGCAGGCCGTGGTGGCCGGTCTCGGCGATCACCCAACGGCCGTCGGGCAGCCTGACCAGGCCGGTCGGGCCGTCCAGCCGGGCGATCAGCAGCCGGCCCTGGCCCGCCTGCCGCGGCGGGCCGGTGCCGGCGCCGTCGAACACGCGCAGCTCCCCCTTGCGGCGCTCGCCAGGGGCGCCGCCGTAGTCCAGCACCGCGACGCCGCCAGGGACCGCCGCCACCGCGATCGGGTGCGGCAGGAACGCCAGCGGCCTGGGCCTGGCCTTCCGGGTGGCGGCGTCCGGCGGCAGCGCCACGACCACGGAGGGCGGACCGTCGAACGGCGCGCCGCCGTACAGCGCCGCGTAGAGGGTCCCGTCCGGGCCGAGCGTCAGGCCGGTCGGCACGCCCTGGCCGTCGCGCTGCCCCAGCCGGACCGCCTCGAGGCTGGGGAAGCGGGCCACCACGGCGACCTCGCCGGCGCGGTCGACGTGCAGCAGGTTGTTGGCCCCCCGTCGCTGACGTACCAGCCGTCCCTGCCGTCGGGGACGACGTCGTAGGGGTTGCTCGGCAGCTTGGTCCTGCCCTGGAACGCCTCGAGGTCGACCACCAGGCCGTTGCTGCAGCGCATCGTGGAGAAGCCGGCGTTGCGCTTGGTGGCGCCGGCGATCACCGCGCAGACGGTGCCGTCGGCGGCCATCGCCGCCCCGCTCGGGCCGGCCAGGTCGGCGTGGGACTCCCCGCTGGCGTGGGTGGACGGCAGGTCGCGCATGAGCACGGTCCGCTTGCCGCTGTCGACGTCGACGGCCACGACCTTGCCGTCGTTCCTCCCCGACCCCAGGTCGGTGACCAGCAGGCGCCCGTCGGGCGCCAGGTGCAGCGTCCGGGCCGCCTCGTACGCGCCGAGCTGGTTGCTGCTCGAGCAGCCGCCGACGGCCACGGCGAGCAGCGACGCCAGGCCGAGCGACGCGAGTCGTTGGGGGATCGGCACGGGCCGCAGCCTAGTCGACGAAGCTAACGAGGACCTGACGGGATCGTAAGGAGAAGCGAACCGGCTGCTCATACCGGACCTATCAGGCAGCATGGGTATACTCCCGACGCGGCCGCGGCGGCCTTGCGATCCGGCGCAAGCCCGGGAAGGAGGTGGGCGGCGTGCGGCGAACCGGCGCGCTGCTCCTGGTCATGCTCCTCGGTGCGGCCTGCACCCACACGCCCCACCCCAAGCCGGCCTCGGTCCCCGCCGGCTTCAAGGCGTGGGAGGGCGGCTGGTGCTCGGCCGCGTTCCCGGCCGACTGGAAGCAGGACGACTCGCTCGCCGTGGGGGCCGGCGGCGGCGGTCCGGGCACCAGCGGGCCCACCGTCTTCAAGGGGGCCAGCGGCTGGGCCTACCTCGACTCCACCACCGCCCTGGACGCCACCAGGCCCGACGCGCCGTTGCCGCAGTTCGCCAGCAGCTACGCGCGGACGCCGCTGCAAGTCGTGTCCAGGCAGGTGGTGAGCGTCCCCGGGGCGCAGAGCGCCTTCCGGCTGCGGCTCGCCGGCGCCGACGGCAGCAGCCACCTGCTGACCTACGGCTACGACGCCAAGGACAGCAAGAACTGCTGGCTGGGCGCGACCCCGGCGGACCAGACCGCCGAGCAGATCGCCGGCACCCTCGCGGTCGGCAGCGGCTAGCTCACCACGCAGGTCCTCCGCCCACGCCGTGGCCAGCAGGTACGCGGTGTGCAGCAGCCGCTCGGACGCGCGTGCAGAATCCTACCTAGTCAGACTTCTTTAATAAGACGAGCGAGACATACTTCTAGACCCTGAGCTGAGCAAGTTGTAGCGTTCTAGGCGGGATCGGGGGCCATCTCGCGGGGACGCCGCTGCCGGCGAATCGGGCAGGGTGGGACGGGCGTGGCACTCGTCGCGTCTCGCTCCGCGCTTGCGGACGGGGATTTGGGGGGGTCGTCGTCCATGCCATCCACCGTGCGTCGCCAACCGGCACGCCCGCCTGCCGCGGTCGCCGCGGTCCGGCGCGCCTGCCGCACCGCCGCCCTGGCCGTCACGGTCGGCGCGCTGCTAAGCCTGTCGCTGCCGGCGTTCCGGGCGCCGGCCCACGCCGCCGCCGCCACGCCGAAGTTCGTGCAGACGAGGGCGAAGCAGGTCGCCTCCGGGACGACCAACGCCCTGGCGTTCAACAGCGCCAACGCCGCCGGCAACCTGATCGTCGTCTACGTGCTCTGGAGCAACACCAACGCGGTCTCGCTGTCCGACAGCCGCGCCAACACCTACACCAGCGCGGCCGGGCGCACGACCTGGGGAAGCAACTGGAGCTCCCAGGTCTTCTACGCGAGGAACGTCGCCGTCGGCACCAACACGGTGACGGCCACCTTCGCCACCGCCATCAACTCCTTCGCCGCCATCTACCTGCACGAGTACTCGGGCGTGGACAAGGCCAGCCCGGTCGACGTGACCAAGACCGCCACCGGCACCGGCAGCGCGGTCAACAGCGGCGCGGTCACCACCACCAACGCCGCCGACCTGCTGTTCGCCGCGGCGGCGTCCGAGCAGTCCGTCAACGCCGGCGGCAGCGGCTACACCACCCGCTCCACCGCCTTCGGCAACCGCACCATGGACCGCAACGTCACCGCCACCGGGTCGTACAGCGCCACCGCGACGCAGAACGGCAACGCCTGGGTGGTGCACCTGGTCGCGTTCAAGGCCGACGCCGGCTCGTCGGACACCACGCCACCGACCGTGGCGATCACCGCCCCCGCCAACAACGCCCAGGTGAACGACATCATCAACGTGACCGCCGACGCCAGCGACAACGTCGCGGTCGCCGGCGTCCAGTTCCTGGTCGACGGCGTCACCACCGGCGTGGAGGACACCGCAGCGCCCTACGCGCTGGCCTGGGACACGCGCACCGTCCCCAACGGCGCCCACACGCTGACGGCGCGGGCCTCCGACACCTCGGGCAACACCAAGCTGTCCGCGGCGGTCACGGTGAACGTCGCCAACACCAGCTCGTTCCAGAACGAGGTGCTGGCGACCGGCTTCGACCTGCCGACCGCGATCAAGTTCCTGCCCGACGGGCGCATGCTCGTCGCCGAGCTGCAGGGCAAGATCAAGGTGCTGCCGCCGCCCTACACCACCCCGGACCCGACGCTGTTCCTGCAGATCACCAACATCGGCTCCGCGGGGGTGCAGCAGGGCATCTTCGACGTCGCGCTCGACCCGAACTTCAGCACCAACCACTTCTACTACGTCTTCTACACGCTCGGGTCGCCCAACCGGGACCGGCTGTCGCGCTTCACCGCCAACGCGGCGCTCACCGGCACGGTCGCCGGCAGCGAACTGGTGCTCTACCAGGACCCGCAGGACGCCAACGCCGAGCACCACGGCGGCGCCATCAACTTCGGCAACGACGGCAAGATCTACTTCACCACCGGCGAGCACTTCGACGCCGCCGCCGCCCAGTCGCTCTCCAGCCCGCGCGGAAAGATCCACCGCATCAACTCCGACGGCACCGTCCCCACCGACGACCCGTTCTACGACGGCACCGGGCCCAACTGGGACTCGATCTGGGCGCTGGGCCTGCGCAACCCCTACCGGGCGTACTACGACGCGCCGACCGGCAAGCTCTACGTCGGCGACGTCGGCGGCAACGACGAGAACAACTCCAAGGAGGAGGTGGACGTCGGCGCCAGGGGCGCGAACTACGGCTGGCCCAACTCCGAGGGGCCCTGCTCGTCGCCGTGCACCAGCCCGATCTACTCCTACCCCCACGCCGGCCGCGACGCCGCCATCACCGGCGGGTTCGTCTACCACGGCAGCCAGTTCCCGAGCGCGTACCAGGGCAGCTACTTCTTCGCCGACTACACCCAGAACTGGATCAAGCGGCTCACCTTCGACGCCGGCGGCAACGTCAACGGCGTGCTCAACTTCGAGCCGCCCGACGGCAGCGTCGACGGTCCCTACGGCGACATCGTCTACCTCACCGAGGGCCCCGACGGCGCGCTCTACTACGTCGACCTGGGCTACTCCGACATCAGCGGCACCTTCGGCGTGAGCAAGATCCGCCGTATCCGCTTCGTCTCGGGCAACCAGCCGCCGGTGGCGGCCGCCTCGGCCAACCCGACCTCGGGCCCGGCGCCGCTGGACGTCAACTTCTCCAGTGCCGGCTCCTCCGACCCGGAGGGCCAGCCGCTCACCTACCAGTGGACCTTCGGCGACGGCCAGACCTCGACCGCCGCCAACCCGGTCCACACCTACGCCCAGGCAGGCGAGTACACCGCCAGGCTGGCGGTCTCGGACGGGGTCAACACCACCCAGGCGGCGCCGCTGACGATCTCGGTCGGCAACCCGCCGACGGCGACCATCAGCTCACCGACCGACGGCGTCCTGTTCCGCGCCGGCGACGTGATCTCCTTCAGCGGCGACGCCACCGACCCTGAGGACGGCACCCTGCCGGCCAGCGCCTTCACCTGGAACATCGACTTCCTGCACGACACCCACGTGCACCCGGGCACGCCGATCACGGGGGTCAAGAGCGGGACCTTCACCATCCCGACCACCGGGCACGACTTCAGCGGCTTCACCCGCTACCGGATCACCCTGACGGTGACCGACTCCAGCGGGCTGACCGCCACCAAGTCGGTGACGATCTTCCCGGACAAGGTGAACCTCACCTTCGGCACGTCGCCGGCCGGGCTCACCCTCTACCTCGACGGCATCGCCAAGACGACGCCGTTCACCTACGACACGCTGATCGGCTTCGTCCACACCGTCGAGGCGCGCAACCAGAGCGCCGGCGGGACCGCCTACGTCTTCGACTCCTGGTCGGACGGCGGCGCCCAGACGCACACCATCACCGTGCCGGCGAGCAACCAGGGCTACGTGGCGACCTACCGCGTCGGGAGCCCGGCGACGCCCTCGTTCGTCCAGGTCAACAGCGCCACGCCGCAGAGCTCGCAGAGCACGGTGACCACCACCTACACCAAGGCCCAGGTCGCCGGCGACCTCGACGCCGTTGTGGTCGGCTGGAACGAGACCACCGGTAACGTCACCTCGGTGACCGACAGCGCCGGCAACGCCTACCTGGCCGCCGCCCCCACCACCCGCGGCACCAACCTGAGCCAGGTGGTGTACTACGCCAAGAGCGTCGCGGGCGCCGCCGCCGGTGCCGACACGGTGACGGTGAGGTTCGACAAGGCGGTGGCCTTCGCCGACGTCCGCGTCCTCGAGTACGGCGGCCTCGACCCGACCAGCCCGCTGGACGTCACCCACTCGGCGGTCGGCAACACCAGCCCGGCCAACAGCGGCGCGGCGACCACCAACTTCGCCACCGAGCTGCTGCTCGGCGCGGGGACCACCGACAGCGCCTTCACCGGGGCGGGCACCGGCTACACCAGCCGGGTGATCACCAGCCCGGACGGCGACATCGCCGAGGACCGCACCGTGACCACGACCGGCTCCTACAACGCGACCGCGCCGAGGAGCGGCAGCGGCGACTGGGTCTTCCAGATGGTGGCGTTCAGGGCCGCCGGGCAGTAGCCCGGCGGCCCTGCCGCCGCTCCCCTACTCGCTGGCGATCGCCGCGAGCAGGTCGAGCCGTGCCGCCCGGCGGGCCGGGCGCACGCCGGCCAGGACGCCGGCGAGCGCGCCGACCAGCAGGAGGATGGTGAGCTGCAAGGGCGGCAGCGCGAACGCCCCGAGCGTGTCGCCCGCCTCGGCGGCGCGCACGAGCGCCCAGCCGAGGAACGCGCCGAGCCCCAGGCCGCCCACCGTGCCGAACAGCGCCACGACCAGCGACTCCCAGCGCACCATCGCGCGGACCTGCGGCCGGGTCTCCCCGACCGCGCGCAGCAGGCCCAGCTCGCGGGTGCGCTCGTGGATCGAGAGGGACAGCGTGTTGGCGATGCCCAGCAGCGCGATCACGATCGCCAGCGCGAGCATCACGTACACCACCGCCACCCCCTGGCGCACGCCACCGGCGAGGCTGTCCGCGTACTGCTGGCGGTCGCGCACCGCCGGGCTCCCGTAGCGGGCGGCCACCCGCTCGACCGCGGCCCTGCCGGCGTCCAGGCCGACGCCGTCGTCGAGCTTGACCAGGACGGTGGCGTCGACGTCCTGGGCGGAGTGGGCCGTCCAGGCCGCCCGGGGCAGCAGGTATGCGTTGAGCACCGAGCTCTCGCGGTAGATCGCGCCGACGGTGAGGCGCTCGCTCGTGCCGTCGGCGAAGCGGACCGGCACGGCGGTGCCGAGCCGCCAGCCCTTGCCGTCGGCGACGTTCTTGCCCACGGCGAGCTGCCCGTCGCCGAGCCCGCCGAGCGTGCCGGCCTCCATGCGCGGCTGGAGCACCTGGGCGAGCTCGCGCGGGGCGGCGACGCTGACCTCCTGGCCGCTGCCGGCGACCGCGGCGTTGCCGGTGCTGATCCCGACCGCCTGCCGCACCTCGGGAAGCCTGCCCACCTCGCCGGTGAGCCGCGGGTCGAGGCGGCCGCCGACGAAGCCGCCCGAGGCGATCACCAGGTCGCCGCCGAACGAGCTGGAGACGCTCTGCCGGATCGACGCCTGCAGCGAGGCGGTGAACGCGGTGAACAGGGTGACCACGGCGATGCCGACCAGCAGGGCGACCGCCGCGCCGGCGGTGCGCCGTGGGTTGCGCATGGCGTTCTGCCTGGCGAGCTCGCCGGTGACGCCGCGGAGTCGCGGCAGGGGCGCGCCGATCAGGCGGCTGGCCGGCCGCGCCACCACCGCGCCGAGCACGACCACGCCGGCCATGGTGAGGACCGCACCGGCGGCGGTCAGCCGGGTGACGGCGTCGCCGCCCGGCAGCACCGCGGCGACCACCACCGCCACCCCGGCGGCGGCGAGCGCGCCGCCGACGACGGCGCGGCGGACCGAGACCCCGCGCTCCCCCGCGACCTCGCGCAGCGCCGCGAGCGGCGCCACCCGCGAGGCCCGCAGCGCGGGCAGCGCGCCGGCCAGCAGCGTGACGCCGACCCCGACCGCCATCGAGATGGCGGCGTTGTTGGCCTTGAACACCAGGCCGCTGGTCGGCAGCGGGAAGCCGAAGCCGGCGAACAGGGCCTTCAGGCCCGAGGCGATGCCGAGGCCGGCGGCGAGCCCCGCCGCCGAGGCGAGCAGCCCGACGGCCAGCGCCTCGAGCACCACCGCGGCCAGCACCTGCCGCCGCGAGGCGCCGATGGCGCGCAGCAGCGCGGACTCGCGGGTGCGCTGCGCCACGATGATCGAGAAGGTGTTGGCGATCGAGAACATCGCCACGAACAGCGCGATCGCGGCGAAGACCAGCAGGAAGGTCCGGAAGAAGCCGAGGAACCCCTGGTTGATGGCGCTGATGCTCTCCGCGCTGAGCTGGGCGCCGGTGATCGCCTCGACGCCACCGGGCAGCACCGGGCGCAGCCGCGACGCCAGCTCGTCCTGGGAGACGCCGGGGGCGCCGGCGACCAGGATGCGGGTGACCTGGCCGGGTTGCTTGACCAGGTACCGCTGGGCGCCCTCGAGGGTGAAGGCGGTGTAGGAGCTGCCGCCGAAGCCGCTGGCGTTCTGGAAGGTGGCGATCCCCACGACCGTCACCGGCACGGGCCGCGGCGTCAGGACGACGGTGCGGTCGCCCGGGTGGAGGCCGGCGGTCTTGGCCGCGCCGCGGTTGATCACCACCTCGTCCGGGGTCTGGGGCGCGCGCCCCTCGGCCAGCCGGTAGGCGGTGAGGCGCTGGTCGGCGATCCAGTTGCTGGCCAGGGGCGGGCCCATGGTCGAGATCACCTTGCCGTCCCTGCCGACGATCTGGCCGAGGCCGTCGACCGCCGGCTGGACGGCGCTGACGCCCGGGACGGCGCGGACCCGGCCGGCCAGCGACCCGTCGATCGGCCCGCGCGGCGTGGCCGGGCTGTCCGACACCTTGGTGGCGCTGCGGACCACCGCGCCGGTGTCGCCGGTCACGTTGGTGAACAGGGTGTCGAAGTTGGCCCGCAGGGTGTCGCCGAGCACCAGCGTCCCCGAGAGGAACGCCACGCCGAGCAGCACCGCCAGGAAGGTGCCCAGCAGGCGCCGCTTGTGGCTCCACAGGCTCTTGAGGATGACGTTCAGCATGGTCCTCGCCTCACTCCCCGAGTGCCTTGATGCGGTCGAGCACCCGCTGCGCGGTCGGCTCCTGGATCCGGTCGACGATGCGGCCGTCGGCCAGGAACAGCACGCTGTCGGCGTAGGCGGCCGCGACCGGGTCGTGGGTCACCATCACGATCGTCTGGCCCAGCTCGTCGACCGCGCGTCGCAGCAGGCCGAGCAGCTCGGTGCTGGCGCGCGAGTCGAGGTTGCCGGTCGGCTCGTCGGCGAAGACGAGCTGCGGCCGGCTGACCAGCGCCCGCGCCACCGCGACCCGCTGCTGCTGGCCGCCGGACAGCTCCGCCGGGCGGTGCGACAGCCGCTCGCGCAGGCCGAGCGTGTCGACCACCCGGTCGAGCCAGGCCTGGTCCGGCCTGGCGCCGGCGAGCGCCAGCGGCAGGGTCACGTTCTCCAGCGCGGTGAGCATGGGGAGCAGGTTGTAGGACTGGAACACGAAGCCGACGCGCTCGCGGCGCAGCAGGGTCAGCTCCTTGTCGGACAGGGCGCCGAGCTCGACGCCGCCGAGGTACACCTGGCCCGAGGTGAGGCTGTCGAGCCCGGCGAGGCAGTGCATCAGGGTGGACTTGCCCGAGCCCGACGGGCCCATGATCGCGGTGAAACGGCCCGCCTCCAGGTGGACGGTCACGTCGTCGAGCGCCCGCACCGCGGTGTCGCCCGACCCGTAGACCTTGGTGGCGCCGACCGCGCGCGCGAGCGGCTCGCCGGTGCGGGCCCCCTCGGCGGGCACGGTCGGCAGCCTCCCGTCGAGGCGGCGACCCGTCGGCGGCGCTGGTGTCTCCGGTGCCATCTGCTGGCTCCTCTCAGCTGTGCTTCTGGCACGCCGATCGTGCTGGACCACCGCGATGCCGTCGTCGCCCAGCGGAAGGCTTTGCCCGTGCCCCCACGGGCGCAGGCACCGCGCGGCGGCGCTACCGCCAGCGGCGTAGGTCCCGGCCGCCACCACGCGCACGCTGGGCGGGCGGTGGCACACTGCCCGGGTGACCGGAACGGGCGACCAACCAGCGGGCGGGCGCGGGGACGCGCGGCTCGCCGAGACCGCGGCGGCGCTGCGCGAGTTCGCGCTCGGGCTGCCGGGCGCCTGGCAGGACACCCCGTGGGGCGAGCACGACCGCACCGCCAAGGTGGGCAAGAAGGTGTTTGCCTTCCTCGGCCCAGCCGAGCCGGGCGACGCCTACGGGTTCTCGGTCAAGCTGCCGGACTCCGCCGATCAGGCGCTGGCGCTGGGGTGCTGCCACCCGACCGGGTACGGGCTCGGCCGGGCCAACTGGGTCACCGTCGACGTGGCCGCCTCGGACTGCCCACCGGTCGAGGTCCTGCTCGACTGGGTCGAGGAGAGCTACCGCACGGTCGCCCCGAAAGCCCTGGTCCGCGAGCTGGACGCCCGCGGCGGGTAGCCGCGGCCATGCCCGCGGGAGAGCTCGGCCCGCAGGGTCTAGCCGAGCTCACCGAGGCCGGGCTCGGCCGCGGCCCGCCGCCTGCGCCTCTCCCACGTCGCCTCGGCGACGACGCCGGCGGCCACCACGGCGGCGAGGACGCCGAGCTGCGCCTCGGGCGAGGAGGCGAGGCCCACCGCCGCGGTCGGCAGGACGGCGACGGCGATCGCCAGCCGCGCGGCGACGAACCTGATGCCGAGGAGCTGCCGGAACAGCGCCAGCCCGGCGACGTACACGGCGACGCCGGCGGCGAGGAACCACGCGGTCGAGGCGGGGAGGGGCTCGCCGTACTGGACGATCGCGTTCTTGATGCCGGCGGCGAAGACGATGATCCCCCCGAGCACGGGCAGGAAGGCGTAGCCGAACGCGTACAGGGCCAGCCAGGGGGTGCGGCGGTCGCTGGCGTCGCGGAGCGCGCGCTCGGCGCGCTCGTCCTCGCGGTCGAAGAACAGCCACCACAGCGCGGCGGCCAGGGCCAGGCCGAGGACCGCCGTGACGACGTGGCCCGCGCGGAGGTCGCGCCCTGTCAGGCCGATGCCGACCGCGACGATCGACTCGCCGAGCGCGATCAGCACGATCAGCCCGTGGCGCTCCACGAAGTGGGCGGCCCCGATGGGGAAGCCCTCGACCGCGGTGAAGGCCGGCGAGATCCAGTGCAGGGCGAACGCGCCGACCCACAGGGCAAGCTGCAGCGCGCCGTCGGTGAAGCCGGCGACCAGCAGCATGACCGCGGTGATGGCGTTGAACGGACCGAGCCGGCGCATCGCCTGCACGGTGATCTCCCGGGCGGACAGCAGGAAGATCCCCGTGTGGACGACGGTCACCAGCAGGTAGCCGAGCCCGAAGGCGACGCCGCCACTGCCGAACGCGGCCGGGATCGCGAGTGCGACCACCAAGAACCCGGTCATGCCGAGCAGCAGCAGCAGCCGCATGGCGGCCCCGCGCGGCGGCATGGCGTTGGTGAGCCAGGCGTAGCCGCCGTACATCCACCACAGGTTGCCGAACACCACCGTGACGCGGACCAGTCCGACCACCGTCGGCTCATGGGCGAGCAGGCTGGTCAGCTGCGTGATCGCGAAGACGAAGACCAGGTCGAAGAAGAGCTCGATGGTAGAGACCCGGACCTCCTCCGTCGGCTCCGTTCCGTGTTCCGTCCGTTCCGTCCGCAACCCCCTCGTTCTCGGTTGCACCCCTCCATCATGCCTTGGCGGGGTCACACCGGGATGAACGTCGCCACCAGGCCGGACGCGTCGTCGCTAACGTACTCACGTGGGTATTGCGAGCCATCCGGGTCGGCGGCCTCGGCGGCGCGCACCTTGGCGATGCATGCCGCCGGACCCTCGATGGCCAACGCCTGCAGGAAGGGCTCCCAGGAATCGTAAAGGCCGAACAGCATGACTGCTCGGCCAAGGCCGTCGCTCAGCAGCGCCGCCCGGCGCGCCTGTCCTGGTCGGTCGCCGAGCTGGTAGGAACCGGTCAGGCTCTCGAACGCGGCGGCCGGTTCGTGCCCCGCGGTCCAGTAGCCGTCGATGCGGTTGCGCAGCGCCCGCTCGCGGTTGGTCTGCTCGACCAGCAGGCGCCTGAACTCCGGGTCGCCATAGCCTCGCCCTTCCGCAAGGCACTGGTACAACTGCATGTCCACCTCTGGTGAGATCTTCAGGAGCCGCTGATCGCAGTGCCAATCGACTTTCTCGGCGGTCTCGACCAGCACCATGCTGTCGCCAAGCACGAGGTATTCGAGTTGGTGGTCCTGCTGGCGCAGGATCGCGACCGTGGACGACGGGCCCAGCGCGTCGTGCTCGGCGATGCGTGGGCAGGTGGCGGCGTGCTCCGCGGCGACCTCGCCGATCGCACGCGCCAGGACGTGGGGAAGCGGCTCGGCCGTTTCGCGGGAGAGGGCCGCGACCAGCCGGGCGGCCAGGTGCTGCACGTACCAGCTAGCAGTGCGCGAACAGCACGACTCCACGCCCTTGGGGACGCTGGCGCCGTCGAGCACGAAGGCGATCGTGTCGACCGCACCGACCGAGTCCTCGTTCCTTGGCTTGCCAGGGCGCCGCTCGGACGCCATCACGATCTGCACCTCGTCCGCCTTCACGCTCGACACCGGCAGGTCATGGCGAGCATTTCGGCCCTCTCGCTCCATCGTGCGAGATCTCGCAAATTCAGCATACGAGACGGAGATCCCGGGCCGCCGTCGGTCACGGGTGGGCCACCCCGAACTCAAGCAACCTCCTCGCTGCTCAAGGTGATCAGGAGCCAGCCCAGAGCGAGCAGGGCCAGGAGGCTCGGAGCGAGTTGGGCGGAATCGGCGGTTGCCGGGATCGCG
>DASUZB010000286.1:0-16093 GCA_036377075.1 Actinomycetes bacterium | reverse complement strand
CAGCTGCTCGCGGGCGTGGAGGCGGCGGTGCTGGCGGCGCAGCCATTCGCCGTAGAGTAGATGGGCGCGGGCCAGCTCGGCGCGGACGCGAGTACGGCCGAGGTGCGCGATCGACTCGCGGTAGTGCCGCTCGGAGGCGTCACCCTCAGTGAGCAGGGCGCGGACGCGCGCCTCGATTCCCAGCGCCCACTCCGAGGGCGTCAGCCTGGTGCGCTCGGACAGCCACTGGAGCGCTGTCCTGACCAGCGCCAGGTCACCGGTTCTGGAGGCCGCCTCGGCCAACTCGGGCACGACAAAGGGCCCAACCCCGATCTGGTCGCGCTGGAAGGCTCGCCATGCGGCGTCGCGCGCCGCGTCGTGTCGACCTAGGCCGTTGTAGAGCACCGAGCTCGCGTAGGTGGCGAAGTTGACCATCCTGTCGAGACCGCCTGGGGTCGTCGCCACCACGTTGGTCTTGATCAGCTCCGACGCCTCTGGCTCCCGGCCCCGCCAGCGTCACCTTGGCATCCCCAATCGGTAGGTTTCCGGTCGCCTCGGTGATCAGGCGATCCTCGTCGAGCAGCCGCGCCGCCGCGGTCAACTCGCCGGCGAACACGTGGTTCGAGGCCAGGGAGTTGAGCGCGAACTGCAGCTGGACGAGCGCGCCGGTGTCGCGGGCGAACGGTGCCTGGCGAGCGACAAGGGCACGCCAGGATTTCGGCGTCCCCACACCTCCAGGGCGACCATCACGCTGGCTCTCCCACCAGCGAGCCAGAGCCAGCGGCCAACTTCGTCGTCGGCGACGTCCAGGGCGAGGACCAGCTCGAGCGCTCGGGTCAGTGTCGGCGCGGCCGCCGCGTACCCATCGGTTAGCCGCAGCGCGAACCCATCCAGCAAGAGGTCAACCGCACGGGGCGGGTCAGGACCGGGGGGTGCGGCGCGGGCGGCCTCGGCCGCCGCCCGCAGGACGCCCGGGTTGTCCGGGTCGCCGGCCCACACCGTGGTCCCCAACGCCTCCAGGTGCGTCTCGCGCGCCAGCGAGGCGTTGAGCGGCTCCAGGCGCCTGGCTGCGCTCAGCAGCGGCCGACCAGCGTCGCTGCGCCGCTGCACCAACGCGATCTGTGCGCGCAGGCGCCGCACCTCTGCGGCCTGCAGTTCGTCGAGCGGCCCGGCCTCGGCCGCGACCAGCAGGCCCAGCGCCGCCTCCAGCGCGCCGGCATCCCCCCTTGGCCTGGCCGCCGCGAGCAAGCGCTGGGCACGGAGGGCGGGGTCGGGGGTCAGCATGGCCGCGCGCTCCAGGAATGCCGCTGCCGCGGCCAAGCCCCCGCGCGCCTGCGCCCGGCTGGCCGAGCGCTCGAGTTCGGAGGCGACGTCCTCGTCGGGCCCGGGTGTGGCCTGCGCCCGGTGCCAGGCGCTGCGATCGGGGTCGACCTCCGGGTCGGTGGCCTCGGCCAGGGCCTGGTGGACGTTCTGGCGCTCCTGAGCAGCGGTCGACCGGTAGGCCGCCGAGCGCACCAGGGGATGCCGGAACCGGACGCGGGCGCCGAATTCCAGCAGGCCGGCCTCGGCCGCCGGCATCGCCGCCTGCGCCTGGACGCCGAGCCGCTCGGCTGCCCGCCACACCAGCACCGGGTCGCCAACCGGCTCGGCCGCCGCGACCAGCAACAGCAGTCGGGTCTCGGCGGGCAGGGCCTCCAGCCGCCGTCGGAAGCTCTCCTCGATCCACCCCGACAGCGCGACCGTGTCGGGAAGGGCGAACCCGCCGGCCAACTCGGCCGGCGTCGCTCCCCATGGCAGCTCCAGCAGCGCCAGCGGGTTGCCTCGGGTCTCGGCGACGATCGGGTCGCGGACCCGCGCGTCCAGCGGCCCGGTCAACGCCGCGTCCAGCAGCGCGCGCGCATCGACCTGATGCAGGCCCTCGATCACCAGCTCCGGAAGTCCGGCCAGCTCCTCGCCGGGAGTGCGGGCCCCGAACACCAGTGCGACCGGTTCGGCCGCCAGGCGGCGGGCGACGAACCCGAGGACCTGCGTCGAGGCGTGATCGAGCCACTGCTCGTCATCCACCAGGCAGATCAGGGGGTGGTCCTCCGCGACGTCGGCCAGCAGGCTCAAGACGGCCAGGCCGACCAGGAAGCGGTCGGGCGCCGGTCCGGGACCGAGGCCGAACGCGGTCTGCAGCGCAGCGCGCTGCGGCGCCGGGAGTCGCTCCAAGCGGTCCAGCATCGGCGCCAGCGACTGGTGCAGTCCCGCGAAGGCGAGCTCCATCTCCGACTGGACGCCAGCAGCGCGCGCCACCCGGCAGCCCGATGCGTGTTCTGCCAGGTAGTCCAGCAGCGCCGTCTTGCCCACGCCCGGTTCGCCGCGGACCACCAGGGCTCGGCTCTCACCCGCGCGAGCCGCTTCGATGAGCCGGTCGAGCACGTCGCATTCGCGGCGCCGGCCCCGGAGCCCCCCGGGGGGTCCCCGCAGGCGGGATGGTCGGCGTCTGCCCTGCACCGACACTACGCCGCCGCCGCGACACGTGGCACGACCCGCGGCTCGGCGCCGGCTGCTCGGCCGTCTCGATCGACGCTTCGATGGGCGATCTGGGCGCGTGCACGAGGAAGCAGCCGTCCGCCATCCCGGCCTCCAACCAAGACGATCAGACCGTCGCAGCCACTGTAGGCTCGCGGTGCGGAGACGACATCCCGACCGAAGGCAGACTCGGCAGGTCCTCGCCCGGAAGGGCCGCAGTCGCACGGACCTGCGCCAGGGGTTCGTGCGTCAGCCGGTGGCGGCCCGCGGTGCTCGTGCCCCGGCGACGGCGCCCAGGACCGGCCAGGGCGACCAGAACACGAGGTGGACGAGGAGGATGATCGGGTGCACCGCGTCCATGACGGCTGCCCTGGTCGAGTCGAAGTCGACGTGTTCGCCGTCGAGGACGCTGACGTTGGGGGCGACGTGGTACCAGTGCGCCGCCTCGATCCCGTAGACCACGGCCACCGCAACCAGGGTCGTGAGTGCGGCCAGGATGCCGGTCTCGAGCCCGAAACGCAGTGACCGCGTGGAGCGGGCGCACAGGTAGCCGATCGCGAACAGCATCACCGGCGGAAGGAGCATGGTCACCGACCCGAGTCCGTCGTCGCCCAGCGTGGCGCGTGAGACGCCCAGCAGGCCCGCACCGAAAGCGACGGCCACGCCGGCCGCGAGGAGGAGCGACCTGAGCGAACGTGGCCTGCCGAGCAGCGCGGCGGCGGCGCCGAGGGCGAACCGTCGCCGCTCACGTGGGACCGTGATGGTCGCGAGCTCGGCGCGCAAGGCCGCACCCCAGTCCACCTCTGCGTCGTCCGGCGACGTGCGCTCGCCGGTGCCAGCCGCCGCCGCCGACACGAGCCTGTCGGCAACGTCCCGCTCCGCGTGCCCCTCCGCATGCCGCCGGGTCAGGATCGACGCCACGACGGCGACGGGCACGGCGAGCAGGAGGGCGACGGCGCCCACGGAGGACGCGAGCATCGGCAGTACGAGGGCGATGGCCAGTGCCCCCACGATCCAGGCGGCGAGTCGCGTGGTCACCAGAACGCCTCCCCGAGTGCGGGCCGGGTCACGCCGCCTGACCGGCTGGTGCGGGGGGTCTCGGCGGCGGCCGTACGCAGCGCCTCCGCGAACCGGGCTCCCTCGCCCGTCAGCCGGTAGAGGTGTCGGGCGGGGCGGCCCGACGGTGGATCGGTCTCCCACGCGGTCTCGACCTGACCACGCTCGGCCAGCCGCATGAGGATCGGGTAGACCGTGCCGGCCTTGAGGCCGAGCTGCCTGCACAGGTGGTAACCGTGGCTCCAGCCGGACGGGTTGCCGGCCAGCGCGAGCACGACGGCGACCGTCTGCGGCGTGGGTTTGCGGGGACGCCTCATGCGCCCAATGTCTACCTAGATAGAGAAAAGGTCAAGCCCCTGGATGGGGAGAGCAGATCCCATCCAGCCGAGCCGCGAGATGCGCCGCCGGCAGGCCCCGAGGCGAGACCGAAGTTGTCCCCTACCTCGACGGTTGAGGCAGGTCGCATTTGACCTTCGGGTTGACGCCAAGGTAGTTCAACGGACCGGCAACGACCGTGACCGCGACGGTTCCCAGCTTGGCGCAGTTGGCGTCCGAACCGGAGAAGTAGTGTCGCTGCGCCGCCGCGACGACGCCGATGACCAACCAGATGACGACCAGCAGTGACCCGACGCGCCTCACGGCTACCTCCTAGTGGACTTCGATCGCTGCCTCGACGATGGTGCGGCCATCGCCGCGCCGCAGGCCGGGTGACGCCGTCGGACCAACCGGCGACGCGGCTGCCGGTTACCAGTAGTGCCGTCGACCGCGAACCGGGCGTCCCATCGATCCCAGGACCCACAAGACGGCGCCGACGACCAGCAAGATGATCCCAATCGTCTCTAGGATCGCGACCTTGGCGATGAGACCGATGACGAGCAGGACCAAACCGAGAATGAGCATGCTGCTGCCTCCTCCCGCCCACCTCTCGCATCCGGCGATGAGGCTCTGGCGGACCGGACTCTGATTGTCCCCACGCCGAAATGTCAATCCAAGCCATGCTGCGCATTTGTTCAGTGCGTGCCGCAGCTCGCTGACCGGGCGTGACGGTCGTGTGCGCGTCCGTCGTCCTGGCATTGGCAACGTTCCCGAACGGTGTTGGTGAACGCTTGAACGGCGGCGACGAGTCGGCCAGACTGCCGCCATGGCCTCGTACTCGGTCAACGAGCGTGCCGTGGCGCGGGCGAGACGGCTCATCGACGCCCGCCAGTACGTGCTCGACAGCGTGTGGGACGACGTGCAACCGCGTGCCGCCGACGAGAACGCCTTCTTGAAGGCGCACTCCTGGGATGACTACGCCGAGTGGCACCTGGGGCTCACCGACGGCGCCAACGACGAAACCAAGGCCAGGTACGCGTTCGTCTACGGGGACTTCCGGCGCCTCCACCGGATAGGCCTGATCGCCTGCCAGTACCGCGCTGCCGAGTGGCGGCACAAGGACGTCGAGCTCGCCGCCCACGAGCTCCTGCAGTACCTCGACAACTCGCGAGCCTGAACCGCTCTGGGCTTGCCCGGCTGCCGATCCGAGCCGCTGTCGTGCCGGACGGCACATCCAGGAGGAGCACCCAATGGCGGACGACGACTTCCCCGCCCCGAGCGAGGGGTTCGTGCTCACGCACTTCGTGGTCGCGGCGGACGTGGCCCGCTCGCGCGACTTCTACGCTGGCGTGCTCGGCGGCAAGGTGGTCCTGGACGGGGAGCCGACGATCGTCAAGCTGGCCAACGGCTGGGTGATCATCAACGTCGGCGGCGGCCCGACCGAGGACAAGCCCGAGGTGGTGCTGGAACCGCCGGGCGACCCCACCCGCGCAAGCGCCTTCCTGAACATCCGGGTGGCCGACGTCCAAGCGGTCTACCAGGAGTGGAGTGCCAAGGGGGCCGAGTTCCTCACCCCGCCGATCGACCGCGGCGCGGAGATCCGCTGCTACATGCGCGACCCGGACGGCCACCTGATCGAGGTCGGCCAGTCGACCCGCTTCGCTCCGGAAAGGTAGGAATGAGCGCGCTCGACACCTCCCAGGCGAGGCCGGTCTCCTCCGAGGGCGAGTTCGACCGCTGGCTGCACGACCACGGCGCGTCCGAGGCCGAGCGGATCGTCGCGATCTACAAGAAGGCCTCGGGCAAGCAGACCGTGACCTTCGACGAGCTGCTGGACGTCGCGCTCTGCCATGGCTGGGTCGACACCCAGACCAAGGGCATCGACGAGCAGCGCTACGCCATCCGCTTCGTCCCGCGCCGCCCCGGGTCGAACTGGTCGGCGAGCAACCGCGAGCGCGTGCGGCGCCTCCTGGGCGAGGGACGCATGACCCCGGCCGGCGAGGCCGTGCTCCCTCCCGACCTGTAGCGACCCTACCCGAGCGTCCGCGCGAGGGCGCGCCGTAGCACGACCCGGAACCACCGGTCGAGCTCGGGGCGAGCCTCCTGCGGCAGCGCGTCGCGCTGCCGCGACCATGCGCACGCGTGCGCCGCGACGTGCGTGGCACCGCTGGGAACCACGGGCCGGGCGGTCGCGTCCTACTGCTGCACGGCCGGCCACAGCCGGCCACGGAGGGACCAGGGGGCATTCGTGCGGCTCACCGTCACGCGCCGTGAGGCGCTCGTCCTGCTCGGCGCGGCCGGGTTGGCCGCCTGCGGCCAGGCGACGACCACTGGTGCCGAGAAGCGGGGTGCGACCACGGCCGCCGACCAGGCGGGCCGCCAGGTCCCGTCCACGGCCGGCTGCGACCCCTCCAAGTTCCCGCCGCGCCGGGCGGCCGTCGTGGCGTTCGACGCCGACGGCAAGCGGCGATGGTCGGTGCCCCTGCCGGTCGGAGCGGACCTCGACGCCAACGTCGGCCCGCTGGTCGACGGGGACACGGTGTTCACCACCGAGGGCGACGAGCTCCGTGCCCTCGCCGCGGCCGACGGCCGGCAGCGCTGGCGGCTGCCGCTGGGCGGCGTCGTCTACGACGCCTCGATCCGCGACGGGGTCCTGGTGGTGCGCGCCGGCCCGCTGGACGCCGGCCAGCTCCTCGGCGTCGAGACGGCCAGCGGCCGGGTTCGCTGGCGCTACCCGGCGCAGCCGGCCCAGCTGTCCTGGCAGCACGGCTCCACCGCCGACGGCGGGATCGTCGCCGTCGGCGCCGTCGGCGCCCTGGTGGTGCTCAACCGCCAGGACGGCGCCGTGCGCTGGTCGCGGCGGCCGCGGGGCCACGGCACGCCGAAGGTCTTCACCGAGGCGGGCGACCGCGTGCTGCGGCTGGACCGTGGCACCCTCGAGGCCTTCGACGCCGCCACCGGCCGGGCGCTGTGGCGGACCGCCGGGGTCCACCGGGGCGCCGACTTCGAGGCGACGCTCACGGTGAGCCACGGCGGCGTGGTCGTCTGGGACCAGCTCAGCTCCAGCAACCTGGTCGCCGCCTACGAGCTGGACAGCGGCGTCCAGCGCTGGAATCTCGGCGGGCTGCGCGAACCGGCGGTCGTCGGCGTGGGGCCGGCCGGCGTCGCGGTGGTCTCGGTGATCGACCGCAACCGGCGTCACGAGCTGCTGCTGGTCGACCCGGCCAGCGGAACGCCGCGCTGGCGCCGGGGCCTGCCCGGGCCGCTCAGCCTCGACATGAACCCCGCGGTGGACCGGCTCGCCCTGGTCACCGGCGACGACGTCGTCCTGGTCACGCCAGGGCCGCGGGGCGAGCCACCCACCTACCTGGCCGCCTACCGCGCCGGGGACGGGCACCTGCGCTGGCGCATGCCTGTCCAGGCAGACGGCTGGCCGGCCTGGACGCGGGACGGCCGGCTGCTGGTGGTCGGCTCAGTGTCCACAGGCGGGAACTTGCAGCAGTCCTTGAGCTGCGTGGACGTGCGCCGCGGCCGGTCGCTGTGGGTCGGCGCCCTGCCGATGGTCGCCGACCGGCCGGCAACCCCGCTCGGTGCCGGGGCCGTCATCCAGGCGTGGGACCCCGGGCGCGCCTGCGCCGGTGCGCAACCCGACGCGGTCCGGTAGGCAGCCGACGCCCGCCGGGCCAGGGCCGAGCGCTACGGCACGACCCCGCTGAAGACGTAGGCCTGGGCGAGCACCAGCAGGCCGACCAGGCACGCGAGGGCGACCGAGTGGAAGAAGACGTAGCGCAGGATGTTGCCCTCCTGGCCCTGCTGGCCGGTGGCGACGCCGCCGACCACGATGCTCTGGGCGTCGATCATCTTGCCCATCACCCCGCCCGAGCTGTTGGAGGCGGCGGCCAGCACCGGTGAGATGCCGATCTGCCCCGCGGTGATCTTCTGCAGGCTGCCGAACAGCGCGTTGGACGAGGTGTCGCTGCCGGTCAGGGCAACCCCGAGCCAGCCGAGCAGCGGCGAGAAGAAGGCGAACAGCTTGCCGGTCTTGGCTAAGGCGAGGCCCATGCTGGCGTCGAGGCCGCCGTACCTGGTCGTGTAGCCGATCGCCAGCATCGCCGCGATGGTCAGCAGCGAGAAGCGGATCCGGTACAGGGTGCCGAGGAAGATGCGGCCGATCTCGGCCGGACGCAGGCGCAGCGCCAACCCCGACAGGATGCCGGTGAACAGCAGGGCGGTGCCGGTGGCCGACAGCGGCAGCAGGTCGTAGACGGCCTTCTCGGCGGTTGGCTTGGCCACCACCGGCGGCACCCGCACCACCTGGAGGTGCAGTCCCGGCCAGTTGATCTGGGTGCCGATGTGGATGGTGGTCGACAGGTCGTTGAGGAACGACTTGACCTGCGGGGTGCCCCAGAGGAACACCAGCACGGCGAGCAGGATCCAGGGCAGCCAGGCCATGAACGTCTCGCGCCGGTCGGTGGGGGAGGGCAGCTCGGAGCGGGCGCTCGCGCCCGGGCCGGGGCTCACCTCCCCGGCCGGGCCGGGCCGGCGCCTGGCGGCCAGCTCCTCCTCGACCGGCGGGTCGTCGTCGAAGCGCCAGATCTCGCGCGGCTGCCAGAAGCGCAGCAGCACCACCACGGCCAGGATCGAGACGATCGAGGCGACGACGTCGACCAGCCACGGCCCGTGCAGGTTGGAGACCAGGAACTGCACGATCGCGAAGGACAGGCCGGCGGTGAGGCAGGCGGGCCAGACCTCGCGCGTCCGGCGGAAGCCGACCATCGCCACCACCAGCCAGAACGGGATGATCACCGAGAAGAACGGCAGCTGGCGGCCGACCATCGCCGACAGGTCCCTGATGTCCAGGCCGGTGACGCTGGCCAGGGTGATGATCGGGGTCCCGATGGCGCCGAAGGCCACCGGGGCGGTGTTGCCGATCAGCGACAGCCCGGCGGCGGGCAGCGGCCGGAAGCCGAGCCCGATGAGCATCGCCGCGCAGATCGCGATCGGCGTCCCGAAGCCGGCCGAGCCCTCGATGAACGCCCCGAAGCAGAAGGCGATCAGCAGCAGCTGGATGCGCCGGTCGACCGCCAACCCCGCGATCGTGTGCCGGACCTGCTGGAACTTCCCGGTCTTGACGGTGATGTCGTAGACGAAGATGGCGCCGAGCACGATCCAGCCGATCGGCAGCAGGCCGAAGGCGGCGCCGTTGGCCGCCGCCGCCGCCGCCGTTCCGACCGGCATGCCGAACACGGCGATCGCGACCAGCAGGGAGGCGGCCAGCCCGGCGAGGGCGGCCCAGTGGGCCTTGACCCGAAGGATCCCGAGCATCCCGAGCAGCACGACGATCGGCAGGGCGGCGACCAGGGCGGACAGGACGAGGTTGTCGGCGACCGGGCTGTAGCGCTGGGTGAAGCTCGCGGCGAGAAGTTGCATGTCGGCCTCCCCTCGGCCGAGTTGCGACGCCCCCTTTACTTCCCCGCGAACCTCGCCCACAACCTCAGCGGGTCAGGCTCACTGCATCACGGTCGGTAGAACGTGTGGCTGTCGGCGGTGACCCGCTCGATGGCGGGCGGGCCGTCGGCGCTGGCCGGGCTGCGGGCGAGCAGCGCGGTCGGGCGGATGACGACCACCACCCGCACGGCGGCGTCGGGCATCGGCGCGTCGGGGTCGACGCCGTAGCGCACGCGCAGCTGCCGGTAGAAGCTCCCGCCGGCGTCGTCCTCGGTCGCCTCGACCACGCCGCGGACCTCCAGGTAGCGCTGCGACTCGGCGGGGTCGGTGATCGACAGGGCGACCCGCGGCTCCGCCTGCAGGTTGCGGAACTTCTGCCTGGTGCTGGTGTGGGTCAGGCGGATCCGCGCGCCGTCCCAGCCGAACCACATCGGGTTGCTCTGCGGCCCGCCGCCGGTGCGGACCGTCGCGACGTGCGCGATCAGCGGCCGTTCGAGCAGGTCCCGGTGGCTGTCGGGGACCTCGGGTACGGGCTGCTCCATGCCTCCACCTCCGCCTGGGCTGCTGCGGGTCGCGGCGAGCCTATGCCCATCGGCCCATTGCGCGCCGCCCGCGCGAGGCTAGCGCCGCGCCGCCCGCGCCGGCGGCGCGGCGAGCACCGGGCAGAGGCGGAAGACCAGCAGCAGCAGCGCCGCCTCGGGAAGCAGCAGCAGGGGGATGAAGACCGCCCTGCTCTGCAGGACCAGCGGCACGAACGGTGCGGTGGCGATCAGCGCGACGCACATCAGGCCCTCGACCATCCACTCGGTGCGCAGCTGCTGGGCGATCGCGTCCGGGTGCTGCAACGCGAACAGGACCCGCATCAGCAGGGAGTTCAGCGCGGTGAACGCCACCGCCGCCGCGACGATCGCGAGCGTCCGCAGCGAGCCCGGCAGGGACTCGCCGGCCGCGTGGAAGACCCAGCCCGCGCCGGCGAGGCAGAGCACGTACTGGCCGCCGTTGAACAGCACCCGCTCGGCGGACCGGCGGCCGCCGAGCTGGCCGAGCATGGCGGCGAACGCGGCAGCCGGGGCGCCCGCGGCCATGCCCCAGCCGATCACCAGGGCGAGGTCGAGGCTCCCGAAGCTGAGGGAGCCGGTGTTGACCCGGGTCAGGTAGGGGCGCAGCTGCGCAACGGCGGCGAGCCCGAGCAGCACCAGGAACGACCGCCTGCCGTGCGCGGTGACCTCCAGGCCGCCGTGGGCGAGCAGCCAGCCGCCCAGGCCGAGCCCGGCGGCGGAGACGCCGGTGACGTAGCCGTTGCACAGCAGGCGCCAGCGGTCGGCCGGCTCCTCCCGCAGGCCGCGACCGACCGACGGCGCGCAGGCGAACACCCACAGCGCCCACAGCAGCGCGGACAGGTTGCGGTCCCGCAGCGCGGCCAGCTCGGCCAGCCACTCCTCGCCGTAGCGGTGCCGGTGGGCCGGCGGCAGGCGGCGGGCGGCACGCCGCACCAGGCGCTCGGCGAGCCAGTAGCACCACTCGAACGCGTCCTGCTGCAGCAGGGGAAGCAGCAGCGCCACGGCCACGGCGAGCGTCTCCTGCCAGCCCCACCTCACGCCGGCACCTCCCCGGTGCCGCCGACACCCCACCGCGGCGTGATCGAGCGGACGGTCCGGTCGAGCACCTGGCGAGCCTGCTCGGCCCCGGCGCCGGTGAG
Source organism: Actinomycetes bacterium (assembly GCA_036377075.1). Classification (GTDB taxonomy): domain Bacteria; phylum Actinomycetota; class CALGFH01; order CALGFH01; family CALGFH01; genus DASUZB01. The sequence continues at coordinate 5,082 of DASUZB010000286.1, read as the reverse complement.
GCGGTAGTAGCGCCGCGGCCGCCTGCCCACGGCGTTGGGGCCGACCTCCTCCCAGCGGCTGCTCACCCAGTCGGCCCGCTCGAGGCGGGCGAGGATGGGGTAGATGCTGCCGGTCGGCAGCCCCACCCGGCGGGAGATGTCGAGCCCGTAGTGCTGGCCGAGCGGGTCCTCGAGCATGACCGCGAGCACCCGTTGGGTCTGGAGGGTCATCCGGGGGGAGAGCATGGTGCGAACTCTATGATGCTCTTGACCTAGTTACAACTTACGATACAACTAGGATGATCGAGGAGAGCGAGCGCATCGCGGCAGTTCAGGTGTGGCCGCGGGTGGGCACCTCGGCGATCCTCGGCGTCCTGTCCCACAGCCGCCGCACCTGGTCGCCGTCGTGGAAGTGCCCGCCGGGGCAGGCGCTGCCGTTGTGCATCGCCGCGTGCACGAACGCCAGCACCGGCGCGGGGCCGTCGACCGGCTGGTCGTGGTCGGCCGCCAGGTGCGCGGCCAGCTCCGCTGGCCTCATCCGGCACCACCTCCTGGTCGGCCCGCTCGCTCCTTCCGGACAGGCAGCATAGCAACGCGCCACTGGTCCAAGATGGCGCCCGTGCGCCGGTCCACGTTCGGCGCGCGAGGAGGCGACCATGGACACCTCGGAGTTCCTCGACCAGATCTCCGCCCACGTCCGCGACAACCACGTGTTCGGCCAGCCCTACGAGCGGGACGGGGTCACGGTCATCCCGGCCGCGGTCCTCTACGCCGGCGGCGGGGGCGGCGGCAGCGCCGCCGGCCAGGGCGAGGACCAGCCGCAGCCGGCGGGCCCGCAGGGCCTCGGCGGTGGCCTCGGGATCGTCGCCCGGCCGGTCGGCGCCTTCGTCATCAAGGACGGGGAGGTGCGCTGGCAACCGGCCTTCGACCTCACCCGGGTGGTCGCCGGCGGGCAGGTCCTCACGGTCGTCGCGCTGCTCACCCTGCGGCGGCTGATCAAGGTGCTGGGGCGCCGCCGCTCGTAGCGCGGCGCTACCGCGACACCGGCAGCGGCCGGTAGTTGCGCCGGTAGTACTCCCAGTACTCGTCGGACTTGAGCGGGCGCCACCAGCGCTCGTTCTCCCGGTACCAGGCGATCGTCCGCGCGAGGCCGGCGCGCAGGTCGACCCCGGGGCGCCAGCCGAGCTCGCCCTCGAGCTTGGCGGTGTCGAGCGCGTAGCGGTAGTCGTGGCCCTTGCGGTCGGCCACGTACTGGATCAGCGAGCGGGGCTTGCCGAGCTCGTCGAGCACCGCCGCGGCGAGCTGGTTGCCGCTGGTCTCGACGCCGGTGCCGACGTTGTAGGCGTTACCGGGGGTGCCCTGGTGCAGCACCAGGTCGATGGCGCGGCAGTGGTCCTCGACGTGGAGGTAGTCGCGCACGGCGCTGCCGTCGTTGTAGAGGGGCAACGGCAGGTCGTCCAAGGCGTTGGTGACGAACACCGGCACCGACTTCTCGGGGTACTGGTACTGCCCGTAGGTGTTGGAGCCGCGGGTGACCAGCAGCGGCAGCTCGTGGCTGGCAGCGAACGACCAGGCGAGGTGCTCGCCGCCGGCCTTGCTGGCGGCGTACGGGCTGCGCGGCCGGAAGGGGTCGTCCTCCCGCGAGCGGCCCTCGGGGACGTCGCCGTAGACCTCGTCGGTGCTCACCAGGTGGAAGACCTCGTGGCCATGCCGGCCAGCCGCCGCGCACAGCACCGCCGTCCCGAGCACGTCGGCGGTGATGAACGCGAACGGGTCCAGCAGCGAGCGGTCCACGTGGGTCTCGGCGGCGAAGTTGACGATCGCGTCGACCTCACCGGCCAGCTTGTCGACCAGCTCGACGTCGCAGATGTCCCCGTGGAAGAAGCGGTAGCCGTCGGCGCCCTCGAACTCGGCGAGGTTGGCCGGGTTGCCGGCGTAGGTGAGCTTGTCGAGCACCCAGACCTCGGTGCTCGGCCTGGTGCGGCGCAGCAGGCGGACGAAGTTCGAGCCGATGAACCCCGCGCCACCGGCCACCAGCAGTCGTCGGAAGGTCCGGTTCATGCCCGGAGCGTACCCGGCGGGCCGAAGCCGCCGCCACCTCCCACGGAGGGGTCTGTGCACGGCACGGCTACCATGCTGGCGTCCCCTGCTGGGAGGGAGCGAGCGATGCACCAGGGCGGCGGGCGGCTCCACCACGTCAAGGCCGGTGACCTCGACCCCGACACGGCCCAGACCGGCGGGATGCGCCGGGCGGCGGCGATCTGCGGCGCCACCACCGGCTCGAGCGCCATCTGGATGGGGGAGACCAGGGTCGCCCCGGCGACCGTGTCGGCCGCGCACCACCACGGCCACAGCGAGACCGGCATCTACGTGGTCAGCGGCACGCCCGCCTTCGTCTTCCTCGACGGCGACCGGGAGGTGCGGCTCGAGGCCGGCCCCGGCGACTACGTGTTCGTGCCGCCGTTCGTGCCGCACCGCGAGGAGAACCCCTCGCCCGACCAGGAGGCGGTGGTGGTGATCGCCAGGTCCACCCAGGAGGCGATCGTGGTCAACCTGCCCGGGCTGGGCGCCTAGGCGCTACTCGGTGGCGTCGAAGCGCAGGATCGCCACGGTCAGCATCACCACGCTCATCACCGCCAGCAGCAGCACCTCCAACGAGGTGGGGACCGGCCAGCCTCCCCAGGTGACGCCGGGCCGCAGCGCGTGCAGGGCCGCGGGGCTGAGGTCGAGGTGCTGGAAGACCACCGCCCGCATGGGGTCGACCGCGTAGGTCAACGGGTTGACCCGCGTCAGGACCTGCAGCCAGGTGGGCAGGTTGACGAGCGGGAACAGGGCGCCCGACAGGAACATCATCGGCGCGATGACCATCTGCATCAGCGGCATGATCGTCTGGATCTGGCGCAGCCGCGCCGAGAGCATGATGCCGAACGCGGTGATGGTGAACGCGGTCAGGAACAGCAGGCCGAAGAGGGGCAGCAGCAGCCCGGGCGAGTAGGGCACGTGCACCAGCCCCGCGAGGGCGAGCATCACCAGGCTCTGCAGGGTGGCCACGATGGCGCCGCCGAACGCCTTGCCGGCGATGATGGCGCTGCGCCGCACCGGGGCGACCAGCATCTCGCGCAGGAAGCCGAACTCGCGGTCCCAGACGATCGACACGCCCGAGAACGCCGCCGTGAACAGCAGCGACATCGCCAGCACGCCGGGGAACAGGAAGGTGCGGAAGTCGACCCCGCCGCTGCCGCGCGGGATCACCGACGACAGGCCGGTGCCGAGCACGAACAGCCACAGCACCGGCTGGATCATCGAGGAGACGATGCGGGCGCGGTCGCGGCCGAAGCGGATCAGCTCGCGCTGGCAGACGATCTTGGCGGCGCGCACGTCCTGGCGCAGCCCGCCGGCGGGCACGCGCACCGGTGCGACGGTCGCGGGGGCGGTTGCCGGTGTGGTGGACATGTGCTCACCTCCGCCCGACGCGGGCGCGGGCCATCGGGCTCATCCGGAGACGGTCGCTGCTGGACGCCTCGGCGTCGCGGATGGTCGTCCCGGTGTGGGCAAGGAAGACGTCGTCCAGGGTGGGGCGGGCGACGTTGACCGAGCGGATGGGGATGCCGAGCTCGGCGAACAGGCGGGGCACGAACTGCTCGCCGTCGGCGACCGAGAAGGTGACCGCGCCCTCGTGGACGGCGGCCTCGACCGCGAAGCGGTCGCGCAGCGCGGCGATCGCCGCCTGGTCGTCGTCGGTGTGGATCTGCACGCGGTCCTTGCCGACCTCCGCCTTGAGCGCGTCCGGGGTGCCGTGGGCGACGATCCGGCCGGCGTCGATGATCGCGATGCGCTCGCAGTGCTCGGCCTCGTCCATGTAGTGGGTGGTGAGGAAGACGGTGATGTCCTCGCGCCGGCGCAGCTCGTCGAGGTACTTCCAGATCGACGCGCGGGTCTGCGGGTCGAGGCCGACGGTTGGCTCGTCCAGGAACAGCACCCGCGGGGAGTGCAGCAGGCCGCGGGCGATCTCGAGGCGGCGCTTCATCCCGCCCGAGTAGGTCTGCACCAGGTCGCCGCGCCGCTCCCAGAGGCCGACCAGCTCCAGCACCTCGTGCAGGCGGTCGGGCACGGCGGCCTTGGGGACGGCGTACAGCTCGGCGTGGAAGCGCAGGTTCTGCTCGGCGGTGAGGTAGTCGTCCAGGGTCGTCTCCTGGAAGACCAGGCCGATGTTGCGGCGCACGTCGTCGCGCGCGGCGACCACGTCGTAGCCGCCGACCGTGGCCGTCCCGGCGGTCGGCCGCGCCAGCGTGCACAGGATCTTGATGGTGGTGGACTTGCCGGCGCCGTTGGGGCCGAGGAAGCCGAACGTCTCGCCCTCGGCGACGTCGAAGTCCACCCCCCGCACCGCCTCGACCTCACCGTAGTGCTTGACCAGCCCCCGGACCGACACCGCCGGCCCGTTACCAGGGCGTGCCGCTCTGGTCGCGTCCGCTGTCGTCGCCTCCACGTACCCTCCTCCATGCTCCAACCGGGCCTGCTCCGCCACCTGCCGGCCCGCGGCGTCCATGTTCACCCAAGCGGGCCGACGGCACACGCGGGTTCAGCACACTCACAGGCTTCTCACAGCACGACCCGTGCCCTTAACAATGTTAAACCGAACGGTCGCCAGCATGCCTTAACACTGTTAAAGTGTCAAGGAGGGGTCGGGAGCCGGAAGGAGGAGGCGTGGGGATCTCGCGCGAGCAGGTGGTCGAGACCGCCGTCAGGCTGCTGGACGAGGTCGGGCTGGAAGGGCTCACCCTGCGCCGGCTCGCCGCCGAGCTCGACGTCCAGGCGCCCGCCCTGTACTGGCACGTGCGCAACAAGCGCGAGCTGCTCGACCTGATGGCGGAGGCGATCGTCGCCACCACCCGGCCGAAGGCGCTAGGGCGGCCGGCGCACGGCCAGCCGTGGTGGGAGTGGCTGGCCGAGCGCTCCCGCGCCGGCCGGCGTGCCCTGCTCGCCCACCGGGACGGCGCCCTGGTCGCGGCCGGCAACCGGCCCACCGCCGCCGCACTGCCAGGGATCGAGCAGGTCCTGGCGGAGCTGGTCGCGGTCGGCTTCCCGCCCGCCGAGGCGCTG
>DASUZB010000285.1:0-9096 GCA_036377075.1 Actinomycetes bacterium | reverse complement strand
GGAAGGACGGCCGCGCCGGGGGCGCTGGCATCGCGGGGCGTTAGCCCCAATGCCGGTCAGATTGCGGGTCTGGGTTGGATGTCGATGGTGTCGTGCAGCGGTCGGAGTGGTTGGGGCCAGGAACGGTGCTGGGCGCGTTTGAGCCGGTACTTGCTCATCTTGCGCTTGACGACCCGGGGGAAGGTCCGCAGCCGGCGTCGCGGGAGCTGCTCGGCGAGGATCTCGGCCACCGCCAGCCGGATCGCTCGGGCGAGCAGCTCAGGGGGAAAAGGCCGCCCGGGCGATGGTATGGCGGCGCACGATCCGCAGCGTGGCGGTAAACGACAGCCGGTCAGGGTCAAGGCTGCCGGCCTGGGCGGCCTGGTGCATCAAGGCCCGCAGGGCGTAGTGCACCAGCAGGTGGGCCCACAGCTCCTGCTCGACGCCGTCGGGGGTCCGGGAGCGCAACACTGCGCCCGCCCCGCGCTGGTGGGTCTTCAGCTCGTCCAGCGCGCCCTCCGCCTCCCAGCGCTCGTGGTAGAGCGCGGCCAGTTCGACCGCGGGGGCCTGGGCGGGGTCCAGGATGGAGGTCAGCAGCCGGTAGGCGACCACCTTGCCGCCGGACGGCGTGCGCGCACCGCCGTGCGAGCCGTGCCCAGCCCGCCGCGTTCGGCCAGGGTCGTCGAGGCGGTAGTCCACCACCCGCACCAGCACCGGCTCGCTGCCGACCGGCTCGCCGCCGCGGGCGGGCAGCGCCGCCAGCCACGACCCGTCGCAAAGCGGCGTGCGCACCGCCAGCTTGGGCCCGTGGGCGTCGGTGCGCACCCGCCACAGCAGCGCCGCGCCCGTGGCCCGTGCGCGGCGCCACCGCTGGACGCTGGACAGGCCCTGGTCGACCAGGAGCAGCCCGCCGGCCAGCGCCGGCCCGGCGGCGGGGTCGGCCAGCAGGCGGTCGGCCAGGGCGGGCTCGCTGTCGCGGTAGGGTCCGGCCTGGGCCGCCAGCACGGCGTGGCTGCCGCACTCGGTCAGCCCGACCAGGCGAGCCTGCGGGAAGCCACCTTGGCCCTCGCCGCGGCTGCTGCCCGGCCGGCCAAACGCCGCGGCGTTGGCGGGCGTGTCGGCCACGTCCAGGCAGGTCCCGTCCAGCGCCAACAGCCGCCACCCCCGGTAGAAGGCGCCCGGGGTGGCCGGGGTGGCGAGCGGCACGACCGCGTGGGCGTACAGCGCCCGCAGCGGCGCGACGCCCAGCCGCGCGCGGGCCTGCACCAGCGCGGAGTGCGCCGGCACCCGCCAGCGCCGCCACGGTTCGCGTGGGTGCCGCCAGCCCGCCACGCCGCGCAGCGCCTCCACCAGGCAGCGCAGCACCTCCCGGGAGGCCAGGTCCGCGAACAGCGCCAACGCCAGCACGTAGTAGACCACCAGCCGGGCGGGCAGCAGCCGGTGGCGTCGCTCCAGGCGGCCGCAGGCTGCCAGGACCTGGTCGACCAGGTCGGGCGGGTAGGTGCGGGTCAGCGCGCCCAGGGCAACCCGGTCGGCCAGGCGCGGCGGCGGCCCGGACGGGTCGGTGGTGCGGTCGTCGGCGTGCGGCGCCATGCGCCCCCCTTCTCGGTCGAAACGTACGGGAGGGACGCTATGCCGCAAAGCCCACAACCGCTAACTGACCGGCATTGCCGCTAGCCCCCGGTGAACAAAGCGGTTATTCCACCTTCCCGTAGGGTGTCCACGGGGTGCGCGCTGCCGGGACCCGGCGGGCGCACCCCTTCGTACGGGCGGCGGGGGCCGGGCGCCGGATCGCGCGCTTCGCCGTCCTCGTGGGGAGGAGGGCGGCATGGGGCAGGGAGCGCAGGGCTGCAGGGCGGCCAAGCGGCCGGGATCGGCGGCCGCTTGGCGGGAGCCGCGCAACTGGCAGGATCGCTGGCTCGAGGTCAATGCCGACCTGGTCCGCCTGCAGGCGTCGCACCCGCTGATCGACGCGGTCGTCGACGAGGTCGACGGGCGCCGCATCCGGATCGGCGACCGCTGGCTCGACGACTTCGCCTCCTGCAACTACCTCGGCTTCGACCTCGACCCCGAGATCATCGAGGGCATCCCCGCCTACCTGCACCGCTGGGGCACCCACCCGAGCTGGTCGCGGATGCTGGCCAGCCCGGTGCTGTACGAGCGCATCGAGGTGCAGCTGCGCGAGCTGCTCGGCGCCGAGGACGTCCTGGCCCTGCCCACCCTCACCCTCACCTCCGGCTCGGTGATCCCGGCGCTGGCCGCCGGCGGCACCATCCTGGTCGACGCGCGCGCCCACAAGACCGTCTACGACGGCTGCGTGGTCGCCCGAGGCCAGGGCGCCACCCTGCGCCGCTACGCCCACGACGACGCCGAGGACCTGGAACGCCAGCTCCGCACGGCCGGCCGCGGTCCGCGCCTGGTCTGCCTCGACGGCATCAACAGCATGACCGGCAACCCTCCCGACCTGGCCACCCTGACCCGGCTCGCGCGCGAGCACGATGCGGTGCTGTACGTCGACGACGCCCACGGCTTCGGCGTGGTCGGGGAGCGCGCCGCCGACGAGCTCTGCCCCTACGGCCGCCGCGGCAACGGGGTCGTGCGCCACCTCGGCGAGGGCTACGACAGCATCGTGCTCGCCGGCGGGCTCTCCAAGGCCTACTCCGCGCTGCTCGCCTTCGTCGCCTGCCCCACCCGGGTCAAGACGCTGCTCAAGGTCGCCGCGGCGCCGTACCTGTACTCCGGGCCCTCGCCGGTCGCCTCGCTGGCCGCGGTGCTCCTCGGCCTCCAGGTCAACGCGCGCCGCGGCGACCAGATCCGCGCCGACCTGTACGCCAAGAGCCGCCGCGTGCTCGGCCGGCTGGCCGAGCTCGGCATGGGCACCCTGAACCGGTCGGGCTTCCCGTTGGTGGAGGTCCCCCTGGCCGACGCGGACGACCTCGACGCGCTCGGCCGCTTCCTGTTCGACCGCGGCATCTACGTCACCCTGGCCTTCTACCCGGGGGTGCCGCGCCAGGAGGTCGGCTTCCGCATCCAGGTCACCGCGGCCAACACCGACGAGCAGGTCGACCACCTGCTCGGCGTGCTCGACCAGCTCGCCGACCGCTTCCGCTTCCGCGCCAGCGCGTGAGCGGTCCACCCAGGGCCGCCCCGGTCGTGGCGGGCGCGACGCTTGACCGGGGCTGCCAGGATGGTGAGGATTGCGACGGAAGGCAGACCGCTGGTCCCCCGGTTCGCGGCGGCCGCCTCAGCCTGCTCGCATCCCGGGGGCTCGCGGTTCCACGTGGCACGATCGACGAGGCGGGCATGAGCGCACGGAGCTGGCAGCTCTACCTCTGCGCAGGCGCCGCGCTGGTCACGGCGTACTTCCTGCTGCCACCTGACCCGGCACGGCTGCTGGTCTGGCCGGCGATCGGGCTCTCCTCCGCCGCCGCGATCGTGCTCGGCGTGCGCTGGAACCGGCCGAGCCGACCGGCCGCCTGGTACCTGTTCGCCGCCGGCCAGCTCTTCCTCGTCGTCGGCGACTTCCTCTACTTCCTGCGCAACCGGGTCCTGCACCTGACCGGTCCGGCGCCGTACTTCGCCGACGTGCTCTACCTGGCCATGTACCCGGCGCTGGTGGCCGGGCTGCTGCTCCTGATCCGCCAGCGCCGCCCTGGCCGGGACCGCGCCAGCCTGCTCGACGCCACCGTGATCGCCGCCGGTATGGGCCTGCTGGCCTGGGTGTTCCTGATCGATCCCTACGTGGACAACCCGGACCTGAGCCTGGTCGACCGGCTGGTGTCGATCGCCTACCCGCTCGGCGACGTGCTCCTGCTCGCCGTGGCGGTTCGCCTGGCCGTCGGGCCCGGCCGCCGGCCGCCGGCGTTCTGGCTGCTCGCTCTGAGCACCGGGTCGTTGCTCGTCGGCGACGTGGTCTACGGACTCCGGCAGCTCGCCGGCACGTGGCAGCCAGGCAGCCCGATCGACCTCTGTTGGCTCCTGTTCTACCTCTGCTGGGGTGCGGCCGCGCTGCACCCGTCCATGCGCGCCCTGCCCGAGCGCAGCCCGGCCGGCTCACGGCTCACCCGCAACCGGCTGGCGGTGCTGGCCGCGGCCTCGCTGGTCGCCCCGGCCGTGCTGGTCATCCAGGACCTGCGGGGCCAGCCGATCGAGGCCGAGATGATCGCCGTCGTCTCGGTGGTGGTCTTCCTGCTCACGCTCGTGCGCATGGCCGACCTGGCCGCCGAGCTGGCGCTGCAGGACCAGCGCAAGCGGGTCATGCAGACGGTGCTGCGCGCCACCGACGAGCAGCGGCGGCGCCTGGCCGCCGACCTGCACGACGGGCCGGTGCAGGGCCTGGCGGCGCTCGGCCTGCGGCTGTCGCGGCTCGGCCTGCGCCTGCGCGGCGGCGACGCCGAGGGTGCCGAGGCGCTGCTGGGCGACCTGGAGCAGCGGCTCGCCGGCGAGATCGCCGGCCTGCGGCGGCTGGTCGCGGAGCTGCGCCCGCCGGTGCTCGACCAGTTCGGCCTGGAGACCGCCCTGCGCCGGCAGGTGGAGACCTTCCAGGCCGACTCCGGGGTGGACTGCGAGGTCGAGACCGACCTGGGCCGGGCGCTCGCGCCCGAGCTGGAGACCGTCCTCTACCGGGTGACGCGGGAGTCGCTCGCCAACGTCGGCAAGCACGCCAACGCCGCCCACGTGCGCATCTGGCTCGCCGCCGACAACGGCCTGGTGCGCCTGCGGATCAGCGACGACGGCGTCGGCTTCGACATGTCGCAGCAGGCCCGGCTGGCCGCGGAGGGCCATTTCGGCCTCGCCGGCATGCGCGAGCGCGTCGAGATGGTCGGCGGCCGCTTCCTGGTCGAGTCCCGCCTAGGGGAGGGCACCACGATCAGCGTCCAGTTGCACCGCCGCGGCCGCGCCGCCGAGGGCGGGAGCAAGTAGGGACTCAGCGTTCGTCGCTGTCGTCGTCGCCGATGGTGGCGGCGAAGCGCTCGCGCAGGGCGCGCTTGGAGAACTTGCCCGTGGCGGTCTTGGGGATCTCCTCGACGAACTCGAAGCGGTCGGGCAGCTGCCACTTGGGAAACTTGCCGGCGAGCGAGGCGGCCAGCTCGGCCTCGGTGGGCGTGGCGCCGGGCTTGCGCACCACCACGGCGAGCGGCCGCTCGCCCCAGCGCTCGTCCGGCACGGCGATCACCGCCGCCTCGGCCAACTCCGGGTGGCCCATCAAGGCGTTCTCCAGCTCCACGCTGGAGATCCACTCGCCGCCGGACTTGACCAGGTCCTTGGTCCGGTCGACCAGTTGCAGGTAGCCCTCGCCGTCGAGGGTGGCGACGTCGCCGGTGTGGTACCACCCGTCGATGAAGGTCTCGGCGGAGCGCTCGTCGTCGAGGTACTCGTTGGCGATGGTGGGCCCGCGCAGCAGCAGCTCGCCCATGGACTTGCCGTCGGCGGGCACCTCCCTGCCGTCGCTGTCCACGATGCGCTGCTCCAGCCCGGGCACGAGCATGCCCTGCTTGGCCTTGTAGGAGTAGCGGGCGTCCTCCGGCAGGTCGGCGAGGCTCGCCTTGAGCCGCGAGAAGTGGGTCAGCGGCGACGCCTCGGTCATGCCGTAGGCGTGGAAGAACTCGACCCCGTGGCGCTGCTCGAAGGCCCGGATCATCGAGACCGGCGCGGCCGAGCCGCCGCAGACGATGCGCTGCAGCGGCTTCAGGTCGCCGCCCTCCTGCTCGAGGAGCTGCAGCACGCCGAGCCAGACGGTTGGCACGCCGGCGGAGATGGTCACGCCCTCCTCGCGGATCAGCCGGACGTAGTCGGCCGGCGTCGGCGCCGGGCCGCCGAACACCGGGACGGCCCCGTACCAGGCGGCCGCGAACGGCATGCCCCACGCGTTGACGTGGAACATCGGCACGATCGGCAGCAGCACGTCGCGCTCGCCCACCGCCATCGTCCCCACCGTGCCGAGCATCAGCGTGTGCAGGAAGATCGCGCGATGGCTGTAGGCGACCCCCTTGGGGTTGCCGGTGGTCGCCGAGGTGTAGCAGATGCCGGCGGTCTCCTGCTCGTCCAGCCGCGGCCAGTCGGTCATCGGGTTGGCGGCCTCGACCACGGCGTCGTAGTCGTGCACCGCCGCCGCGTCCAGTTCGGCGGCCGGGGCGCCGTCGTCGATCAGCAGCACGTGCTCGACGGTGTCGAGCTGGCCGATCACCGGGGCGATCGCGCGGGCCAGGCTCGCGTCCACCACCAGGACCTTGTCGCGGGCATGGTTGACGATGTAGGCGAGCTGGTCGGGTCCGAGGCGGATGTTGACCGTGTGGTAGCTCGCGCCCATCAGCGCGGCGGCGAAGTACGCCTCCAGGTGGCGGTCGTGGTTCCAGCAGAAGGTGGCCACCCGGTCGCCCCTGCCGACGCCGAGCCCGCGCAGGGCGCCGGCGAACCGGGCGACGCGCTCGGCCCACTCGCCGTAGGTGGTCCGGGCCACTGCGTCGGGACCTCGCCGCGACACGATCTGCTTCTCCGGGAACAGGGTCCGCGCCCGGTCGTAGATGCTCTGGATCGTGAGCGGGTAGTCCATCATCGCGCCGGACCTCCTCTGGGCTGCCACCGCCGCACCGCAGTGTCGACTCTAGGATGTGCCGGCCCGGCCGGGTAGCCCCCGGCTGGGGCAGGCGGGAGAGAATCGCCCTAGGCGGGTGAGGCCGGAGCGGGAGGCGCGATGAGCGAGGAGGCCGCCAGGGCGTCCGCGGTGGCGGCGGCCCTGGAGTTGGTCGAGCCGGGCACGACCGTCGGGCTCGGCTCGGGCCGGGCGGTGTTCAGCATGGTCTCGGCGCTGGCGTCGCGCTGGCCGGCGGCGGGGGACGGGGCGCGGCCGCGGCTGGTGGTGGCCTCGAGCCGCACCGAGGCGCTCGCCCGTGCCGCCGGCTTCGAGCTGGTCGACCTCGACGAGGGCGTGGCCGTCGACCACGCCTTCGACGGCGCCGACGAGGTCGACGCCGAGCTCGGCCTGGTGAAGGGCGGCGGCGCCGCCCTGCTGCGCGAGAAACTGGTGATGGGCGCGGCGCGCCGGGTCACCATCGTGGCCGAGGCGCGCAAGCGCGTACCCCGGCTGGGCCACACCCGCCCGCTGCCGGTGGAGGTGGTCCGCTTCGCCTGGCCGTCGACCAGGCACCGCCTCGAGCGCCTGCTGCCGGGCGCCACCCTCAGGTTGGACCCCGACGGTCGTCCGCTGCGCACCGACGAGGGCCACCACATCATCGACGGCCACGTCCCGGAGGGCGGCGACCTGCACGCCCTTGCCGCCGCGATCAAGGCCACCCTCGGCGTGGTCGAGCACGGCCTGTTCCTCGACGAGGCCGACGAGGTGCTGCTCGGCCATGCCGGCGGGACGGTCGAGGTGCTGACCCGTGCGCGCTCAGGCGGCGGCGCGCCGTAGCACGATGGCGCCGTTGTGGCCGCCCAGGCCCATCGAGTTCGACACCGCCACCTCGACCCGCGCCTCGCGCGCCTTCAGCGGCACCCAGTCCAGGTCGCAGGCCGGGTCCGGGTCGTCGAGGTTGATCGTCGGCGGCAGCACCTGGTCGCGGAGGGCGAGCGTGGCCACGATCGCCTCGAGCGCCCCGGCCGCGCCGAACAGGTGGCCGGTCATCGACTTGGTCGACGAGGCGGCCATGTGCCTGGCGTGCTCGCCGAACGCCACCTTGATGGCGTGGGTCTCGGCGGGGTCGCCGAGCGGCGTGCCGGTGCCGTGGGTGTTGAGGTAGTCGACCTCGTCGGGGCGGATCCCGGCGGCCTCGATGGCGTCGCGGAACATGCGGATCACGCCGCGGCTCTCCGGGTGCGGGGTGGCCACGTGGTAGGCGTCGTTGCTGGCGCCGTAGCCGAGCACCTCGGCGTAGGGCCGCGCGCCGCGGGCGCGCATGCGTGACTCGGACTCGAGCACCACCACCGCGGCGCCCTCGGCGATCACGAAGCCGGAGCGGCCGCGGTCGTACGGCCGCGACGCCGCCCACGGCTCGTCGTTGCGGGCGGCGAGTGCCTGCATCTGGCAGAAGCCGGCCAGGACCAGCGGGGTGACGCAGGCCTCGGTGCCGCCGGCGACGAACGCGTCGGCCCGCCCGCGCCGGATCAGGTCGGCCGCCTCGCCGATCGCGTGGGTGCCGGTGGCGCAGGCGGAGACGACCGCGAAGTTGGGGCCGATCGCCCCCAGCTTCGTGGCGATGTAGCTGGTGGCCGTGTCCACCAGGCAGTTCGCCAGGAAGGTCGGCGACACCCTGTCGGGCCCCCGCCCCGCGAGGACCTGCTGCTGCTGCTCGATCAGGGCGATCCCGCCGATCGCCGAGCCGACCACCACGCCGGTCCGCTCCGGGTCGGTCACCTCGAGGCCGGCGTCGGCGACCGCCTCGTCCGTCGCGGCCACGGCGAACAGCACGCCGCGGTCCATGCGGCGGGCCTCCTTGCGCGAGGCGACCCGCTCGGGCTCGAAGCCGCGCACCTCGCCGGCGATCCGCACCGGGAACGGTGCGGGGTCGAAGGCGGCGATGGTGTCGATGCCGCTGCGCCCCTCGAGCATGGCCGCCCAGGTCGCCGGCGCGGTCAGCCCCAGCGGGGTGACCGCGCCGATGCCGGTGATGAAGACGCGCTCCATAGCCCGCCAAGGGTAGCAGGGCGCCCTTGCCTGCAGCGCGCGAGGCCCCTGGATGCCTGAAGCGCGCGAGGCCCTTGCCTGCAGCGCGCGAGGCCAAGCAGATGGGGACGCGGCCGCATCAGGCGCGTCAGGCGAACGGGTCCTCGCCCTCCTCCTCTTCGGCCACGTAGACGGCGAGGTCGGGATCGAGCCCGAACTCCGCGCCCTCCTCGGCGATCAGCTCGTCGTCGAGGCTCTCGGCCATGTCGCTGGGGTCGATGTCGTCGGGGAGCAGGTCGGCCAGCTCCTCGTCGGGGTCCATCTCCGGGTCGGGCACGCTTCCTCCTTTTTCAGAAACGGTCGGTGGGCCTGCGCCGCTTCGCGCGCCGGCTTCCCTCGTCGCTCCTTCGTCGCCTGGGGCTCCTCCGTCGTTCCTTGGTCAGTCCGGCGCGCGGCTCCGGCCCACCTCCCTACACCTCGGACCGGTAGCCGAGCTGGTCGGCGAGATCGTGCTG
>DASUZB010000284.1:0-49150 GCA_036377075.1 Actinomycetes bacterium | reverse complement strand
CCGGGAAGGGGATCCCGTACTTGGTGCCCGCGTGGCTGTTGAGCAGCATCGGGATCAGCACCAGCAGGTTCCCGAGGGTGATGGTGAGGATCGCCTGCTTCCAGTCCATGCCGAGCGCGATCAGGCCGGACGCGAGCAGGTAGGTGGGGATGTTGTGGGCCATCCCGACCCACAGCGCCGCGTAGTTGTAGGTGTTCCAGGTGCGCCGCTCGATCGGGACCGGGGCCAGGTCGGCGTTGTACAACGGGCTGTCACGCAGGTCGACGTTGGCGGCGAGCGCGCGCCGTCCATCGCTGTAGACGAGCTCGTCCCCACGGGTCACGGACGTCGCCATGGCTCCTCCTCACCGGCGCGGCTTGCTGCCGCGCCTGCGTCGAGAAGGCTCGCCACGCCCAACGGTGGCAACCGGTGGCGGAACGCGCGAGCCTCGTCGGCCTGCCTGGTCGCCCCATCACCTCGTTCCATGACGCCGACCCGCGCTGGCGGGCGTGATGACGAAGAGCGGGGAGGATCAACCTCCCAACGCCGCACTCTAGTGCGCAACCGGCACGCGTGGAAGACCACCGCCGCATCCGGGCTGGTGGCGCCCTGTGGACAACGGGATGCAGGCGGATGGCGGGCGTGCAACGCTCCATCCGCAGCGAGAGCACCACGCTCCTGATGGATCGAGTCATGCTCACGAGGTGGGAAACAATGACGAATGTGGCACTGGCTGATGAGAGGTACCGTTGAGGCCATGGGTCGTTACGTGGTGTTCCGCAGCGATGCCAAGGGCCGCACGGTCATTCCGGCCGCCCTGCGTGCCCAGGCCGGCATCAAGGACGAGGGCGACACGCTCGTCGGCTACGTGGAGGACGGCCGGCTGGTGATTCAGACGCGGGAGACCATCCAGCGGCGGCTCCAAGAGCGGTTCGCGGCGACTGGCGCCAAGGACGTGGTCGAGCAGCTCTTCGCCGACCGCCGCAGGGACCGGGAGATCTCGGACCAGAAGTTCCAGGCGATGTTCGGTCGCCCCCAGCAGTGAACGCGCCACGCTGCGTGCTGGACGCCAGCGCGGTGCTCGCCTGGCTCCGCCGCGAGCGCGGCGGTCAGGCGGTCGAGCGGGTCCTGGGGCACGCCGCACTCTCCACGGTCAACCTCGCCGAGGTGCTCTGTCAGGCCGACAAACTGGGTGTGGCGAGCACAGGCCTTACCGACGAACTCGAAGCCGCCGGCATCCGGTTCGTCCCGTTCACCGAGGAGGACGCCGGCCTGGTCGAGGAGGTGCACCGCACCGCCCGCCGGGAGCTGCCAGCGCTCTCCCTCGGCGGCTGCTGCTGCCTCGCCACCGGCATCCGGCTGAACCTGCCGGTGGTCGGCGGTGACCAGGCGTGGGAGGCGTTGCGGCTGGGCATCGACGTCCACCCCATCCGCTGAGCGGCGGGCAGCTCCCGGCGCGGCGTGGTCGGGCTCAGGCGGACCGTTGGGCGACGTCGCGCAGGCGCCCGTCGAGGACGTAGCGGTCGCCGGCCCACAGGTGCAGGCCGAGGCCGGAGCGCATGGCGCAGCGCTTGATCGCGTCGGAGGCGGCCTGCTTGAGCCGCTGCCCGTCGTGCCGCCAGTTGTGCGGGTCCTCGACGTCGCCGACCTCCTCGAGCCGCACCGTGCGGCCGTCGACTTGCAGCGTCAGCCGCCAGACGGCCCCCACGACCACGCCGTGCAGGTCGGGCGTGCCCTCCTTGGCCCGGCGGCTGCGGGCCTTCGGGTCGGGCGGGATGCCGGGCACGTCGCCGCGGATGATCTCGACCAGCTCGAAGCTGAACGGCCCGACGATGCCGAGCAGCCATTGCGTCACGTTCTCGTGCGCGACGTAGTTGTTGCCGCCCGGGTCGCGCTGGACCAGCTCGCGCGGAAACGGCCGGGCGAGCTTTGCCAGGTCCGAGGTCTCGGTCGTCATGTGCTGCACCTTCTCTCCCGCGCTCACGTGGGGTAGCGGCCCGCCCCTGCGCGGTACCCGGGACGGACTCTGAGAAAGAGCATATGCCCAGGTAGTGACAGTGAAGCGGGCCGTGACGGGCAGGCGCGGCCCCGGCCAGGCGGGCGGCCGGTCAGGCCGTGAGGACCTCGTGGAGGGTCTCGGCGAACTCGCCGGGGTGGCTGCCGAAGCCGCCGTGGTCGCCCGGGAAGGTCACCGGCGGGGTGCCGAGGCGCTCGGCGAGGGCGACGGCGGTGCGGTGGGCGAGTTGGCCCGCCGAGGTCTCGCCGATGCCGACGACGATCCTGGCTCGGCCGTCGCGCAGGGTTGCGACGTCGGGGGCGTAGCCGCTGATCTGCCGCACGCCGTGGGCGAGGAAGTACTCGAGGTTGCCGGCGATCCGCGCCCACGTCTCCAGCATCTCAGGGGTCGGCTCGGCCTGCCCCAGCTGCGCGCGGTCGATCCCGATGACCGCCTCGAACCGCCCCATCCCCGCCTCGACGCCCTGCGTGCGGTAGGTCTGGTAGGTGTCCTCCATGCCGGCGAGGGCCTCGGCGGGGTCGGGCAGCATCGGGGCGCACGGCGGCTCGTGCGCGACCAGCGTGCGGACCAACTCGGGGTGACGGGCGGCCAGGTCGAGCCCGATCTGGGCGCCGCCGCTGCTGCCGAGCACGAACGCGGGCGCGCCGTCGAGGGCGGCGATCAGCGCGGCGGCGTCGTCGCCGTGGACGTCCATGTCCTGGTCCCTGGACGGGTCGTCGGGCACGCTGCGCGAGTTGCCGCGCGGGTCGTAGGGGACCACCGTGTAGCGGTCGCTCAGGAACGGGGCAAGGGCGGCGAACGCGCCGGCGTCCGCGGGTCCGCCGGGGATCATCAGCAGCAGCGGTCCGGTCCCCTGGACCTCGTAGTAGATGGTCGCGCCCGGCACGCTCAGCGTGGCCAACTGCGCCTCCTTCGATCGAGAGCGGGTGGTCCGAGCTGCGGCGTTCGTGCACGCCGCAGCCGGCGAAGCTGCCCTAGGAACGATACGCCGCATCCCCGCACGGGGCCGCCGGACCTCAGGAGGCGGCCTGGTCGGTGGCACGGACGCCGTGCCAGAAGAGGCCGGCGAGGGTGATGGGGATGCTGAGCAGCCCGCCGCCGACCAAGACGGCGGTCACGCCGATCGCGGCGGCGACCGGGCCGGCCACGGCGAGGCCGACGGGGTAGAGGCCGACCCGCTCGGCCAACGGCCGCAGCAGGCCGGCACGCCGGGTGCCCGCCCTCACCGGCTGCCAGCGCTCCAGCGCTCGACCAGTACCACCTCCACCGTCGCCGACCGCCTGGGCACGCCGGGCTCCACGACCCTACCCCGCCCACGGCGCCAGACGCGCGCGGACCGGGCACACCTCGACCGGTACGCTGGCAGTGATGAGCGAGGCAGCCGAGGTGGTGGTCGTCGGGGGCGGCGTCATCGGGCTGTCGGTGGCGCGGGAGCTGCGCCGCGCCGGCGCCGGCCGGGTGGTCGTCCTGGAGCGGGCGCCCGCCGTGGGCCAGGGGTCGTCGGCGCGCGCTGCCGGCGGCGTGCGGGCGCAGTTCACCACCCGGATCAACATCGAGTTCTCGCGGCACTCGATCGGCGAGCTGGAGCGGCTCGACCGCGACACCGGCCTGCCGGGGTTCCACCAGACCGGCTACCTGCTGATGACCGGCACCGAGGAGGGCGAGCGCTCCCTCGCCGAGGCGTCCGCGCTGCAGCGCTCCCTCGGGGTGGACACCCGCTGGCTGGCGCGCGACGAGGTGCTCCGCCTGGCCCCGTTCGTGCGGCCCGACGGGCTGCGGGCGGGGACCTTCCACGCCAGGGACGGCTTCCTCGACCCGCACGGGGTGGTCTCGGCGATGCGGCTGGACGCCCTCGAGCTCGGGGCGGAGATCGTCACCGGCGTCGAGGTGCGCGCCATCCGGCGGCTCGACGGCGACGGTTTCGAGGTCGCGGCGGCGGGCCGCTCGCTGCGCGCCCGCTTCGTGGTCAACGCGGGCGGGCCGGAGGCGGCCAGGGTGGCCTCGCTGCTCGGCGTCGAGCTGCCGGTCGCGCCGGTGCGGCGCAACCTCGCCTACGTCCGCGACCAGCCGCATCCCGGGCTGGCCCCGGGCGTCCCGGCGGAGCTGATCCCGATGACGGTCGACCTCGACACCGGCGTGCTGGTGCGGCGCGAGGTCGGCGGCGGCTTCCTGGTGGCCTGGTCCGACCCGGATGACCCGCCCTCGTGGGAGACCAGCCTCGACCCCCGCTTCCTGGAGGCGCTGGGGGAGCGGATCGGCCACCGCTTCCCGTTCCTCGAGCAGCTCCCGGTCGACCCGCGGCAGTGCTGGGCGGGCCTGTACCCGGAGACGCCCGACCACCATGCCGTCATCGGCGAGCCGCCGGAGGCCCCCGGCTTCGTGCAGTGCGCCGGCTTCGGCGGCCACGGGGTGATGCACTCGCCCGCCGCCGGCAGGGCCGTCGCGGAGCTCGTCACCCTCGGCCGCTGCACCAGCTTCGACCTGCGCCCGCTGCGCCCCTCCCGCTTCGACGAGGGCGACCTGGTGATCGAGACCGCGGTCCTGTAGGACCGCGCGGCTCAGCCGAGCGGCGTGAACGCCTCCTCGAAGCCCTGCGGGAACGCCGCGGAGCCGCCGCCGTACCAGAAGACGTCGTTGCTGCGGTACAGGACGGAGTAGGTGTGCGAGCCGACCGTGAAGGCGACCACGCGGGCGTGGGTCAGCTTGTCGTTGCGCACCCAGGTGAACTCCCACGCGGCGGCGTGCCGACGCTGGTAGGTCCAGCTCCCGGTCAGCTTGACCTGCTTGTACTGGTCCTGGCGGTGCTGCTGGGCGAAGCCGGCCGCCTCGCGGCGCAGCAGCTCGTAGGGGTTCTGGGTCGAGGGGTGCGTGTGGACCTCGAAGGCGGCGCGGAAGGTCTCCTCGCCGGGCCAGTCGAGGTAGGTGTCCTGCCCGACGGCGGTGACCTCCCAGAAGCTGGCGGGGACGCCGACGCGGTAGCCGCCGGCCCGGTTGGTCGCCGACAGCCAGTACTTGGGCAGCACCTGCCCGGGCGGCGCCACCTCGTCGAGCTCGAGCTTGACCGGCGTGCCGGTGGCGGCGCCGCTCCCGGACCCGCCCTGGCCGCCGGATCCCGCGCTGGGCGCCGCGGTGGTGCCCGCCCCGCCCGCGGCGCGGGTGGTCGGCGTGGCCGCCGTGCCGCCGCCGCGGCCGGACTTGGACCCCGGCGGGTCGTCGGAGATCGCCCGGACCAGCAGCAGCGCGGCGACGACCATCACCACGACGGCGACGCCCACGACCAGCAGCGGCAGCCGGTCCGGCCGGCCAGAGTCCGGTGCCGCCGGCTGGTAGCCGACGGGGCCCGGCGACAGGGCCGCGGCCGGCACGCCGGCCTCCGCGGCTTCGGCGCCGGTCGGTAGGTACGGCGCGGTCGCGGCCGCCGCCGTCGGGCCGGCACCCGTCGGCGCGGATGGGACGGTGGGCGCCACGGCGGTCGGGGCCGCGGCGGTGCCCACCAGCGGGACGGTGGCCGCCTCGGCGTCGGCCGCCGCGGCGGCGGCACCGAGGAGCTGGTGGAGCCGGGCGCCGGCGGGCCGCTCCTCGGGCCGCTTGGCGAGCAGGCCGGCAAGGACGGGCGCGAGCGGGCCCGCCAGGCGCGGCGGGTCGGGCTCCTGGGTGAGGATCGCGGCGAGCACGGCCTGCGAGCCGTCACGCCGGAACGGCACGCGGGCCTCGACCGCGTAGTACAGCGTCGCGCCGAGCGCCCAGAGGTCCGCCGGCGGGCCGCTCGGCTGCCCGCCGGCCTGCTCGGGCGCCATGAACGCGGGCGAGCCGAGCACCATCCCCGACGAGGTGAGCCGCGGGTCGCCCTGGATCGAGGCGATGCCGAAGTCGGCGACCTTGACGTGGTCGCGCGGCAGCAGCATGACGTTGGCGGGCTTGACGTCGCGGTGGACGATGCCGGCCGCGTGCGCCACCTCGAGCGCGTCGAGCAGCTGCTCGCCGATGCGCGCGACCCTGCCCGGCGGCAGCGGTCCGTGCTCGCGGACGACCTCGGCGAGGGTCGGCGCCGCCACCAGCTCCATCACGATGTAGAGGTGGCCGCCGTCCTCGACGACGTCGTGGATGGTGACGACCTGCGGGTGGTTCAGGCGGGCGGCGGCGCGCGCCTCGCGCAGCACGCGCGCCCGGGCCTTGGCCCGCTCGGCCTCGGGCACGGCCTCGGGGATCTCCACCGCCTTGATCGCCACCGGGCGCCCGAGCAGCTCGTCCATGGCCTGCCAGACGGTTCCCATGCCGCCGCGGCCGAGCACGGTCTCGAGGACGTAGCGCCCGGCGACGCGCTGCTCGGCACGTGCCTGCTCGGACATCCGTGGCCTCCCCCGACGACCTGGTCCGCAGGGATCCTACGATCCAACCGATCGGGGAACGGCCACCCGGGGACGCGGATTCCCGGCGAATGCGTCACGGCATGGTCAAGCGGGCACCGGCGGCGCCTCGGGCACGTCGAGGGTGCACCAGACGACCTTGCCGCCGCCGGGGTGGTCGTCCACCCCCCAGGCCCGCGCGGCCCGGGCGACGATCAACAGGCCCCGCGAGCGCTCGGCCTGCCGGTTCTCGGCCCGCGGGCGGACCGGTCGCGGGTCCTGGTCGCGCGCGGCGATGCGCAGCCGCGACCCGCGCAGCTCCAGCCGTAGGTCGATGGGGGTCCGCGCGTGGACGATGGCGTTGGTGACCAGCTCGTTCGTCAGCAGGATGGCCGCCTCGGCCAGCTCGTCGATCGCCCAGGAGGAGCCGACCCGGCGCACGAACCTCCGCGCCCGCGACGCCGCGGTGGCGACCGGCGCCAGGGCGAT
This sequence comes from Actinomycetes bacterium, assembly GCA_036377075.1. Classification (GTDB taxonomy): domain Bacteria; phylum Actinomycetota; class CALGFH01; order CALGFH01; family CALGFH01; genus DASUZB01. The sequence continues at coordinate 42,319 of DASUZB010000284.1, read as the reverse complement.
GTGCTCGCCGAGGTGGCCGTCCTGGATCGACCGCTCGATCCTCATGCGGCCGTCGCCCCCGATCGCCCACGTCGGCCGTTTGGTGGCCGCCTCGGCGACCAGTGCGTACCCGCCGAGTGGCGGGCCCAAGCGCCATTGCAGCAATGCGGAGATCGTCGTGATCAGGGCTATTGGCGTGGACGCGGCTCGAGGCGGGACAGGGCGGCCGGCAGGGGAGTGGTGTGGACCACGCCGAGGCGCTGGGTGGCACGGGTCAGCGCGACGTAGAGGTTGTTCGCGCCCCGGGGGCTCTCGGCCAGGATGCCGGCAGGCTCGACCAGCACCACGGCGTCGAACTCCAGGCCTCGCGCCTCGGTGACGGTCAGCACCGCGACCGGGGCGTCGAGCGCGGCGGGGCCGGCGGTGACCGCCGTCTGGGGCAGCGCGGCCGCCAGCCGCCGCCCGAGCGCGTCCGCCTCGGCTGCCGGGACCAGCACGGCCAGGCGCCCGTCGCCGATCGCGGCGGCCTCGGCCGCGACCACCTCGGGCAGCCGCGCGGCCAGCTCGGCCGGCTCGAGGCGCAGGCTCCACGGCACCACCCCGGTCTCCCGCACCGAGGCGGGCGGCGGCAGCTCCGGGGCGATCCCGGCGAGCACGTCCGCCGCGACGGCCATGATCTCGGCCGGGGTGCGGTAGTTGACGGTCAGCCGCTCCTGGCGCCAGCGGCCGGCGGCGTGTGGGTCGAGCGCCGCCGGCCACGAGCCGGCGGCGGCGGGCGCGCCGCCCTGGGCGAGGTCGCCGGCCAGCGTCATCGAGCGGCTCGGGCAGCGGCGCATCACCATCCGCCAGGCCATCGCCGACAGCTCCTGCGCCTCGTCGACGATCACGTGCCCGAAGGTCCAGCCGCGGTCCCGCCGCGCCCGCTCGGCGACCGAGCCGGGCTCCTCGCGCGGCCGGTAGCGCTCGGCGAGCTGCTCGGGGTCGAGCCGGCTGGTGTCGGGCGCGTAGCGGGCGGCGTCCCCGATGCTGGCGACCTCCAGGACGCCGCGGGCGTAGGCGAGGTCGCGCTCGTCGCGAGCGGCGCGGCGGGCCGCCTCCCGCGCGGCCGGCGCGTCGTCGTCGCCGAGCAGTTCGGCGGCCTCGTCCAGCAACGGCACGTCGGCCGCCGTCCACCAGTCCGCCGGCGGTGCGTCCGGCGTCGCCGGCCACGGCCGCAAGAGCAGCGCCTGCTCCGCCGCGCCGAGGTCGGGCGCGGCCGCCGCGAGCCGGCGCGGCGAGATGAACAGGTCGGACAGGAGCCGCCGCGGGGTCAGCTCCGGCCAGAGCCGGTCGAGCGCCGCGCGCACCTGCGGCCTGGTGTACAGCTCGGCGGCCAGCTCGGCGAGCTGTGCCTGGTCGAGCACCGGCTCGTCGTGGAGCTGCTCGTCGGGGCCGAACACCGAGTCGTCGATCAGCTCCTCGACCGCGCGCAGGTCCTCCTCGATACGGTCGGCCGCCTGGCGGGTCACCGCCGCCAGCAGCTCGCTGACGAAGACGCGCCTGGCGAGGTTGTGTGGCTGCCCCGAGGCGCGCGCCAGCGCCCGCGCGCGCTCGCACGCCTGGCGCTCCAGGCGCAGCACGCCCTCGTCGACCTCGATCTCGACGGTGGCCTCGGGGATCCGCTGGCGGTCGCGGACCGCCGCGGCCAGCACCTCTACCATCCGTGCGCTGCCCTTGAGCGCCGCCGCCTCCAGCGGCTCGTGGCCGGTCGCGGTGGCGCCCGGGTAGAGCTGCTCCACGGTCGACAGCACCACGCCGGTCTCGCCGAGGGAGGGCAGGACCTGCTCGATGTAGCGCAAGAACGTCGGGTTCGGGCCGACCACCAGCACGCCGCGCCGGCTCAGCCGGTCGCGGTGGGTGTAGAGCAGGTAGGCGGCCCGGTGCAGCGCCACCGCGGTCTTGCCGGTGCCCGGTCCGCCGTCGATCACCAGGATCCCGGCCAGGCCGGAGCGGATGACGCGGTCCTGCTCGGCCTGGATGGTGGCGACGATGTCGCCCATGCGCCCGGTCCGGTGCGCGTTCAGCGACGCCAGCAACGCGGCCTCGCCGGCGAGGTTGCCGCGCTCGGCGGCGTCCAGCGCGTCGAGGTCGAGCACGTCGTCGGAGAACCCGGTGAGCCGCCGGCCCCTGGTCTGGAAGTGGCGGCGGCGCACGACCTCGCCGCGCTCGACCGGGGTGGCGCGGTAGAACGGCTCGGCCGCCGGCGCGCGCCAGTCGACCAGCAGCGGCTCGTGCTGGTCGTCGAGCAGCCCCAGGCGCCCCACGTACAGCAGGCTGCCGTCGCGCTGGTCCAGCCGGCCGAGGCAGAGCCCGTGCTCCACCGCCGAGAGCTGGGCGAGCCGGTCCGCGTACGTGGCCACCCGCGCGTCCCGGTCCAGCCACGCCTGGTGGGTCCCGCCACCGTCGCTCCGCTGGGCCTGCTCGAGCCGGTCGGCGGCGCGCGCCCGCAGGCGGTCGAGCCAGCCGTACAGCATCGACACGTGCGCCTGCTCCCGCGCGAGCTCGGCGCGGTAGTCCACGCCGCGGTCGGCCAGCTCCGAAGCCTCTTGGTCCACGTCCGCCTCCGTGTGCGTCGCCCGCGCCAGGTCGGGTCTTGACAGAACCCGACATCTGTGCCACCTTGTTAGTGGCGAATAAGTCGCCCGTCTTCGTGTGTCCGGGCACGATCGTCGAACTCCCGACGATAGCAGCTGGCGCGCCGGCACGCCACCCCTCTCCTCAGACGCTGTTTGGCGTGCCTACGCGCGCGCCTGCGGCGCTTCGTAGAGCGACTCGAGCAGGTCCACGTGCTTGGCCACCACGGCGCGGCGCTTGAGCTTGAGGCTCGGCGTCAGGTCGCCGTCCTCCACGGTCAGCTCGCGTGGCAGGATGGCGAACCGCTTGATCGTCTCCCAGCGCGGCAGCCGGCTGTTGGTCTGCTCCAGGTAGCCGGCGATCAGCGCCCGCACCCGCTCGTGCTCGGCCAGCTCGGCAAGGGAGAGCTGGCCGAGGCCGTTCTCCGCCGCCCACGAGGAGATCGCCTCCCGGTCGAGCGCGACCAGCCCGGTGCAGTACGGGTGGCCCTCGCCGTAGACGACGATCTCGCTGGCGTAGGGGCACAGCGCCTTGAAGGTGATCTCGATCGACTGGGGCGCCACGTACTTGCCGCCCGAGGTCTTGATCAGGTCCTTGACCCGGTCGGTGATGCGCAGGAAGCCGTCGTCCAGCTCGCCGACGTCGCCGCTGCGCAGCCAGCCGTCGCCGGCCATGGCGGCGGCGGTCTCCTCGGGCAGGTCGTGGTAGCCGCGCATCACCCCGGGGCCGCGCACCAGGATCTCCCCGTCGTCGGCGATGCGGACGTCGGTGCCGGGCAGCGGCGGGCCGACCGTGCCGAAGCGGAAGTGGTCGGGCAGGTTCACGAAGCTCGCCGCCGAGGTCTCGGTGAGGCCGTAGCCCTCGAGGATCAGCACGCCGGCGGCGTGGAAGAACTCCGCCACCTCGTGGGAGAGCGCCGCGCTGCCCGAGACGAAGAAGCGCAGCCGGCCGCCGAAGCGGTCGCGCAGCTTGGCGAAGACCAGGCGGTCGGCGACGGCGTGCTGCAGGCGCAGCAGGCCGCCCGGCTGCGTCCCGGCCCGGCGCAGCGCGGCGGCGCGTTGGCCGACCCCGAGCGACCAGTCGAAGACGCGCCGGCGGAGGCCGTCGCCCGCCAGCGCGGTGGCGCGGTGCTGGACCTTCTCGAAGATGCGCGGCGCGCCCGCCATGAAGGTCGGCCGCACCACCGCCAGGTTGTCGACCAGCTGCGGGATGCGGCCGTCGACCGCGGTCGCGAAGCCGATCGCGAGCTGGGCGGAGAGCAGCACCTTGCCGAACGAGTGCGACAGCGGCAGCCAGAGGTACTGCACGTCGTCGGGCCCGAGGATCCCGAGCGCCTCGATCGCCCTGCCCTCGTAGGTCCAGTTGTCGTGGACCAGCCGCACGCCCTTGGGGCGGCCGGTGGTCCCCGAGGTGTAGATCAGGGTGGCGAGCCGCTCCGGCCCGACGTCCGCGACCGCCTCGTCGACCGCGTCCGGCCGCGCGTCGAGGTGGTCGTCGCCGAGCCGCTCCAGCTCGGCCAGGCCGATCACCCAGTCGCCGTCGGCGCTGCCGTCGAAGGTGACCACCTGGCGCAGCTCCGGCAGCTGGTCGCGGTGCGCGCGCAGCTTGGCGACCTGCTCGTCGTCCTCGGCGAAGGCGACGCGGCTGGCCGAGTCCCCGAGGATGTAGGCGACGTCGGCGGCCGGCGTGGTGGGGTAGACGGTGGTGGTCGCGGCCCCGGCGCAGAGGATGCCGAAGTCGGCGAGCACCCACTCGAGCCGGGTGCCGGCCGCGATCGCGACCCGGTCCTCCGGCTGGACGCCGAGCGCGAGCAGGCCCGCGGCGACGCGCCGCACGCGCGCGCCGACCTGGCCCCAGTCCAGCGACTCCCAGCGGTCGCCGGCCGGCCGGCGGAACGCCTCCCGGTCGGGCGTGGCCGCGACCCGGTCGAGCACCATCCGTGCCATCGACGCGGGCCGCTGGTCGACGACGGCGCTTGCGACGGCCACGCGATCACCCACTCCTGGCTGCTGGCTTCTGACCCGGGAGGGTACTACCGCGGCTCACTCCCGGGAGGCGTGGCGCTCGGGGTAGCCCTCGGGCAGCAGGGTGTCGCCGAAGAAGACCTGCCAGTGGTAGTAGCCGAGGAAGGCGCGCTGGTCGGCGCGGAGCTGCTCGGCGTAGGCGGTGACCGCGCGCACGTAGCGGCCGCTGCGGTTGTAGGCGTGCAGCGCCGCCGCCATGTGGGCGGGCGCGCCGTGGGCGCGCAGGAACCTGGCGGCGGCCATGACCGCGTCGCCGGTGGCGTTGATGTCGCCGCCGGCGCCGTAGCGCCGCCAGGTCGGCGGCAGGAACTGCATGGGCCCCTTGGCCCCCGCGGAGCTGGTGCCGCGGATCCGGCCCAGCCTCGTCTCCACCAGGTGGATGGCGGCCAGGTACCGCCAGGGCACGCCCACCTGCCTCTCGGCCGCGCGGTAGTCGGCCAGCAGCTCCCCGGCGGGTGCGGGCGCGACGATGCGCCAGTGGGGCAGGGGCCGGTCGGGCCGCGGCCTGCTGAGCTCGCGCAGCTCGATCCCGGCCGTGGCGTTGGCCCTGACTACCCCGCGCAGCGTCGGCGGCACCAGCGGCAGCACCTTGGGCAGCAGCTTCGGCTGGCGGGCGATGGCGCGGTAGGCGCGCTGCTGGCCGCGGCCCAGGTCGGCGAGCTGCCCCGCCGGTGTGGCCGGGTCGCGGATGGCCCGTTCGGCGGTGGTGATGCGGGCGGCCAGGTCCCTGGCCGTCGCGCCCGCCGAGGAGGGCTGTACTCGGGCTGACGCGGCGGTTGTCGAGCTGGTCGTGGGCGCCGCGGGTGCAGCGGTGTGCACCCGCTCGGCTGCCGGGTCGGCGGCGGGACGGCCGTCACCCGAGCACCCGGCGAGCGGCAGGCAGGAGGCGAGCAGGGCGCCGAGGGCCGCCCGTCGGCGAGCCGGCTCGCGCCGCGTTCGGCGTGGTTGCTGGTGCATGCGCGGAGGCGGTGGTCGAAAGATCGGTGCGTCGGCATGTTGCCATGCCTCGGCGCCGGCTGCCCGCTCAGCTTCCACAGGTCGTGTACCAACGCTTCCACCACTGCCCGCCCAGGTGATAGAAGGGATATGCCGGGCGCCACGGAGGGCGTCCACGTAGGAGGTGCGGAATGGGCCGGTCCAGGATTCGGGTGGTGCTGCTCTCGCTCGCGGTGGGGGCGCTGGTGGCGGGGTCGACGCTGGCGGTCGGCACCGCCGGGGCGGCGGTGGCCTGCGCCGCGCCGGTGCCGAGCACCACCCAGCCGGGTTACACCGTGGCCGACCCCAACTGCGACGTCGGCACGCAGAACCCGTTCGTGCCGCTGACCGACGCGAACGGCAACGCCATCTCCACCGTCTACACCGGCATCACCGACGGCTCGGCCTGGCGCATCGAGGTGCCCAAGCACTGGAACCACGACCTGGTGCTGTGGGCGCACGGTTTCCGCGGCACCGGCACCACCGTGTTCGTCGACAGCCACCCCCTGCGCCAGTTCCTCGTCCAGCGCGGCTTCGCCTGGGCGGCGTCCAGCTACCAGACCAACGGCTACGACGTGGGCCACGGCGTCACCGACTCGCACGCGCTCATCGCGCTGTTCCGCACGGCCGTGCAGCGCGCGCCGCGGGACCTGTACATGACCGGCGCGTCGATGGGCGGCCACATCACCGCGGTCGAGATCGAGCACTACCGCCACACCTTCGCCGGCGCCATGCCCTTCTGCGGCGTGCTCGGCGACACCAAGCTGTTCGACCACTACCTCGACGCCAACGTGACCGCGGCCGCCCTGACCGGGACCCAGATCCAGTTCCCGCCGACCGCCGCCGAGGGCCAGGCCTACGCGCCAACCTTCGACCAGCTGGTCCTCACCTCCGAGCTGCCCAAGCTCGGCAGCGGCTTCAACACCTCCGGCGTCCAGTTCACCGACCTCGGACGCACCTGGGAGGCGGCGGTCGAGCAGCGCAGCGGCGGCACCCGGCCCGGCTTCGACAGCGCCTTCGCCTTCTGGAACAGCTTCGGCTTCGCCCCGCTCACCAACATCCCGTTCCTGTTCGGCCTGTACCCGGGCCTGTCCGGCGGCACCATCGGCATCGCCTCGGGCAACGTGACCAGCAACGTCCACACCGTCTACCAGCTCGACGACAAGGGCTCGCTGACGCCGCAGGAGCGCCAGCTCAACCGCGACGTGCTGCGGGTGGCGGCGACCGCCGGGCCGACCACCGACCTGAGCGGCATCCCCGGGGTGTTCGGCGACCCGCGCATCCCGGTGCTGTCGATGCACGACGTCGGCGACCTGTTCGTGCCGTTCTCGATGGAGCAGATCTACGCCGTGCGCGCCATGAGCCACCACCAGTCGGGGTTGTTCGTCTCCCGCGCGATCCGCGGCAACAACCACTGCGGCTTCACCGCGGCCGAGCTCACGCGCGGCTTCGACGACCTGGTCGCCTGGGTGCGCGGCGGGCACCGTCCGGCCGGCGACGCCATCCTCGACCGCCACCAGGTCGCCAAGGAGACGTTCGGCTGCCGCTTCACCGACGGCCCGCACCCCGAGTTCGTCGGGGTGCCCTGCCCGTAGGGGCGGGCGGGCTACGGCAGCGCCGTCGCCGGCCGCGGCTGGCCGGTGGCGACCTCGCAGGCGGCGCGGACGAAGGCGGCCACCGCCAGCGAGCGTGACGCCTGCGGCCACGCCACCACCAGGGCGCTCGGGCTCAGCCCGGCGACCGGCCGGTAGACGACGTCGGCGCGGGGGTGCCGCTCGCAGAGCGAGGCGGGCAGGAACGCCACCGCCTGCCCGAGCGAGACCACCTCCAGCAGCTGGGCGATGTCGCCGACCCGCGGCCCGGGCGCGGGCCGCGGCTCGCCGGCCCAGGCCGCCGCGAGGGAGTCGGGGTCGCGGCCCGCCCAGTAGGCGGCGGCCTGCTCGTCGGCGTCCTGGAAGTGCGGCACCGGCTCGCCGGCCAGGTCGCCGAGCAGCAGCCGGCGCCTGCCGGCCAGGCGGTGCCCGGCCGCCAGGGCGACCAGGCGCGGCTCGGTGAGCAGCGGCTCGGTGTCCAGGCCCCGGTCGTCGAACGGGCTGCGCAGCAGCGCGACGTCGGCGCGCCCGTCCCGCAGCATCGGCGCCGGCTCGCCCCAGCCGCTGACCACCACCTCGGTCTCTGGCAGCTCGGGCGGGTCCGCGCTGGCGCGGTACCGCTCGAGGATCTCGTGCAGCGGCGGGGCGTCGCCGGCCTTGGCGGCCACCACCAGCCGCGGCGTGGGCTGGCCGGCCCGTTGCGCCCGGCGGCCGGCGGCGGCGACCGCGTCGAGCGCGGCGCGCCCCTGCTCGAGCAGCACCCGCCCCGCCTCGGTGAGGGCGACGTGCCGGGTGGTGCGCTCCAGGAGCTGGACGCCGAGCCTGGCCTCGAGCTGGCGGATGGCCTTGGACAGCGGCGGCTGCGCCATGGCGAGCCGCTCGGCGGCGCGGCTGAAGTTCAGCTCCTCGGCGACGGCCACGAAGTAGCGCAGCTGCCGCACCTCCAGCTCATTCATACCCGTGAAGTATAGGGCAGGAGCGAGCCGGTCCTTCCCTGCCTGGTCGGTGCGCTGCTGCACTGGCGACCACCGAACGCCAGCGAGGAAGGCACCCGCATGAAGCAGCGCACCCTCGGCCGGGGCGGCCCGGCCGTGTCCATGCTCGGCCTCGGCTGCATGAGCATGTCGGAGTTCTACGGCCCCACCGACGAGGCCGAGGCGACCCGCACCATCCACCGCGCCCTCGACCTGGGCGTCACGCTCCTGGACACCGCGCCGTCCTACGGGCTGGGCGCCAACGAGCGGCTCGTCGGCCGCGCCGTCGCCGGCCGCCGCGACCAGGTGATGATCGCCACCAAGTTCGGGGCGGTGCGCGACGGCCAGCGCTGGAGGCTGGACGTCCGGCCGGGGCGGGCCAAGGAGTCGGTCGACGAGTCCCTGCAGCGGCTGGGCGTCGACCACGTCGACCTGTACGTGATGGCGCGGCGCGACCCGGCCGTCCCGGTGGAGGAGACCGTCGGTGCCATGGCCGAGCTGGTCGCGGCCGGCAAGGTCCGCCACCTCGGGCTCAGCGAGGTCGGCGCGCAGACCCTCCGGCAGGCCTGCGCCGTCCACCCGATCGTGGCGCTGCAGAGCGAGTACGCCCTGTGGACCCGCGGCATCGAGGCCGAGATCCTGCCGGCCGCCCGCGAGCTCGGGGTCGGCCTGATGGCCTACTCGCCGCTCGGCCGCGGCCTGCTCGCGGGCGCGATCACCTCCGAGGCGGACCTGGGCGCCGGCGACCTGCGCCGCTTCCTCCTGCCCCGCTTCCAGGGCGAGAACCTGCGCAGGAACCTGGCGCTGGTCGCCGGCGTGCGGGCCGTCGCCGCGGAGGCCGGCGCCACGCCCGCGCAGGTCGCGCTCGCCTGGGTGCTCGCCCAGGGCGGGGACGTGGTGCCGATCCCCGGCACCGCGCGGGTACGGCACCTGGAGGAGAACCTCGCCGCGGCCGAGCTCGCCCTGAGCGAGGCGCAGCTCCGGCGGCTCGGCGAGGCGGTCCGGCCCGAGCAGGTCGCCGGCGAGCGCTACGACCCGACCGGCATGGAAACCGTCGAGCGCTGACCCGTCAGGTGAAGGCGTTGACGCCGGTGAGGGCGCGGCCGATCAGGAGCTTCTGGATCTGGCTGGTGCCCTCGTAGACGGTGGTCACGCGGGCGTCGCGCAGGTACTTGCCGACCGGGTACTCGTCGATGTAGCCGTAGCCGCCGAAGACCTGCACGGCGGCGTTGGCGGCGCGCACGGCGGCCTCGCTGGCGAACAGCTTGGCCTTGGCCGCCTCGGTGGCGTACGGCTTGCCGCGGTCGACCAGGTCGGCGACCCGCCACACCAGCAGCCTGGCCGCGTCGGTCTCCACCGCCATCTCGGCGAGCAGCTCCTGCACCAGCTGGAAGCCGGCGATCGGCCGGCCGAACTGGACCCGCTCGGTGGCGTAGCCGACCGAGGCCCGCAGGCACCCCTCGGCGATGCCGACGCAGCCCGCGGCCAGGGACATGCGTCCCCTGGCGAGCGCCGACATGGCGATCGAGAACCCCTTGCCCTCCTCGCCGAGGCGGCCGCCGTCGGGAACCCGGACCCCGTCGAAGGCCAGCTCCGCGGTGGCCTGGCCGCGCAGGCCGAGCTTGCCGCGGATCTCCCGCCGGGTCAGGCCGGTGCTGTCGGTGGGCACCAGGAAGGCGGTGATCCCCTTGGGGCCGGGGCCGCCGCTGCGGGCGAAGACCAGCGCGACGTCCGCCCAGGTCCCGTTGGTGATGAAGGTCTTGGAGCCCGACAGGACCCAGTCGTCGCCCTGGCGGACCGCGCTGGTCGCCAGCGAGGCGGCGTCCGAGCCGCTGTCCGGCTCGGTCAGCGCGAAGCAGCCGAGCGCCTCGCCGGCGCACAGCCGCGGCAGCCACTCGCGCCGCTGCTCCTCGCTGCCGTGGGCGAGGATGGTCTTGGCCACCAGGCCGAGCGAGACCGAGACGATGCCGCGCACCGACGAGTCGCCCCGGCCCAGCTCCTCGACGGCGAGGCAGTACGCCAGGTGGTCGCCGCCGGCGCCGCCGTAGCCCTCCGGGATGGTCAGGCCGAGGAAGCCGAGCTTGCCGAGCTTCGCCACGATGCCGAGGTCGACCGACTCGGCCCGGTCCCAGGCGGCCGCGTGCGGCGCCACCTCGCGGTCGCTGAACTCGGCGGCCAGCTCCCGCAGCGCGGCCTGCTCCTGCGACAGTTCGAAGTCCATGGATCCCCTCTCCGGCCAATGCGCCCCGGCTCCTCGAGGAGCCGGGGCGCACGCTGCCGGCCGCTACTGCGCCGCGGCCTGGATCACCTCGCCCTGCAGGTGGAAGATGTCACCCTTGAACTGGGTGACCTGCATGGCCTCGATCGGGTAGCCGTCGCTGGTGCCCTTGGTCTGCACCTTGATGCCGGGCAGCAGCATCGGGATGTCCATGTCGAGGTTGCGAACCGCGTCCATCAGGGCGGCGCGGGTCGGCTGCTTCATCTGCTTGAGCGCCTCGACCATGCTGTTGCCGACCGCCCAGCCGTAGGCGTTGTAGGGGTCGTTCGGGTCGGCGCCCTTCTCGTACTTGGCCAGGTTGGTCTTGTAGGTGGTCATCGCCGGGTCGTTGGCCCACTGCGGGTCCTCGGGGTCCTTGAAGTAGGCGGTGGAGAGGATCCCTTGCGCGTTCTTCAGCCCGACCGGCTTGAGGACCTGCGCCTTGGAGGCGGCGACGTTGTTGAGGATGTGCAGCGGCTTCCAGGCGGTCTGCGCCACCGTGGCGATCGCCTGGGCGCCGAACTTCGGCGTGGTGATGTCGAGGAACACGTCGGCGCCGGCGCTGGCGAGCTTCTTCACCTGCGAGGCGACCGACGGGTCGGTGGACTCGTAGCTCTGCTTGTCGACGATCTTGATGCCCGAGCCGCCGATGCCGGCCTCGAACCCGCCGAGCAGGTCCTTGCCGTAGGCGTCGTTCTGGTACAGCACGGCGACCTTGGCGTCGGGCTTCTCCTTCTTCAGGTACTCCGCGTAGACCTTCGCCTCGGTCACGTAGTTGGGCTGCCAGCCGATCGTGTACGGGTGCGCGTCGATCTTGGCCCCCCAGGCGGAGGAGCCGGTCGCGACGAACACCTGCGGCACCTTCTGCTGGTTGGCGTAGTCCCAGATGGCGATGTTGTTGGCGGTGCCCAGCGTGTTGAACAGGGCGAACACCTTGTCCTGCTCGACCAGCTTCTTGGCGTTGGTCAGCGCGCGCTGCGGCTCGTAGCCGTCGTCGTAGGTGACGAACTCGATCTTGCGGCCGTTCACGCCGCCCTGGTCGTTGGTGTACTTGAAGTAGGCGTCGACCCCTTTCTGGATGGTGCCGTACGCCGAGGCCGGGCCGCTGAACGGGTAGGAGCCGCCCAGCTTGATGCTCGAGGAGGTGATGCCGGGGTCGCTCGTGCCCGCCTGGCCGCCGCCGCCGGAGCTTCGGCCGCAGCCCGCGGCGAGCAGGGCCAGCACCAGCAGGATCAGCAGTGGAGCGCTCCTCGGGCCGGTCGCTGTCCTAACTCTCCCCACCATAGGTCCCTCCTTGAGAGGCTCGACAGGTCTACCTGGCCGGCAGGCCACCGCGTTGCGACGACGGGACGGTGCCGGCCTCGGGTGCCGTCCCGTCGACGGGCTGCTCCGGGGGTGCGCTCGGCTCGACCACCTCGACGAGGCGGCGGCGCAGGCGCCGCAGCAGCCCGGCGGCGCCTCCCGGCAACAGGTAGATGACCAGGATCAGGGTCACGCCGTAGGTCACCCCGGTCAGTGCCTGGTTGACCCCTTCGGCGTACTGCGGCACGAACTCGATGAACAGCGCGCCGAGCAGCGCGCCGCCGACGGTCCCCAGGCCGCCGACCACGATGGCGGCGAGGAAGGTGAACGAGAGCAGCAGGGTGAACGACTCGGGCGCGACGAACCCGAGCGCGAGGGTGAACAGCGCGCCGGCGACGCCCGCGTAGGCGGCGCTGACGGCGAACACCCGCGTCATGGCGCTGGCGCGGTCGACGCCCATGCTGATGGCGGCGCGCTCGTTGTCGCGGACGGCGACCAGCGACCGCCCCAGCGCCCCGCGGGTGAGGTTCGTGGCGAGCAGGAACATCACCGCGGCGACGGCGAGCGCCAGCAGGTACTGGTACTGGTCGGCGGCGAGCGGCAGCCAGCCGGGCACGGGCGGCTGCGGCACGCTCATGCCCTGCACGCCGCCGGTGAGCCCCTCGAAGCGCTTGATCAGCGCGGGCACCGCCACCGCCAGCGCCAGCGTCATCAGCGCCAGGTACGGGCCGCGCAGGCGCAGCGACGGCACCGCGAAGGCGAAGCCGGCGGCGAAGGTGACCAGCGCCGCGAGCGGCAGGGTCAGCAGGTACGGGACGTGCGCCTTCACCACCAGCGCCGCGGTGGTGTAGGCGCCGATGGCGAAGAAGGCGCCGTGGCCGATGGAGATCTGCCCGGCGTAGCCGACCAGCAGGTTCAGGCCAAGCGCCGCGACCGCGAAGACCAGGACCATGGTCAGCTCGCCGTTGACCACCGGCTCGGAGTCGAACGGCAGCCCGACGGCGACCAGCGCCAGCGCGCCCAGCGCCACGCCCCGCAGCGCCAGATGCCGCCGGCTGCCGCGCTCGACTGTCACGAGGCTCACGTGCGCGTCACCTCCGGCGAGCCGAACAGCCCCGACGGGCGCACCAGCAGGACCACGAAGATGATCCCGAGCGGCACCAGTACCTTGAGGTCGGCGCCGATGGCGTCGACGTAGGTGCCGGCGAGGTTCTCGGCGACGCCGATGATCCAGCCGCCGACCACCGCGCCGAGCGGGGAGTCGAAGCCGCCGAGCGCCGCGCCGGCGAACGCGTACACCAGCACGCCGCCCATCAGGTTCACGTCCAGGAACAGCCGCGGCGCGACCAGCACCCCGGCGAGCGCGCCGAGCAGCGCCGCCAGGCCCCAGCCCAGCATCAGCACGCGCCCGACGTCGATGCCGACCAGGCGGCTCGACTCCGGGTTCATCGCCGCGGCGCGGATCGCCAGCCCCAGCCTGGTGCGCTGGAACAGCAGCCACAGCAGGCCGACGACGACCAGCAGCACGGAGAGGATGCCGAGCGACTCGAGCGACAGCGCCACCCCGCCGAGCCGAGCCGCGCCGCTGGGGAAGATCCGCGGGAAGCCGCGGTTGCTGAACCCCCAGATCCAGCCGGCGGTCGAGTTGACGAGGATGGCCAGGCCGAGCGTGACGATCAGGCGGGTGAGCGCGTCCTTGCCCTGGCTCGGGCGGATCAGCACCCGCTCGACCGCCATGCCGCCGAGGAACGACAGCGCGAACGCGCCGAGGATCGCCAGCCACAGCGGCCGGCCGGCCTCGTGCAGCGCCCAGGCGATGAAGGTCGAGAACATCGCCATCTCGCCCTGCGCCAGGTTGACGATCCCGGTGGAGCGGAAGATCAGCACCAGGGCGAGCCCGAGCGCGGCGTAGATCGAGCCGTCGGCGATCCCGTCGACCACCACCTGCACGAACCGTGCCATCGCCGCTCCCTCAGTAGCCCAGGTAGGCTCGCCGCACGTTCTCGTCGTCCTTGACCTGCGCCGCCGGGCCGGCCAGCACGGTGCGGCCGGCCTCCAGCACGTAGGCGTGGTCGGCCAGCTCCAGCGCCAGGTTGGCGTTCTGCTCGACCAGCAGCATGGTGGTGCGCTGCTCCTGCTTGACCTTGCCGAGCACGGCGAACAGCTCCCGGGTGACCAGCGGCGCCAGGCCGAGCGAGGGCTCGTCGAGCAGCAGCAGCCGCGGGCGCAGCACCAGCGCGCGGGCGATCGCCAGCATCTGCTGCTCGCCACCGGAGAGGCTCGCGGCGACCTGGCCGCGCCGCTCCGCCAGCCGCGGGAACACCTCGTACCAGTGGTCGACGTCGGCGCGGATGGCGCTCGCGTCGCGCCGCAGGTAGGCGCCGACGCGGAGGTTCTCGTCGACGGTCAGCGCCGGGAAGGTGCCGCGCCCCTCCGGCACGTGCGCCACGCCCAGCCGCGCGATCCGCTCGGTCGCCAGCCCCACCAGGCTGCGGCCGTCGAAGCTGACCTTTCCGCTGACGCGCACCATGCCGCACAGCGCCCGCAGGGTGGTGGTCTTGCCGGCGCCGTTGGGGCCGAGGACCGCGACCACGTCGCCCTTGCCGACGCTGAGGTCGATGCCGTGCAGCGCCCGCAGCGGCCCGTAGCTGGCGTGCAGGCCCTCGACCTCGAGCAGGGCGGTCACGCCGGCACCCCCAGGTAGGCCTGGACGACCGCCGGGTCCTCGCGGACCTCGGCGGGGGCGCCCTCGGCGATCTTGCGGCCGAAGTCGAGCACCACCACCTGGTGCGACATGCGCATGACCATGCCCATGTGGTGCTCGACCAGGAGCACGGTGAGGTCCCAGTCGCGGCGCAGCGCGTCGAGCAGCTCCACCAGCTCGTCGACCTCGCCGTGGGAGAGGCCGCTGGCGGGCTCGTCGAGCAGCAGCAGCTTCGGCGCCGCGCCGAGCGCCCTGGCCAGCTCGATGCGCTTGAGGGTGCCGTAGGGCATCCCGGCGGCGGGGCGCGCCGCGAGCGGCGCCAGCCCGAGGCGCTCGAGCACCTCGTCGGCGCGTCGGCGCGCCGCGCGCTCCTGCCTGCCGACCAGCGGCAGGCGCAGCGCGGCGGCGGCGAAGCCGCCGCGGCAGGCGTGCTGGCCGCCGAGCATCACGTTCTCCCGCACGCTCAGCGAGCCGACCAGGCCCAGGTGCTGGAAGGTGCGGGCGATGCCGAGCGCGGCGACCTGGTGGGGCTCCAGCGCGAGCAGGCTCCGCCCGTCGAACTCGATGGTCCCGCCCTGCGGCCTGGTCAGCCGGCTGACGCAGTCGAACAGGGTGGTCTTGCCGGCGCCGTTGGGGCCGATCAGCCCGTACACCTGGCCGGGCTCGACCGCGAACGAGACGCCGTCGAGCGCGGTCACGCCGCCGAAGCGGACGGTGAGCTGGCCGATACGCAGCACGGGCATCGCGCTCCCGGGAGGGTCAGCCGCGCGGGACCGCGGCGGCCGTCGGTTGGTCGACTGGTCTGAGCGCCTTTTCGAGCAGCAGGAACACCTGCTCGGCGATGTCCCTCGGAACGGTGCCGCCCCCACCCCACTCTGCCCAGCGGAGGCCGACGAAATGCGCCACGCCGATGTAGACCGCGTAGGCGAGGAAGTCGGGGTCGAACCGCGGGTCGAGCTCGCCGCGCACCATCGCGTCCTTGGCGGCGCGGGCGTAGCGGCGCGCCAGCTCGTCGTAGTACTCGCGGTAGGCGGCCGGGGCGATGAACTCGACCTGCCGCTGGATGCGGAAGAGGTTGGGGTGCTCGCCGAGGAAGGAGAAGAACCCGGTGAAGGCGCGCCGCTCCCGGTCGGGGTAGCCGCTGGCGTCCCCGATCGCCTCCCGCATCGCACGGCGCAGCTCGCGGTTGAGCTCGCGCAGCACCTCCACGATCAGCGCGCGCTTGCTCGGGAAGTGGCGGTAGAAGGAGCCGGTGGCGATGCCCGCCGCCCTGGCCACGTCCGACACCCTGGTGCGCTCGTAGGAGCGCGTCCCGAAGAGGTCCTCGGCCGCCTGCAGGATGCGGCTGCGAGCGTCGGGTGACTCGGCACGGTCAGCCATCGTGGCCTCCTGTCCCCGGCGGGGGCCTCGCGCGCTTCAGGCGGGGCTCCGCAGCCCGTCGCGGGGACCGGCTGCCGGCGGCGCGGCTTCCCCCGCTACGGCGAGGGGGCTGTCCGAACGGTAATTCGGCACCGGATGGCTGTCAATCTCCCAGCTATGGAGCGATGCCTGACCGTCCGGCCGAGCACCCGATGAACCACGGTTCAAGATCGGCCGCCGGGCGTCCTGCCGCGCTGCTGGGTAGGGGAGTCGCCGCGGTCAGTCGCCGGTGGCGGAGAAGTGCATGCGGTCGACGGGGGAGCCCCAGGTGGCGCCCCAGGTCCAGCCGATCGCGGCGAACGCCTTGGTCACCACGTCGCCGGGGCGGATCATGCCCGGCCGCACGCGGCCGCGGTCCAGGTAGGCGCTGGCGAGCTCCGGCAGGACCAGGTCGCCGCGCTGGTAGGGGTTCTGGAACGGGTCGACGTCGACCGCCAGGCCGTAGGCGTGCGCCGACCAGCGCGCCTGCTTGCGGGCCGTGCGGCAGACGAAGGCGGCGGTGTTGTTGCCGTCGCCGCTCGGGTGGGCGTGCAGGTCGGCGCCGGTCACCAGGCGCATCTCCTCGATCGGGAAGCGCGCCCGGTAGAGCTTGGCGAAGACGCCGACGACCTGGCCGGCGACGCGCTGGTTGACCACCAGCTCGCCGGTGTGCGCCCGGCCGTCGAAGCCGCGGAAGCTGACGGTGAGGTGGCGCAGGTCGGCCAGTGGCACCGGGCAGCCCGCGCTCCAGGCCGTGCCCATGCGGGCACGCACCGCCGCGCTGACCGGCTCGATCGACGAGTGGAAGCGGCCGTCGCCGGGCGGGGGGAGCCGGTCGACGGTGGGGAACCTGCGGTCGCGCAGCGGCGCCGGGGTCGGCAGCACCTTGCCGAAGCCGTCGGGCCGCAGCGGCAGCGGCCTGGCGCCGACCCTCCAGGCGGGCGCCTCCGCGGCCGTGGCGCCGCCGGCGTGGGCCGGGCGCCGCGCGGGCGCCGCGGTGGTGGTCGTCGCGGCGGCAGGCCCGGCCGCCGTGCCGTGGTCGCGCCCGCTGGGCTGGTCCGCGGTGCACGCGGCCGCCAGCGCGGCCACGGTGAGGAAGGTCAGCAGGCGGGGGACGATCGGCATGCGCTCCAGGTTGCCACGTCCTGCCGGGTATGTCGCCGACCGAGCCGGCGCGATGGCGTGCTCTTGCTGGGCGCTTCCTCTCCCGTCATGCTTTGGCCGCGGCTCGCCGGTCTGGTGGGAGGCCGCGCGTGGCTGCGGCAGAGGAGGCGGATGACAGGTCCTGACGAGGTTGCCTCCCAGCCTGGATCCGGCCAGGACGGGAGCGGCTCGCCGCTGAACACGCTGGACACCATCGGGCAGCCCGCGGAGGCCCCGGCGCGGGAGCCCGGCCAGGCAGCCGTCCGCCTCGCCGGGGTGGTCAAGCGGTTCGGCGACGTCGAGGCCGTGGCCGGGGTCGACCTGGAGGTCCGCGCCGGCGAGTTCTTCTCCCTGCTGGGCCCGTCCGGCTCGGGCAAGACCACCTGCCTGCGACTGATCGCCGGGTTCGAGACGCCCAGCGACGGCCGCGTGCTCCTCCACGGCGAGGACGTCACCGGGCGGCCGCCGTACGAGCGCGACGTCAACACGGTGTTCCAGGACTACGCCCTGTTCCCGCACATGAGCGTCGCCGGCAACGTGGCCTACGGCCTGCTGGTCAAGAAGGTGGCCAAGGCGGAGCGCAACCGCCGCGTCGCCGAGGCGCTGCGGCTGGTGCGGCTCGAGGGCTTCGGCGGGCGGCGGCCGTCGGAGCTGTCCGGCGGCCAGCGCCAGCGCGTGGCGCTCGCCCGCGCGCTGGTCAACCGGCCGAGCGTGCTGCTGCTCGACGAGCCGCTCGGCGCCCTGGACCGCAAGCTGCGCGAGGAGATGCAGCGGGAGCTGAAGGCGATCCAGCACGAGGTCGGGATCACCTTCGTGTTCGTCACCCACGACCAGGACGAGGCGCTCACCATGAGCGACCGCATCGCGGTCTTCAACCAGGGCCGCATCGAGCAGGTCGCCACCCCGGCCGAGCTGTACGAGCGGCCGGGCAGCGCCTTCGTGGCCGGCTTCGTGGGCACCTCGAACCTGCTCGCCGGCGAGGCAGCGCGGGCGATCACCGGCCGGGACGGCACCTTCACCGTCCGGCCCGAGAAGATCCGCATCACCGAGCCGGACGGGACCGCCGGCGCGGGCGAGTGCAGCGCCACCGGGGTCGTCTCCGACGTCGCCTACCTCGGCTCGCAGACCCGCTTCGTGGTGCGGTTGGACGCCGGCGGCGAGCTGGTGGTGACCCAGCAGAACCTTACGACCTCGTCGATGGAGGCGCTGGCCGCCATGGGGCGGCCGGTGCGCCTGGTGTGGGATCGGCAGCACAACCTGCTGCTGTCTTGAGTGACGGCCGCGACAGAAAGGTGGGCAACGTGGTGCGTCGTCGTAGGGCCATCCTGGTCGTCGGGCTGCTCCTGGCCCTGGCCGCCTGCGGGGGCGGCGGCGGTGGTGGGGGAGGGGGCGGCGGCGGATCCTCCAAGCCCCAGGCACTGAGCCAGCTCGGCGCGGGCGAGGGCAGGGTCGACCTGGTCGCCTGGGCCGGCTACGTGGAGAACGGCTCGACCGACCCGAAGGTCGACTGGGTGACGCCGTTCGAGAAGAAGACCGGCTGCAAGGTCAACGTGACCATCGGCAACACCTCCGACGAGATGGTCACGCTGATGAAGAGCGGCAAGTACGACGGCGTCTCCGCCTCCGGCGACGCCACCCTGCGGCTGATCTCCGCCGGCGAGGTCAGCCCCGTCAACACCAGCCTGGTGCCCAACTACAAGGACGTCTACGACGCGCTCAAGAACAAGCCGCACAACACCGTCGACGGCGTCAACTACGGCATCCCCCACGGGCGCGGCGCCAACCTGCTGATGTGGCGCAGCGACGTGGTCAAGCAGGCGCCCGACTCGTGGGGCGTGGTGTTTGACCCGAACTCCCCGTACAAGGGCAAGGTCACCGCGTACGACAGCCCGATCTACATCGCCGACGCCGCCCTGTACCTCAAGGCGACCAAGCCGGACCTGGGCATCACCAACCCCTACGAGCTGGACGACAAGCAGCTCCAGGCCTCGGTCGACCTGCTCAAGGGGCAGCGCCAGGTCATCGGCGAGTACTGGTCGGACTACACCAAGGAGGTGGCGGCGTTCACCAGCCGCAACTCCGTGGTCGGGACCACCTGGCAGGTGATCGCGAACCTGCTCGAGGGCGAGAAGGTGCCGGTCGGGGTCACCCTGCCCAAGGAGGGCTCCACCGGCTGGTCGGACACCTGGATGATCTCGTCCAAGGCCAAGCACCCCAACTGCATGTACATGTGGATGGACTGGATCGTCTCGCCGAAGGTCAACGCCCAGGTCGCCGAGTTCTTCGGCGAGGCGCCGGCCAACCGCCTGTCGTGCGCCGAGACGGCCGACAAGAACCACTGCAAGATCTTCCACGCCAACGACGAGGGCTATTTCGGCAAGGTGGCCCTGTGGACCACCCCGGTGAGGAAGTGCGGCGACAGCCGCGGCGACGCGTGTACCGACTACGCCCAGTGGGTCCAGGCATGGACGGCCATCAAGGGGTAGGCGGCGTGCCGGCGGGGGGTGCGGTGGTGACCTCGGTCGCCACCGCACCCGGTGGGCGCGGCGGGCCGGTGCGCCGCGTGGCGCGGCTGCTGCGCGGCCACCGGCGGCTGCAGCTCGGCCTGCTGCTCGCCGGGCCGGTCGGCTGGCTGGTGCTGGCCTACTTCGGCGCGCTGGCGGTGCTGCTGGCCGCCGCGTTCTGGCAGCTGGACGACTTCGGCAACCTGATCAAGCAGTTCGGCCTGCGCAACTTCCAGGAGCTCGTCACCGAGCCCGTGTACCGCTCGATCACGCTGCGGACCGCCGCGATCGCCGCGGCGGTGACGCTGACCACCGCGGTGCTGGCGTTCCCGATCGCCTTCACCATGGCGAAGGTGGCCACCCCGCGCGCCCGCCGGCTGCTGGTGGTCGCCGTGCTGCTGCCGCTGTGGGCGAGCTACCTGGTCAAGGTGTACGCCTGGCGGATCATCCTGTCCCAGGAGGGCGTGCTCAACTGGGCGCTGCGGCCGCTCGGCATCGAGGGGCCCGGCTTCGGCAACGTCGCCACCTGGCTCGTCTTCAGCTACCTCTGGCTGCCGTACATGATCCTGCCGATCTACGCCGGCCTGGAACGGATCCCGGACTCGCTGCTGGAGGCGTCCGGCGACCTCGGCGCGCCGAGCCTGATGACCTTCAGGCGGGTGATCCTGCCGCTGGCGTTCCCCGCCGTGGCGGCCGGGTCGATCTTCACCTTCTCGCTGACGCTGGGCGACTACATCACCCCGCAGCTCGTCTCGAGCACCCAGTTCATCGGCAACGTCGTCTACGCCAACGTCGGCGTCGCCGGCAACCTGCCGCTGGCGGCGGCGTTCGCCACCGTGCCGATCCTGATCATGATCGTCTACCTACTGGTGGCCCGCCGGCTGTCGGCGTTCGAGAGCCTGTAGTGGCCGCCTCGATCGGGAAGGCCTGATGGTCCAGTCGCGCCTGGCACGGATCGCCCTGCGGGTTGCCGCCGGGCTGACCCTGGCGTTCCTGTACGCGCCGATCGCGGTCCTGACGCTGTACGCGTTCAACCGCTCGCGCGTGCAGCGCTGGCCGATCGAGGGCCTCTCGCTGCAGTGGTTCGGCCGCGCGCTCACCAACCCGGGCGCCCGCTCCGCGCTGCTCACCTCGGTGCGGGTGGGGCTGGGAGCGACCCTGATCGCCCTGGTGCTCGGCTCGCTGGCCGCCTTCGCGGTGCAGCGCTACCGCTTCTTCGGCCGGGACACGATCTCGTTCCTGGTGGTGATCCCGATCGCGCTGCCGGGGATCGTGACCGGCATGGCGCTCAACGCGACCTTCTCGCAGGCGCCGCTGCTCGGCGGCCTGCCGTTCGGGATCCTCACGATCATCGTCGGCCACGCCACCTTCTGCATGGTGATCGTCTTCAACAACGTCGCCGCCCGGCTGCGGCGCACCGCCCGCAACCTGGAGGAGGCCTCGCTCGACCTGGGCGCGGACCCGCTGCAGACGTTCCGCTTCGTGACCTTCCCGGCCGTCCGCACCGCGCTGCTCGCCGGCGCGCTGCTCGCCTTCGCCCTCAGCTTCGACGAGGTGATCGTCACCACCTTCACCGTCGGCGACGACCCCACCTTGCCCATCTGGATCCTGCGCAACTACTCGCGCCCGAACCAGGGCCCGATCGTCAACGCGGTCGGCGTGATCGCGATCCTGCTCTCGATCGTCCCGGTCTACCTGGCGCAGCGGCTCACCGGGTCGGAGAGCGTCCGCAGCGGTGGCACCCTGGCCCGCTGACCGGCCCAGGGCCGTCAGCCGACCCGTTCGGCCCCGGCGCCCGCCGCCGTCGTGCCCTCGCCACGGTGGCTGCGCGGCGGCAGGAACTCCAGGCTGCTCGCCACGCCGTCGGCGAGCGCGTCGATGCCGTCGGCCAGCTCCCGGTCGGCGCTGGCGGCGGTGACCATGCCGACCCACGGCAGGCCGGGGACCGGCACGAGGAACTGGCTCAGGACGGTCCTGCGCCGCTGGCCGGCCCGTCCAGGCGCGGCGGCGAGCTGGCTGGTTTGCAGGTGGACGGCCGGTCCGGTGGGCAGCTCGACCACGGCGACGGCCCGGCCGGTGGCCGGCTCGCCAGGGGCCGCCGGGGTGCTCGCGATCGACCGGGCGAGGCCGTCGACGTCGACCCGACCGCTGCCGGCGAGCCGCCGCCAGGCCAGGGCGAGGCTCGCCCCGACCAGGTCCTCCGGTTGGTCGGCTCCCTCCGCGGGGAGCAGCCGCAGCAGGAACAGGCCCTGCGCCCGGCAGTCGTCGAGGAACTCGCCGAGCGCGCGGCGCATCCGGCGCTGGTGGCGGGCCAGCTCCGGGGCGGCATCGACGCGCTCGCGCACGTGGGAACGCACCCAGCCGTGGGAGGTCGCGGGGTCCAGGTCGACGTCCTTCCAGCTGCCC
Source organism: Actinomycetes bacterium (assembly GCA_036377075.1). Classification (GTDB taxonomy): domain Bacteria; phylum Actinomycetota; class CALGFH01; order CALGFH01; family CALGFH01; genus DASUZB01. The sequence goes on along the minus strand of DASUZB010000284.1, from coordinate 20,448 downwards.
GGGAGCCGGACGCGGAACCCGACCGGCGGCCGGGGGGCGTCCGGGTCGATCCAGGAGCCACCCGGCAGCGTGCCGTAGGTGGCCTCCACTCTCAACAACGTCCGCAGCTCACCCGGGTCAACCTCGATGCGCCCCATGTGTCCCCCTCGTCCAGTCGGGTGCATTCGGCGTCGAGTACGGATGAACGGCCTGATTTGGTTCGGCCGGTCCCCCACGGTCCGTAGGTTCGTCTTGTAAGGAGAGCACGGGTTGCTGGAGCGGATACCAGAGATTGATCAGGAACTCATCCACCTTCATCGAACCGGAGAGACGTTCGCGAGCTTCGTCAGGATAGACCGTCGGCGCGTCGTCGTGTCACCCACCGCCGTGGCCGCGCCGCCAGCTACCTGGCGCCCCGGCGCTAGCATGCGCCGCAGAGCGGCGCCCGTCGGGCGCCGTGCCGGAGCCCGGGAGGCAGATGCCGAGCTTCTACCACCGCATCGCGGGGAGCAGCCTGGAACGGATCGCCGCGCTGAGCGACGGGATCTTCGCGGTCGCGATGACCCTGCTCGTGCTGGAGCTGCGCGTGCCCGTGGTCGACGCGGTGCACGCCCAGCACCCCGTCTGGGTGGCCGGGTCGCTCCGCTCCGAGCAGGTCGTCTGGCACGTCCTGGCGGCGCTCGCGCCGCACCTGCTCACCTACTTCATGAGCTTCCTGACGCTCGGCATCTTCTGGGTGGGCCAGCAGGCGCAGCTCAGCCAACTGGAACGCAGCGACCGCCAGCTCACCTGGATCCACCTGCTGTTCCTGCTGGGCGTGACGCTGATGCCGTTCTCGACCGCGCTGCTGGCCGAGTTCATCACCTACCGCCTCGCCCTGCTGATCTACTGGCTCAACCTCTTCCTGCTCGGCGCGGTGCTGTTCGCCAGCCTGCGGTACTCGGTGCGCGCCGGGCTGATGGGCGGCGCCGCCACCGCCGAGGTGCGCTCGGCACAGGCACGCCGGATCGTCGTCTACCAGGCGCTGTACGCGATCGGGCTGCTGCTGTGCCTGGCCAACACGTACGTGAGCATCGCCTTCATCGTCCTGCTGCAGCTCAACTCGGCGATCGCGCCACGGATCGCGCCGCTCGACCGCTTCTGAGCGCGTGAGGCGGTCACGGCTGCGGCGGCGACTCCCGCAGGCTGAAGCGGACCTGGCCTTCCTCGACCCGGGCGTCGAGCACCGCGTCGTCCAGGAACGGCGCGGCCGCCTCCTCCACGAACACGCGGCTGCCCTGCTCCTCGACCACGGCGTCGTGCTCGCCGGGGCCGTCCGCGACCGACAGCTGGAAGGCCACCTGCGAGTCGTTCTGCGGCGCACCAGAGATCTTCAGCCCGCCTTCCGGCACGGGTGACGACGAGACGATCGCGTTGATCGCGGTGGCTGCCGCTGGGGTGATGGTGAGCACGCTGGTTCACGCCCTTTCGGTGGACGACGTCGTCGGCGTCTACCCGAGGGGTGGGGGCGCAAACCGCCCTGGCGGGCTACTGGTCGGGGCTTTGCAGCCACGGGTTGCGCAGGTCGTGGTAGCGCAGCTCGCTCTGGAGGCTGAAGATCTCGGCGAGGGCCGGGTCGGACTGGGCCGGGTGCTCCTGCTCGAAGGCGCGCGCCTCCTGCTCGGAGGTGAAGTACACGGTCTGGGTGAAGTCGCCCGGCCGGTCGGCGTGCTCGGCCACGGTCATGCCCAGGACGTGGGGGGCCTGCACGGCGAGCACCTGCTCCTGCGCCCGGCCGAGGGTGGCGAGGCGTTCCATGTCCTCGGTGTGGCCCTGGATGATCTGGACGAAGCCGGCGTCGTCGGTCCCGCCGCCCCGGTAGAGGTGCACCCGGGCCGAGTCGTGGAAGGCCGGGTCGGCCAGGTGCCTGGACGCCTCGCTCCACCAGGCGCCCTGCTCGGGCCGGTCGCTGTTGCGGCGCGCCAGCTCCTCCGAGTCGAAGCGGACCACGCTGATGAAGCGGCCGTCGTCGGTGATGCCGGCCGTCGAGCCGAGCCAGCCGTCGGCGCCGGGCTGGAGCTCGTCGAGCCACCGTTCCGACGCCCGCTTGATGCCGTCCGGGTCGACCACCCGCCCCTGGATGACCTGAATGAACACGCTGCCCCCCTCGTAGCGACGTCCCTGAACGCGTCCGGCAGACTCTCGGCCTACCCCCTGGCCTGGTCAAGGGCCAGCCAGGCAGAGTCCGGCAGGACGGCACCACGCACTTGCCGTCGCGGTCGACAATGCAACCGGGCGCGGGCCTCGCCGCGCCGGCCGAGCGGAGGAGACGAGAGCGTGAGCGAGCGTGCCGAGAAGGTCAGCGGGTTGCTCCACGAGGCGGCCGAGACCCACCACCAGGTGTACCGCATCACCGACGGGGCCGACGACGACTGGGCGTCGTGGTACTCGCAGTGGCTGGTGACGCTGTCCGAGCTTCCCGACCTGCTCGGCGGCAAGGTGGTCCGCAGCGAGCTGACCTACCTGCTGGTGCGCCTGGACAGGGAGTACGCCGAGCAGCCCAGGGAGGAGCGCTGGGAGGACTACTATGCCCGCGCGCTGCTGGACCACTTCGGCCCCGCGTAGGCGAAGGAGCCGCCGTGGAGGACTGCTACTCGTGCCGGGTCAACGGGCAGCCGGCTGCGGAGCTGCCCCCGCGTGAACGGGTCTTCGACGACGGCAACTGGCGGGTCGCCCACGCGCTCGGCAGCACCATGCCGGGCTGGATGGTGGTGGTCGCGCACCGCCACGTCACCTCGATGGGGCAGCTCACCGGGGCCGAAGGGGCGGCGCTCGGGCCGCTGCTGGTGGCCCTGTCACGGGCGCTCGAACGCATCCTGGACGTCCCCAAGACCTACGTGGCGATGTTCGCCGAGGCCGAGGGCTTCGCGCACCTCCACGTCCACGTCGTCCCCCGCCGCGCGGACCTGCCCCACCAGCTCCGCGGCCCGCGGATCTTCCACCACCTGCGGCAGCCCGCCGACCGGGTGGTCCCCAACGACGAGATGGACCGCATCGCCGACCAGGTGCGCCCGCTGCTCGCCGCCGAGCTGCGCACGCTCTCCGGCTGAGGGTCGCCCACCGCCTAGGGCAGCGCCCGATTCGCACAATCCACAGATCCGCTGAGGGCCTGGGTGGGACCCGCCCGGCCGGATAGCCTCGAGCCATGGAACTGAGCGCTAGCTCGCTGAGCGAACCAGAAGCCAGCGTCGCCGATGCTATCGACCGTCCGGGGGCATCAAGTGGAACAATTGGCTACACTGTAGCCATGAGTAGTACACCACGGGCCGTGCGGTTCGACGCGGCCGTCCTCGAGCGGCTGCAGCGTTACGTGCGTGCCCGACCGGGGCTCAGCGTGTCCGCGTTGACCAGCAGGTTCGTCGACGAAGGGCTGCGCATGGAGGAGCATCCCGGAGTGCTGTTCCGTGATGGGCCCTCGGGGCGGCGGGCCGTGTTGATCGGCGGGCCCGACGTTTGGGAGGTCGTGCGCGTGGTGCGCTCCGCTCGGGCGGCCGAGCCCGACCTGGACGCCGAGGCGGTGGTTCGCCTCGCCGTCGAGACGATGGGGCTATGGCCTGCCAAGGTCCGCATCGCGCTGAACTACTGGGCGGCCTATCCGGACGAGATCGAGCAGCAGATCAGCGAGGCCGACGAGGCCGAGCGCGTCGCCAAGGAGCTCTGGCAGCGGGAGCGGCGGCTGTTGTCGTGAGTAGGCTCCTGCTCGACGAGATGTTCTCCCCCGAGATTGCCGCGGAGTTGTCCAAGCGCGGCCACGACGTGGCTGCCGTGGCAGCCGATCCCGGGCTGGTCGGCCTTGCGGACGAGCAAATTCTCGAATGGGCGACCGAGCAGAACCGTTGCCTCGTAACCGAGAACGTGAAGGACTTCGAGGTCCTGCGCCGTGCGTTGGCGGCACAGGCTAGCGCCCACGCCGGCTTGCTGTACACGGACCCGAGGCGGTTCCTGCGTGACCGTCGTTTCGCTGGCGCTCTGGTGGTCGCCTTGGACAAGGCGATCGCCTCGGGCCAGGTTCTCGGCTGCGACGAGGTCGGCTGGCTCGGCGGGCCGTGACAGGTATCGATTGGAGGTGACTTCTGCGCCATGAAGCTTTCCGAGCTGGTGGCCATCGACGTGCACACGCACGCGGAGGTCTCCAAGGACGGCCACAGCTCGCTGCCTCCTGAGCTGCTGGACGCGTCGAGCGCGTACTTCAGCGTCGCGGGCGAGCGCGCCCCGACGGTGGAGGAGATCGCCGTGTACTACCGGGAGCGGCGCATGGCGTGCGTGGTCTTCCCGGTCGACGCCGAGGCCGCCCTGGGGCGGCCGCCGGTGCCCAACGAGGAGGTGGCCGAGGCCGCGGCGGCCAACCCGGACGTGCTGATCCCGTTCGCGAGCATCGACCCGGCCAAGGGCAGGGCCGGCGCCCGCGCGGCGCGGCGCCTCGCCGAGGACCACGGGGTGCGCGGCTTCAAGTTCCACCCCAACGTGCAGGAGTTCTACCCGAACGACCGCGCCGCCTACCCGCTGTACGAGGCGATCGAGGAGCTCGGCCTGCCGGCGGTCTTCCACACCGGGCAGACCGGGATCGGCGCGGGCGCGCCGGGGGGCGCGGGGATCCGGCTGAAGTACTCCAACCCGATCCTGGTCGACGACGTCGCCGCCGACTTCCCCGGCATGCCGATCGTCCTGGCGCACCCGTCGTTCCCGTGGCAGGACGAGGCGCTCGCCGTCGCGGTCCACAAGCCGCAGGTCCACATCGACCTGTCCGGCTGGTCGCCGAAGTACTTCCCGCCGCTGCTGGTGCAGTACGCCAACTCGCTGCTGCAGGACAAGGTCCTGTTCGGCTCGGACTTCCCCCTGATCACGCCCGACCGCTGGCTGGCCGACTTCGAGCGGCTGGACCTCAAGCCGGCCGTGCGGCCCAAGATCCTCAAGGACAACGCCGCCCGCCTGCTCGGCCTCCAGACGGCCTGACGACGGCCACGCTAGAAGCGTGCCGTTCAAGCCGGCGAGGGTGGGTGGATGGAGTGACTGAATGGCGGCAGGGGAGTGAGTTCGCGGCTTTGCTTGGTTCAGGTGAGTGCCACAACGTGGATGGCTTGTTGATCCTCATCCGCCCACGCCAGGAATAGCCGTCCGCCGAAGCTCGCCATACTGGTGCCGGCGCTTCGCACGTCCAGGCTGAGCTGGTTGACGAAGTTCGGGCTGTCCTGCTTGGAGGCGAGCAGGCCGATCGTGTCGTCGTTGGATTGCGTGAAGGCGAGCAGCCAGATGCCCTGCCTCACGATCGCCGGATTGGACGTACTGAACACGCCCAGCTGGGCCTTGCCGGAGGTGGGGTAGCTCAGGGGATCGGGGGAGGCCAGCAGGTTCAGCTGGTCGTCGGTTCCGACCCAGGAGAGATACCAGGTGCCGCCCGCGAACGTCAGGCTAGGAGCGTGCTGGCTGGACCTCGAGGACCGGCGCGATGAACGCCTGGCTGACCCTCCGAGCATGGTCGGCCTCACGCCGGAACCGCTCGCGATAGCGTTGGTCGACCGCGAGGTGCTTGTGGATGATCTTGATCGCAACCTTGCGGCCCTCGTCGCTGCCGAGGTAGACGGTGCCCATCCCGCCCCGGCCAAGGCGACCGGCATTCTTGTAGCGCCCTATCGAAGGCGGATCATTTGGGAGTAGTGGCTTTGGAGAGGACATCCAGACGACCTCGCCGCCGTAAACGACTGGCGCCTACGCTCGAAGCGATTGGGCCAGATGAGTGGTAAGGCCGGATCGATATTACCGACCTCACCGAGGGCGCTGGTGTCGGCTAGGTCTCGGTCCAGTGTCCATTCCGCGCTGTCCGAGCCGATCTCATCTGGTTGCTTCTAGGTCACTGGAGAGCAGGGCACCTAGTACTCCCCAGCCGTAGATCGTTACCTGGCTGCAGAGCGCGGCTACGGCCGCTGCTGGCGCAGCTGCACCACAGGTAGGTAACGGGCCTCGAGTTCTGCCAAGCGCTGCTCCACGTTCGCCCATGGCGTCAGGTCGAACTCCTGGGTCAGCGCCGCCAGCAGCTCCACCGGCGGGATGGCCTCCTGCAGGCCGTCCCAGCCCTCCCAGCCGGCATCCCAGTGGCCGGTCTCCAGGGGGCTGGTTTCGTCCTGGCGGCCCCACGGGTGGGCGAGCTGCTCCAGTTGGAAGTAACCGGTGCGGCACCCCAACGCCAAGAACTCCCGCAGGCTCGCGCCCACCACGTGGTTCGGGGCGTCGAACTGCATGGGCACCGTCATCACAACCGGCGCGGCCGGCGACGCTGCCGTGCTGCCATGCAGCAGCCCGAAGTGGACACCGTCGCCGCCGGTGGAGGCGAACGTCGTGCCGTTGACCGGCGTGGCGTCGTAGTCCCACCGGTCCCCGTCGGGGCCGTGGAGTCGCAGGCCAAGCGGGAAGAACACGCAGTCAGGGTCACCACCGGCGCGCTGGGCCAAGCGTTCGGCCAGCGCCCACAGTCGCGGCCAGTCGGCATCCAGCGCAGCGGCGTTCATCGCGGCCAGTATGGCAAGTGCCGGTGGCCGAACCCTCGGCGCTGGTGGCGGCGTGCCGCTCCCTGCCGCCCTGCGCTCCCCACCGCCCTGGCCGTGTCCAACCGGCCAGCTCACGATCTACGGCTGGAGTACTAGGGGCCAATTGGGCGGGCCACGGAGAGGACCAGCTTGCCGCGGGTGCGGCCGCGCTCGCCGAGCTCGTGCGCCTTCGCGGCCTGGTCCAGCGGGAACGCCCGCTCGACGGCGACCTGCAGGGCACCGCGCTCGGCCAGGTCGGCGAGGCGGGCGAGCCCCGGTCCGTCCGGGTGCACCAGGTGCCTGACGATCCGCACCCCGGCCGAACCGGCCGCGGCCGTGAGCGCCTCGTCGGCGCGGCCGGCGATCATGAGCAGCACCCCGCCGGGCCGCAGGACCTCGAGCGAGCGACGGGCGTAGTCGCCGCCGACCGGGTCGAGCACCACGTCGACGCCGTCGACCACCTCCTCGAACGCCGCCGTGGTGTAGTCGACCGCCTGGTCGATGCCGAGCTCGACCAGGAACGGGTGCTTGTCCGCCCGGGCGGTGCCGACCACCTCGGCGCCGCGGGCCTTGGCGAGCTGGACGGCCAGGTGCCCGACGCCGCCGGCGGCGGCGTGGACCAGCACCCGCTGGCCGGCCTCGACCTCGGCCAGGTCCAGCACCTGCAACGCGGTCAGCCCCGCCAGCGGCAGCCCGGCCGCGGCGGCGTGGTCCAGGGCCGATGGCTTCGCCGCCAGCTGGTCCGCCGGGGCGGCGACGTACTCGGCGTAGCACCCTGCCGGATCGGGGAAGCGCGGCATGCCGAAGACCTCGTCGCCGGCGGCGAACGCCGACACGCCGTCGGCGACCACCTCGACCACCCCGGAGAGGTCCCAGCCGAGCACCAGCGGCGGCGTGCCGAAGCGCCCGCCGCCCCCGGTGGCGCGGACCTTCCAGTCCACCGGGTTGACCCCGGCCGCCACCACCCGGACGAGGGCCTCGCCCTCGGCGGGGGAGGGCCGGTCCACGTCCACCACCCGCAGGACCTCCGGCCCACCGAACCGGTCCAGCCGCACCGCGCGCAAGGGTCGCTCCTCCAACGCCTCGACGTTGACGCTGACATGCTGTCATCGTTGTGGCCGTCGTCGCACGAGGAGGGCCGATGGCGGTCGGGCAGGCCTCCGGCGAGGTCCGCGAGGGCGAGCTGCTGTGGACGCCCAGCGCCGAGCGGGCGCAGGGCAGCAACCTCAGCGCCTTCGTGCGCTGGCTCGCCGACGAGCGCGGGCTGCGCTTCGACGACTACGAGCAGCTGTGGCGCTGGTCCGTCCGCGACCTCGACGCGTTCTGGCGGGCGCTCTGGGACTACTTCGGGGTCGGCGCGTCCGCCCCGCCGACGGCGGTGCTCGCCAGCCGCGCCATGCCGGGCGCGACGTGGTTCCCGGGTGCGCGGCTGAACTTCGCCGAGCAGGTCCTGCGGGGCGAGCGGCCGGGTAGCGACGCGCTGCTGTTCTGCAGCGAGACCGCGCCGCTGACCGGCCTGCCGTGGGAGGCCCTCACCGCGCGGGTCCGCACCCTGGCGACCTGGCTGCGGGAGGTGGGCGTGGCGCCGGGGGACCGGGTCGTCTCCTACATGCCCAACGTCCCCCACACCGTGGTCGCGATGCTCGCGACCGCCGCCGTCGGCGCCGTCTGGGCGAGCTGCTCGCCCGACTTCGGCTGGCGCGGCGTGCTGGACCGCTTCCAGCAGCTGGAACCGAAGGTGCTGTTCGGCGTCGACGGCTACCGCTTCGGCGGTCGAGAGTTCGACCGCCGCGAGGAGCTGCGCCAGGTCGTCGGCGGGCTGCCCAGCCTCGAGCGGGTCGTCCAACTGCCGCTGCTGCGCCCAGGAGAGCCCGCGCCGCTGGCGACGCCGTCCGTCGGCTGGGACGAGGTGCTCGACCGGCCGCCGGTGGCGGCCGGCGACTTCGAGTTCGAGCAGGTCGCCTTCGACCACCCGCTGTGGACGCTGTTCACCTCCGGCACCACCGGCCTGCCGAAGGCGATCGTCCACGGGCACGGCGGCATCCTGCTGGAGCAGCTCAAGCTGCAGACCTTCCACCTCGACCTGCGCGCACGCGACCGCCTGTTCTTCTTCACCACCACCGGCTGGATGATGTGGAACTTCCTGGCGTCGTCCCTGGCCCTCGGCGTGACGCCGGTGCTGTACGACGGCAGCCCCGCCCACCCGGACCTCGACGTGCTGTGGAGGATCACCCAGGACAGCCGCGCCACCCTGGTCGGCGCGAACCCCGCCTACGTGGACATGATGAGCCGGGCGGGCATCGTCCCGGGCAGGCGCTTCGACCTGGCGGCGCTGCGCACGGTCTTCCCGGCCGGGTCGCCGGTCTCGCCGGAGTGCACCGCCTGGTTCTACCGCAACGTCAAGGAAGACCTCTGGGTGGCGACCGGCAGCGGCGGCACGGACTGCTGCTGCGGCTTCGTCGGCGGCGTGCCGACCCTGCCGGTGCGCGCCGGCGAGATCCAGGCCCGCCACCTCGGGGTGGCGGCCTACGCCTTCGACGAGCGCGGCGAGGCGGTGGTCGACCAGCTCGGCGAGCTGGTGATCACCGCGCCGATGCCGTCGATGCCGCTGCGCTTCTGGGGCGACGACGACGGCAGCCGCTACCGGGAGACCTACTTCGACCGCTACCCGGGGGTGTGGCGGCAGGGCGACTACTTCCGGGTGAACCAGCGCGGCGGCTGCTTCGTGCTGGGGCGCTCGGACGCCACCCTGAACCGCAAGGGGGTGCGCATCGGCACCGCGGAGCTGTACCGCACCCTCGCCCGGCTCGAGGACGTCGAGGACGCGCTGGTGGTCAACCTCGAGCTGCCGGACGGCGGCTCCTTCATGCCGCTGTTCGTCAAGCTCAGGGGCGGGCGCGAGCTCGACGACGCCACCGAGCGGGCGATCCGGGAGCGGCTGCGGCGCGACGGCTCCCCGCGCCACGTGCCCGACCGCATCGTCCAGGTGCCGGAGATCCCGGTGACGCTGACGGGCAAGAAGATGGAGGTCCCGGTCAGGCGGATCCTGCTCGGCGTGCCCACCGACCAGGCGGCCAACCGCAACGCCATGGCCAACCCGCAGGCGCTGGACGCCTTCGCGACCTACGCCCGCACGCAGCGGGACTACGAGCTCGCCTGAGCCACGCCGGCGGGAGGGCTACCCCGTTTCCAGGCGGAAGTCGCAGCCGACCGTGGCGATCGCGCGCAGCACGGTGGACCCGAGCGCGGCGTCGCCCTCCACCGCGTGCGGCACCGTGACCGGGTCGCGGCGGTTGCCGAGCAGGTAGCAGAACTCCACCGCGTCCATGGTCACGGTGACGTCGGGCGGCCGCGCCGGGTCGCCGGGGCGCAGCGGAAGGGTCCAGTCGCCCCCCGCGGGGCCGGTGAGCACCAGGCGGGCGCTGTGGTGGGTCCGGTCGACGCCGAGCAGGCGCACCGCGGCGGGCAGCACGCGCGCGCCGAACGCCACGATCAGGCCGAGCTCGCGGGCGTCCGGCGGGGCGGGCGGGTCGCCGATGGCGGTGCGCAGGTCGTCGGCGTGGATCCAGGTCTCGAACAGGCGCTGGGCGAGGGCGATCCGCAGCGGCTGCCGGGGCAGGCGCGGGTCGGCGAGCCGCACCTGCCGGTCGAGCCCGCCCGGTTCGGCGCCAACCCTCGCCAGCAGCTCGGCCTGGCTGCGCCACCCCGCCCTGGTGCGCTCGGGGGCAGGCCGCGCTGCCCGGCGATGGCCGCGGCGGTGCGGCGCGCGAGCAGCCCGCCGTCGAGCTCGCCGGACTCCTCGGCCGCGGCGGCGAGCTGGGCCGCCAGCCGCTCGTCCGCTGATTCCTATCGCACCACCATGAAAGCTTCTAAATGCCGCGAACGCTGCTGTCAAGGCAAGGCTTGCGCAACCGGTTTACGCAACCGATTTACCAAGCTGGTACGCTCCCCTTTGTGAGCGAGAACGCAAGCACGAGGCCCGCGCGGCCGACGATCTACGACGTCGCGCGGCTGGCGGGCGTCTCCCCCTCGACCGTGTCGCGGATGCTCAACGGCAAGGGGCAGTTCGCGCCGACCACCCACCGGGCGGTGGCGCAGGCGGTGGAGCAGCTGCGCTACCGCCCCAACACGATCGCGCGCAGCCTGCGCACCAAGTCCACCCAGACGATCGCGTTCCTGCTGCCGGACATCCCCGACCCCTTCTTCGTCTCACTGATCAGCGGCATCCAGCAGCACGCGCTGCAGCGCGACTACGCGATCCTGCTGTGCGTCACCGAGGGCAACCCCGAGCGCGAGGAGCACTACCTCAACCTGCTGCGCGCCAAGCAGGTCGACGGCGCCCTGGTCGACGGCCTGGTGCTGCCGCCGGCGCGGCTGGCCCGCTTCGTCGAGGAGGGGTTCCCGATCGTCTGCCTCGACCGCGACATCGACATCCCCAGCGTGCCGCTCGTGCAGGTCGACAACCGCCTCGGCGCCCGCCGCGCCACCGAGCACCTGCTCGCCCTCGGCCACGAGCGGGTGGCGCACGTCGCCGGCGCCGAGCTGCAGCGGCTGCGCCACAGCCGCGAGCGGCTGGCGGGGTACCGGGAGGCCCTGGAGGCCGCCGGGATCGCGCCGGACCCCCGCCTGGTCGCCGCCGGCGACTACACCGAGGACGGCGGCCACCGCGCGACCAGGGCGCTGCTCGACGCCGGCCTCGAGTTCAGCGCCGTGTTCGCCGCCAACGACCTGTCGGCGATCGGCGCGGTGAGCGCGATCACCGCCGCCGGGCTGCGGGTGCCCGAGGACGTCTCCGTGGTCGGCTTCGACGACATCCACATCGCCGCCTTCACCGTGCCGCCGCTCACCACCGTGCACCAGCCCGCCGCCGAGATCGCGCAGCGCGCCACCGAGCTGCTGGTCGCCCTCATCCAGGGTGGAGGGGTGGCCCAGCAGCGCCACGTCCTCGAGCCGCGGCTGGTGGTGCGCGCCTCCACCGGCCCGCCGCGGTAGCCTCCGGCGAGCTTGACATGCCCGATCGGGTCGTGTAGGCCTACGAAATCGGTTTATGCAACCGATTTCGCCCGGAGGGAGGGGACGCGCATGAGCGCTCAGGGCACCCGCTTCTCCAGATCCCTGGCCGTGGCCGTCGCCGTGGCCGCCCTCGTGCTCGCCGGCTGCGGCGGCTCGGAGAAGAAGGGCGGCGGCGCGAGCAAGCCGTCGAAGATCACCATCGCGGCGGTCCAAGGCAACGAGGACGCGGCGCTCAAGGCGATCGCCCCGATGTACCAGCAGCAGAAGGGCGTCCAGGTCGAGATCGTCGAGTTCCCCTACGACCAGCTGTTCGAGAAGCTGGTGACCACGTTCCAGGCCAACGCCAGCTCCTACGACCTGGTGATGATGGACGACCCCTGGATGCCGAAGTTCGGCACCGGCGGCTGGCTGACGCCGCTCGACTCCACCTACGGCTTCCAGCGCGACCCCGACATCCCCAGCATCGTCTACGACGTCGGCACCTGGCCGCCGCCCCACGGGCCCGTGCCGCCGGCCGCCAAGGGCCAGCCGGCGCACCTGCTGGGCATCACCATCGTCGGCAACGTCGAGATGTTCATGTACCGCAAGGACCTGTCGGCCGCGCCGACCTCCTGGGACGACGTGCTGGCCAACGCGAAGAAGCTCAACAAGAAGGGCAAGCTGGCCGGCTACGTCGTGCGCGGCAAGGCGACCAACCCGGTGGTGGCCGACTTCCTGCCGATCCTGTGGTCGTTCGGCGGCGACGTCTTCGACGACAACTGGACCCCGAAGATCGACTCGCCCGAGTCCCTGAAGGCGGTCAAGTTCCTGGTCCAAGACCTCAAGTCCGTCGGCGAGCAGGGTGCCGAGAACGTCGACGCGGCCGACCGCTCGCGGCTGATGGCGATCGGGCAGGCGTACCAGTCGACCGTCTGGCCCGGCGAGATCACCGAGATCGTCGAGAACAAGTCGGTCTCCAAGGTCGGCGGCAAGGTGGCCTACGCCCCGATCCCGGCCGGCCCCAGCGGCAAGGGCTTCGGGATGATGGGCAACTGGCTGCTCGGCGTCCCCAAGGCGTCCAAGAACGGCCAGGCGGCGGCCGACTTCATCAAGTGGCTGACCTCGCCGGACATCCAGAAGCAGTACGTCGCCAAGGGCGGCATCCCCAGCCGCCTGAGCCTGCTCAACGACCCCACCCTCAACCAGCAGAACCCCTACTTCGCCGCGCTGGCCAAGTCGCTGCAGGCGGGCCCCAACTGGCGCCCGCGCACCGACCAGTGGAACGCGGTCGAGACGATCCTCGGCACCAACCTCAACGCCGCCCTCTCCGGCCAGACCACGGCCGAGGAGGCGGTGAAGAAGTCGGCCACGCAGATCAAGGAGACGATGCAGCAGGCCGGGTACTACGGCTAGCGGCGACGACCGCACGACCATGGCCGACCCGGTCGCGCAGCACGCGGCTCCAGCCCGTCCGGCCCTCGCCCGCGCGAGGGCCGGGCGGCGCGAGGCCAGCGAGCGCCGGCTGAGTATGCTGCTGCTCTGGCCGGTCCTCGGGGTGATCTTCGCGATCGCCGCGTACCCGTTCGCGCTCGCCGTGAAGCAGTCGCTCAGCGCCCAGACGGGCGAGTTCATCGGCCTGCGCAACTACAGCCGCGCGCTGCACAACCCGCTGCTCTACGACGCGCTGACCGCGACCGGCCTGTACGCGGTGCTGGTGCTGCCGACCGAGATCCTCCTCGGCCTCGGCCTGGCGCTGCTGGTCCACCGCATGATCCGCTCCACGGCGGCGCGGGCGGCCATCTTCGTCATGGCGGTGGTCCCGCTGGTGGTGCCGCCGGTGGCCGTCGGCGTGATCGCGCGCCTCTTCTACGCGCCCGGCTACGGCGTGATCAACCAGGTGCTGGTGCGCAGCGGCATCACCGACCACGAGATCGGCTTCCTCAGCCACCCGTTCCTGGCGATGCTGTCGGTGGCGAGCGTCGACGTCTGGCAGTGGACCGCCTTCGTCTACCTGGTGCTGTTCGCCGGGCTGCAGACGGTGCCGCGGGAGATGGTCGAGGCCGCGCGGGTCGACGGCGCGGGCGGCTGGGCGCTGTTCCGCCACATCGAGTTCAACTACCTGCGCTCGCTGCTGGTCCTGATCCTGTTCTTCCGCGTGGCCGACGTGCTGCGCGTCTTCGACCACATCTTCATCCTCACCGGCGGCGGGCCGGGCAGCTCGACGCAGCTGCTGAGCCTGTACCTGTACCGGATCGAGTTCAAGTTCTTCGACGACGGCCAGGCCGCCGCCCTGGCGGTGACCGTCCTGGTGGTGGTCAGCATCCTGTACTCGCTGGTCACCCGCGTGCTGCCGGTGGAGAAGGTCGAGAAGGTGGAGGAGGGCTGATGGCCACGCGGGCGCTGCCCCGGCCCCGGCGCGGACCTGCCAGGCTGCTCGCCTGGCTGACCCTCGGCGTGGTCGGGCTGGTGTACCTGGTGCCGCTCTACTGGCTGCTGGTGACCTCGCTCAAGAGCAAGGGCGAGCTGTACCGGGGCGACGTGACGCTGTACCCGCACGCGCCGACGCTGGAGGCGTACCACCGGGTGCTGGTCGAGCGCGGCTTCTTGACGCTGCTGCGCAACAGCCTGCTGGTCTGCGGCGTGACCGTGCTGGTCACCCTGGCGCTCGGCCTGCTGATCACCTACCCGATCACGCGCCTGCGGGCCTCGCCGCGGCTGCGCCGCGGCGTCCTCAACCGCGCCCTGTCGCTGCGCTTCCTCCCGCCGGTGGCGGTGGTGATCCCGTACTTCGCGCTGGTGCGCACGGCCGACCTGTACGACACCCCGCAGGCGCTGGTGCTCATCTACTCGCTGTTCAACCTGCCGTTCGCCATCTGGATGCTGAAGGGGTTCCTCGACGAGATCCCGCCCGAGCTCGAGGAGGCCGCCTACACCGACGGCGGCGACCGCTGGACGGTGTTCCGGCGGGTGCTGCTGCCGCTGGCAACGCCCGGCCTGCTCGCCTCGGGCATCATCGTGTTCATCTTCACCTGGAGCGAGTTCCTGTTCGCGCTGATCCTGACCGCGACGCCCCGGTCGCAGACCTTCCCGGTCGGGGTCCAGGGGCTGGTGACACAGTTCGAGGTGATCTGGAACGACATGGCCGCCGCCGGCGCGGTCGCGATGGCGCTGCCGCTGGTGCTGGCGCTGCTCGCCAGGCGCTACCTGGTCGCCGGCCTCACCTTCGGCGTGATCAGGGAGAAGTAGCCGTGCAGATCGCCCTCAACGGGTCCACGCTCGGCCCCTGCAGCCTCGACGAGGAGCTCGACGCCGCCGCAGCGGCCGGCTTCGAGCTGGTCGAGCTGCGCGCGCCCAAGCTGGCGGGCGTCACCGACCTGCGCCGGCGCCTGGAGGCGCGCGGGCTGCGGGCGCTGTCGGTCAACTCGCTGGAGGGCGCGGGCGAGCGGGACCTGCGCGAGGCCGCGCGCTGGCAGGCGGCCGCCGCGGCGGCGGGCGGCGCGCCGTACGTGGTCTGCGTGCCCGGCCGGCGGCGCGACGGGCTCGAGGACGCGGTGGCGGCGCTGGCCGAGGTCTGCCGCCAGGAGGGCGCCGAGCTGGCCTTCGAGTTCATGGGCTTCGCCTGGTCGGCGGTGCGCACGCTGGCCGGCGCCCTGGCGGTGCACCCGGGCCGGGTGGTGATCGACACCTTCCACTGGTCGCTCGGTGGCAGCGGCCTCGACGAGCTGCGCGCCTGCGACCCCGACCGGGTCGCGCTCGTGCACGTCAACGACGCCCCCGCCGGCGAGCTCGCCGGCCTCGCCGACGAGGACCGCGTCCTGCCCGGCGAGGGCGCCCTGCCGCTGGACGGCTTCTACCGCACCCTGCTGGAGACCGGCTACGACGGGGTGCTCTCGCTCGAGCTGTTCAGCCCCGTCCCGGCACAGCGGGCGCACGCGGCCATGACCCGCCTGGCGCGGTCGCTGGTCCCGGGGGGCGTCGCCGGTGGCTGAGCGGGCGCCGCTCGGGGTCGGGCTGGTCGGCGCCGGCAAGATCGGCCGGGTCCACGCCCGCAACCTCGGCGAGCGGCTGCGCGGCGCCCGCCTGGTGGCCGTCGCCGATCCGCTGCCGGCGGCGGCCGCCGCGGTCGCCGAGCGGCTCGGCGCCGGCACCGTCCACCAGGGACACTTGGAGCTGCTCGCCGACGAGGCCGTCGAGGCGGTGGTGATCGCCTCGCCGACGCCGACCCACGCCGCGCTGATCCACGCCGCCGCGACCGCCGGCAAGCACGTCTTCTGCGAGAAGCCGGTGGCGACCGACCTGGCGGTGATCGACCGGGCGCTCGAGGCGGTCGCGCGCGCCGGCGTCACCCTGCAGGTCGGCTTCCAGCGGCGCTTCGACCGCAGCTTCCGCCAGGCCCGCGACCAGGTCCGCGCCGGCCGCATCGGCCGGCCGCGGCTGGTCCGCGTCACCAGCCGCGACCCGGCGCCCGGCCCGATCGAGTACCTGCGGGAGTCCGGTGGGCTGTTCATGGACATGACCATCCACGACTTCGACGTGGCCCGCTTCCTGGTCGGCGACGAGATCGAAGAGGTGACCGCGCTCGGCGCGGTGCTGGTCGACCCCGCCATCGGCAGCGAGGCGGGCGACGTCGACACCGCCATCGTCACGCTGCGCTACGCGAGCGGCGCGCTCGGCGTGATCGACAACTGCCGCCAGGCCAGCTACGGCTACGACCAGCGCGCCGAGGTCTTCGGCTCGGAGGGCGCCATCGTGGTGGGCAACGAGCCGCTCGACCGGACCACGCTGGTCGACGCGGACGGCGCCCGCAGCGCCAGGCCGAAGCCCTGGTTCACCGACCGCTACGCCGACGCCTACGCGGCGGAGCTGCAGGCCTTCGTCGACGCGGTGCGTGAGGGCCGCCCGGCCGAGGTCGGCGGCGAGGACGGGCGCGCGCCGGTGGCGGTCGCACTGGCCGCCCAGCGCTCCGCCGAGGAGCGGCGGCCGGTGCTGGTCTCGTCGGTGGAGCCGCTGCGGAGCCAGGCCCACGCCGCTGGATGACGAGCGCCGAGTTTCGTCCCGTACTACCCGGCGGGGTCGCCGCCGAGGCCGAGGCGGTGGGCGACCGCGGCGGCCTCGACCCGGTTGGCGACGGCGAGCTTGGCCAGGATGTTGGAGACGTGCACGCTGGCCGTCTTGGTGCTGATGAACAGCGCCTCGGCGATCTGCCGGTTGGAGCGCCCCGCGGCGACCAGCTCCAGGACCTCCCGTTCGCGGGCGGTGAGGCCGAGCTCCGCGGCCGGCGACGGGGGAGGGGCCGCGACGGCGGCATCGGTTCCCTGCTCGTCGTCGAGGCGGAGCCGGGCGCGGCGGGCCAGCGCCTCGACCTCCTCGCGCAGCGGCCGGGCGCGGAGCTCCGCTGCGACCTGGAAGGCGCGGCGCGCCAGGCGCTCGGCGACCGCGCGGCGGGACGGGTCGGGGGCGAGCGCCTCGGCGGCGCGCCAGCGGGCGTAGGCCTCCGGGTAGGGCTGCCCGAGCGCCTCCCAATGGCCGGCGGCCTGCTCCCAGAGGCCAGCGTCGGCATTGCCCTGCGCGCGGGCGAACTCCGCCTCGGCCATGGCGGCATCGGCCAGGACGCCAGGCAGCGGCCGCCACCCTTCACCCGTCACCTGCAGCGCTGCCCTGAGCCGCTCGACGAGCTCCCGGGCGGCATTCCGCGCCTGCTCGGCCTCGCCCCCGGCGCGGCGGGCGGCGGCCCGTTGCGCCTCGTCGGCCTCGACCCGCAGGCCGATGAGGAGCAGCGGCGGGAGGAGCCGGGGGTCGGAGCTGCCCGCCACCACCTGCAGGCCGTCGTGGATCGCGTGGCGGGCCTCCTCGGGATGCCCGCGCCACCAGGCCAGCTCGGCGGTGACGTGCAGCAGCGGCGCGAACAGCTGGGTGGCCACCTGGGTGGTGCCGGCCGCGACCGTCCGCCCCGCCTGCCGCGCCGCCCGGAGCGTCTCGCCGGCGGCGTCGAAGTCGCCCCGCGCCGTCTCCAGCTCGGCGGCCTGGACCAGCAGGTTGGCCCCGCTGAGGCCGGGGTCGTTGCGCAGCGCCTCGTGGAGGCGCCGCTCGGCCTCGTCCCAGCGGCCGAGGCAGAACAGCGCCGCTGCGGCGCTGGCGGCCGGGAAGGCGACGTAGAAGCCGCCGAGGCCGAGGCGGCGGACCTGCTCGGTGCCCTCCAGGCCGAGCGAGAGCGCCTCCTCGAAGCGGCCGGCGGTGAGCAGCGCGTCGCTCAGGTTGGTGTACGCGCGGGCCAGCTCCTCGGGGTCGCCGACCTGCTCGGCGATGGCCTTCGCGGCCTCCTGCTCGGCGATGCCGCGGCCGAGGTCGCCGCGCACGGTCAGGATGACGCCCAGGGTGGTGCGCGCACCCGCCTCGGCGCCGCGCGCGCCGACCTGGCCGGCGAGGCCGATCGCCTCCTCGGCGGTGGCGGTCGCCTCGTCGAAGCGGGTGGCCAGCATCTGCATCCGGGCGAGGCCGGCCAGCACCCTGGCGCGGTAGGCTGAGGGCGGCTCCGTGGGCACCAGGCGGACGGCGGTCTGGTAGGCCTCCAGCGCGTCCGGGTGGCCCGTCTGCGACAGGTGGCGGCCGAGCCGCTCGTGCAGCACGCCGGCGCGTGCCGGGTCGGCGGCGACGTCCATCTCGGCGAGCGCGGCCCTGACCAGGGCCGCCGCCCGGGCATGGTCGCCGGCGAGGCCGGCAGCGTCGGAGGCGTGCGTGAGCACGGAGAGGTGGTCGAGGCCGGCGCGCTCGGCCGCGTCGGCGACGTGCTCCCACAGCTCCAGCGCGCGTTCGAGGTGCCGCTGGGCCTCCGCGAAGGCGTAGCCGGACAGCGCCTGCAGGCCGGCGCGGACGGACGCGGCCAGGGCGCGGGGCTGGTCGTTGGCGGCGTCCCAGTGGGAGGCGACCTCGGCGGCGGCGGCCGGTCCGGCGGCCAGCTCGGGACGGGCCTCCAGCGCGGTGGCGAACGCCACGTGCAGGCGGTTCCGCTCGCCCGGCAGCGCCTCGGCGTAGACCGCCTCCTGGACCAGGGCGTGGCGGAAGGCGTACGAGTCGCCGTCGGGGTCGACCACCAGGACCTGGTGGGCGACCGCGTTCCTGAGCCCGTCCAGCAGGTCCGGCTCGGCCATGCCGGCGACCTGGGCGAGCAGCTCGTGCTGCACGCGCCTGCCGGCCACCGCGGCGACCCGCAGCACCGCCTGGCCCTGGTCGGACAGCGCTTCGAAGCGGATCAGCAGGACGTCGCGGAGGCTCGGCGGGAGGACCGCGCCGGCGCGGTGCGCGGCGGCCGCGACCAGCTCCTCCGCGAAGAACGGGTTGCCTTCCGAACGGTCGAGCACGTCGTCCACCACGGCGCCGTCGGGCGCCGCGCCGAGGATGCCCTCGAGCAGGATCGCCAGCTCCTGGCGGCCGAACGGCTGCAGCTCGACCCGCTCGACCCGGCCGGAGCGCGCCAGCTCGGCCAGGAACGGCCGCAGGGGGTGGCGGCGGTGCAGCTCGTCGCTGCGGTAGGTGGCGACCAGCAGGACCCGCCCGGCGCGCAGGTTGCGCACCAGGAAGGCCAGCAGGTCCCTGGTGGAGCGGTCGGCCCAGTGCAGGTCCTCGACGACCAGGAGCAGCGGCTGCTCCCGGCCGAGCCGGTCGAGCATGCCGAGCAGCAGCTCGAACAGGCGCGCCTGGCCGTGGCCGGCCATGCCCTGCGGGTCGCCGAGCCCCGGTGGCCCGTCGCCGAGCTCGGGGAGCAGGCCGGCCAGCTCGCCGTGCGCCGGCCCGGCGAGCGCCAGCAGGGAGGCCGGGTCCAGCGTCCGGGCCAGGTGCCGCAACGCCTCCACGATCGGGGCGTAGGGCAGCGCGCCGTCGCCCAGCTCGATGCAACCGCCGACCAGCACCCGCGCGCCGGCCTTCTCGGCCCTTGCCGCCAGCTCGCCGACCAGGCGGGTCTTGCCGACGCCGGCCTCGCCGCCGAGCAGCGTGATCGCCGGCTCGCCCGCGCCGGCGCGCTCGAGGGCCGCCTCCAGCCGGCGCAGCTCCTCGGTGCGCCCGACGAAGGTCGGGCTGCTCACTCGCTCGGCCATGCCAGCGATTATGGCCCAACCGGTCCACGGGACAGTCCCGGGCCGCGCCGGTCGGCCGTCGCGTGCCTACAGCCTGGTGACGTAGCCCGCCGGGCCGATGACGATGCGGACGCCGGGGCGCATCCAGCGGAGCACGGCGACCAGGTCGGCGGCGCGGAGCGAGACGCACCCCGCGGTGGGCCTACCGGTCTGCTGGTGGAGGAAGATGCCGCTGCCGCGCCCGTAGACGGGCCTGCGGTAGTTGAAGTCGATCAGCGCCGCGTACCGGTAGGCGACCCGCCGGGACTTCCACAGGTTCTCGTCGCGCGCGGTGCAGCGCCGCCCGGCGACCCAGCGGTTGTAGTCGGCCCGCTCGCCCGACCAGCAGGAGCCGCGCCCGAGCCGCCGCCAGCCGAAGCCGTGCACGCCGGGGTCGGGGAGGCTGCCGAACCCGTGGACGAGGCCGAAGATGCCCGCGGGGGTGGTGCCGTCGCCCTCGTGGCGGTGGGCGGAGAAGCCGTGGCGGCCGACGCGCGCCGGCATCGGCCCCCGTACCAGCCTCCACCGGTTCCCGGACCGCTGGTAGACGCGCACGGTCGCGCGGGTGTCGCGCCAGGAGCCACCGGTCACGACGATCGCCTGGGTCGCGGCGCGGAGGCCGCGGATGCGCCCGGGCGTGGGCGCCGAGCCGGCCGCGACCGGCACCGGAGCCAGGCCGGCGAGCACGGCCGCCACCACGACCGCGAGCAGGATCGCCCTGCGCACCCGTTGACCTCCTCGAGCCGGCGCCGGTACCGGTACCGGCAAGGTCATCGGCAGGCCGACCGCCGCGCCTTACCCGGCGC
>DASUZB010000283.1:0-9525 GCA_036377075.1 Actinomycetes bacterium | reverse complement strand
TAGGGCTTCAGGCCGGGGGCGGGGAGGTGGGTTTCGGGCGGCGTTTGCGGGGGGCGGCGGAGCGGGGTGGCTGGGCGCGCATGTGGTCGCGGACGCGGGTCATGATGTCGCCGAGTTGGTGCAGGTCGTCGTCGGTCAGGGGGTCGAGCAGCAGGCGGCGGGTGACCTGGATGTGGCCGGGTAGGACGCGGCCGAGGAGGGCCAGGCCGTTGTCGGTGATGGTGACCAGGGTGGCGCGCTGGTCGTAGGGATGGGGGCCGCGGGTGATGAGGCCGGCCTTTTCCAGTAGTCCGGCCTGGTGGGTGAGGCCGCTGCGGCTGTAGACGACGCCGTCGGCCAGTTGCGTCATGGTCAGTTGGCCGTGGGCGTCGGCGAGGCGGGCCAGGAGCTGGAACTGCACGTAGCTGATGTCGCCCTCAGCACGTAGCTGCTGTTCGACCTGGTGCTGGAGCAGGCTGACGGCTTCCATGAGCACGAAGTAGGCCCCCAGCTCCTGGGGATCGAGCGCCTGGACGCCATCGGCGCCGGCGTCGGGGTGGGTGGCGCTCATGCCTCGATCGTACATGTTTCGAATCCAAAGCACTGCGTCGAGCGCCGCGTACCCAAGCGTTGTACTTCGATGTCGAAGCAGGTGTATGCTTCAACGTCGAAGCAATCGGGTGGCGGCAATACTCCCCCATAGCAACGAATGGAGCGAGCATGATCTGGACAGCCGGCTTCCGCACCGCAGTGATCAGCCCCTACGAGCAGATCCAGCTCACCGAACCGCGCGGCTTCGCCGACCAGACGGTGCGTCAGGTGCTCCACATGGCCGGCGGCGGAGAACGCCTCCGCGTACGCCTGACGAACCGCTACGGCCGCACCCCCTTGACCATCGCCGCGGCGACGGCCGGCACCAAGCACGGGCAGGCCGCCGCCCTCACCTTCGACGGCGCCGAGAAGCTCACGATCCCGCCGGGAGAAGAGGCCGCCGGTGACCCGATGGACCTGCCCGTCGCCCCCGGCGCCGACCTGCTCCTCAGCCTCTACTTCCCTGAGGAGACAGGCCTGGCCACCTACTCCCACAAGCCCATGGAGACCGCCCACGTCGCCGGCGGGAACCACGTCACCTCTCCCGCACTCCCCGAGGCTGAGCAGGTAGAAGCCAGGTTCTACGTCTCGGGCGTCGACGTGCTCGCCCCGGACGACACCGCGATCGCCGTGGCGTTTGGCGACTCCTGGTTCGAAGGGGTCGGCTCCACGACCGGCGCGAACAACCGCTCCGTGGACGTCCTCAACCGGCGCCTCGAGCGGGGATGGGTCGTCAACCAGGGCATCGCCGGAAACCGCCTGCTGCGGGACGAGGTCGGCGAGCACGCGCTGGCACGCTTCGACCGCGACGTCCTCTCGATTCCCGGCCTGACCCACGTCCTGGTGCACTTCGGCATGAACGACCTCGGCCTCCCCGGCATGTCCGGCGAGCCTCCCGCCACCTCCGGCGCCCTCATCGAGGGCTTCAAGGCCCTGGCCCACCGCGCCCACAAGGCCGACCTGAAGGTCCTCGCCGCCACCATCGGCCCCTTCGCGGGCGCCGTCTACCCGGGGATCAGTACCCCCGAGGGCCTCGCCGCCCGACGCGAGGTGAACGACTGGATCCGTACCACCGACAGTTTCGACGCCGTCTTCGACGTGGCCAGAGCGGTCGAGAACCCCGAAGCCCCCGACTACATCCACCCCGCGCTGGACAGCGGCGACGGCATGCACCTCAACGACAAAGGCGCCCAGGCCATGGCCGACGCCGTGGACCTGGAAACCCTTGCCCTCTAGCAACCGCCTCCTTACCCGCCTTCGTGAAGGGGTCCGAACGGCCGGTGAGACGGGACAGGTGGAGCAGTAGTGCTGTAACGCCCCCAAAGGAGACCCTCGGAGAGGGTCGGTTAACATAACGAATAATATGGGGGATCGCCGCTAGTGCGCTGACCCACGCACCGATCGGCGGACTCGGCCTGTGATCCTGACGCAGGTCGCTGGCCGATAGTCAGCACGTGGCGAGCGTGCTCGCACGCTGAATTCGTTCGTGCCGACCTCCGTGGCTCCCGGTTCGAGCGCGTTTGACTCAACGGCGCGCAGCTCCGCGCCGTTGACATGACCGGCGCCCGATTTCGCGCCGTCGACCTGACCGGCGCCCTGATGGCCGGCGCGGGCGTGGGATCCCTGGGCCTGCCGTGGGACGAAATGCCCGACACGTCGGAAGTGCCCGAAACTAGGGTTTCTGACGGGCTCGGAACGCCCGCTGGTTGGCTGCGTTGCACGCCCGACAGACTCGCGCTCCGTTCGGGTTGATCCGCAGATTGTCGCCCGATAGTGGATGGCCGTGTTTGCAGTGTGTATTCCGCAGCTACCGTTGGTTCTCGGCGTGCGTGACGATCTGCAGATGTTCGGGGTTCCAGCAGGCATAGACACCGCAACGGTGGTGCAGCTCCATGCCGCCGGGAATCGGGCCGCGCAACAGCTTCCATCCAAGCCGGGCAGGTGCCCAGCTCCGGGTGGGTAGGTCCGAGGACCGTGCGGTCAAGCAGGCGTTCCAGCTCCGAGCGACGGTTCCCAGGCCGAGTCCGATCGTGAGTTCCTGTGAGGCGCGCCTGCGGATTGCGCACAGGCTCCATCATCCCGTTTGCCTTCCTAGGTACTGGAAGGGTGTCCGGGTTTCCACCTGCACGTTCAACCCAGACGCCAATTTCGGTGCGCGAGTCTATGCGCAGGTAGGGACAATTCAAGGCGCTTGGTAGCGACGCCGCACACCTTCGCCAACGCCGGACCGAGCCATCGGCGTGAAAGTAGGACGAGTCGGAACAGGTGACTGACTCGTCCCACGGTGTGGGCCTCGGTCAGGTGCCGACGTAGGCCGCGAGGTGCTCGCCGGTGAGGGTGGATCGGGCGGCGACGAGGTCGGTGGGTGTGCCCTCGAAGACGATCCGGCCGCCGTCGTGGCCGGCGCCGGGGCCGGGTGGCCAGGAGCGGGTCTGCCCGGTGGCGCGCCAGGCTCACGCGCTCACTGGTTTCCTGCGCCGGGCCAGCAGCAGGACGCACGCGACGGCGCCGAGCGCGACGGTGGCGAGTCCTGAGCCGCCGAGCGTCGCTCGCGCGCCCAGCGCCGTGGTGAGCGGGCCGCCGAGCGCCGTGCCGAGCGGCGATGCGGTGAGCAGCGCCGCGCTGCGGGCCGCGAGCATCGCGGCCAGGTGCTGCGGGGGCGACTTCGCCTGCATCAGCGTCACCGAGAGCGCCACGAACGGCCCGTAGATCGCGCCGCCGAGCGTGAAGCACGCGACCGTGACGGCCGTCGGCACGCCGAACCCGAACGGCAGCAGCGACAGCCCCCAGCCGACCACGATCACGACCGTCACGGGCCAGAGCGGCAGCTGCCGCAGCGCGCCGACCGCGAGCCCGCCGAGCACCGCGCCGATGCCGAACAGCATCCAGTAGAGGCCGAGCAGCGTGCCCGGTGCGTGCAGGTCGCCGGTCACGTGGAGCGGCAGGGCGACCTCGACCGGGCCGTACAGCAGGTTGAAGAACCAGGTGAGCGTCAGCAGCCCGAGCAACTGGGGATGGGACCGCAGCAACGCGAACCCGCCGCGGGCGGCCGCCTGGTCGACCGGGGAGACGTGCCCCGACTCCGGCAGCCGGGTGCGCACGACGAGCACGGCGAGGAACACGTAGGTGAGGGCGTCCAGGCCGAGCACGAACGCGGCGCTGACGTACGTCACCAGCACGCCGGCGATCGCGGGCCCGGCGATCGTGGCGGCGAAGTTGAGCGAGCTGACGAGGGTGTTCGCGGCGAGCCGCTGCTCGTCGGGCAGCAGCTCGGCCAGCAGGGTGTACTTGCCCGCGCTGCCCCACGCGTACAGCAGGGACGACGCCGCCAGCAGCACGACGTACAGCGGCGGCGTGAGCAGCCCGGCGAGCCAGGCGAGCGGTACGGCGCCGAGGAACACGGCGCGCACCACGTTGTCGGCGAGCAGCAGGCGCCTGGCCGGCACCCGGCGCAGCCGGCGACCGAACGCCAGCGCGCCGACCACGCCCGGCAGCGTGTAGGCGGCCACCGCGCCGCCGACCCACAGCCCCGCGGTCGCCCGCGGGGCGAGCTCGATGGCGAGCCACGCCACCGCGACGAAGCTCATCCCGTCCCCGAGGTAGGAGACCGCGAAGCCGAGGATCAGCCGCCGGAACACCCGGTTGGCGAGCACCGGCCGGTAGGTGGAGGGGACGAGTGTCAGTCGGGCCTGCGATCGCCGCAGGCTCAGCGCTGCTCCTGGATGCGGATCAGGTTGCCCGCGGGGTCGCGGAAGGCGCAGTCGCGAACGCCGTACGGCTGCTCGGTCGGCTCCTGGACGACCTCGGCGTCGCTGGCCTGCAGCCGCTCGAAGGTGCCGTCGAGGTCCTTGGTGGCCAGGTTGATGGCGGCGTAGGTGCCCTTGGCCATCATCTCGGCGATGGTGCGGCGCTCGTCGTCGGTGATCCCGCAGCCGGGCGCGAACGGTGGCTGCAGGACGATGGAGGTGCCGGGCTGGTCGGCGGGGCCGACCGTGATCCAGCGCATCCCGCCGTAGCCGACGTCGTTGCGGACCTCGAAGCCGAGGGCGTCGCGCCAGAAGGCCAGGGAGGCCTCCGGGTCGTCGTGCGGCAGGAAGCTCGCGTGAATGGTGATGTCCATGGCGGTCATGCTAGCTGCGGCTCGGGGCCGGCGCTTCTCGATTCCTGACCGGTCTGGTCACCTGTTTCGCCACGCACGGCGGCATCCCCGCCGTCGCGCGCGCCGCCTGCTGCCGGTAGGCGCTGGGCGGCACGCCGACCAGCTCGGTGAAGCGGGTGCTGAAGGTGCCCAGCGACGAGCAGCCGACCGCGAAGCAGACATCGGTGACGCTGAGGTCGCCGCGGCGCAGCAGCGCCATCGCGCGCTCGATGCGCCGCGTCATCAGGTAGCCGTACGGCGACTCGCCGTAGGCGAGCCGGAACTGGCGGCTGAGGTGCCCGGCCGACACGTGCGCGCCGCGGGCGAGCGCCTCGACGTCCAGCGGCTGCGCGTACTCCCGGTCGATCCGGTCGCGGACGCGGCGCAGCAGCGCGAGGTCGCGCAGGTGCTGCGCCGTGGCGGATCTGCTGGTCACCTGCGAGATGGTAGCGCAGGCGACCGTACGTGGAGCGGGATGGATGCCCTCCTCGACTCCCCCACCGTCCGGTCCGGTGCTCCTAGAACCCGGTGGCGCACCACGGGGCCGGGTCGGCCGCGAACATCGCGTCGGCCCGGGCCAGGCCGCCCGGACGGGCCTCGGCGACCCGGGCGGCGCGGGCGAGGCTGGCGAAGCGCACGCCGCCCAGGTATGCCGCGCCGAGCTCGGCGACGTCGAGCCGCAGGTCCGGTTCGGCCTGCCCGGCCGGCCGGCAGGTGGCCCCGTCCGGTCCGCCCTCCAGCAGGAAGCGGCCCTGGTTGGCCGGGACGAGCGCGTCGCCGACCTCGAGCACCAGCCGGCCGGGGACGGCGTAGCGCCGCGCGGCCAGCGCCGCGGGCAGGTCGAGCAGCCGCAGCCAGAGGAAGTCGGCCAGCAGGGTGGTCCGCAGCCGCCGCGGGTCGACCAGCAGCCAGCGCAGCGGCTCGTCCACGGGCCGGTCGCGCAGCTCGATGGCGGCGGTCAGGTCGAGGTCGAGCAGGTAGCGCCACAGGCCGGCGCTGGCCTCGGGCGTGGCGGCGAACAGCTCGTCCACCCGCACGACCCCGTCGGCCACCCCGTCGGTCCAGCGGCCCCGCTGCCGGTAGCTGGCGTAGCCGTCGGGCGCGCCGCCGGGCGGCTCGTGGACCACCACCACGCGCGGGTCCCAGCGGTCGCGCATCCACTCCGGGTCGCGCTGCCACAGCGACCACCAGGCGGGTGCGCGGCTCACCTGCCCCGGCCAGGTGCGCCGGATCCGCTCGAACAGCTCGGGGACGACCCGCCCGGCCTCCTCGGCGCCGAGCATGCGCACCCGGCCGGAGGTGACCGCCGACGGCCGCAGCGCGGCGTGGCGCCGGTCGATCGCCAGCTGCGCCGACTGGGTGGCCGGGCCGTAGCCGAAGCGGCCGTACAGCAGCGACTCGGACGCCAGCAGGATCGAGACCGGCTCGCCGCGGCCGAGCACGTCATCGAAGTGGCGGGCGATCAGGGCGCGCAGGATGCCGCGGCGCCGGTGGGTGGGCAGCACCGAGATCAGCGTGAGGCCGCCCGCGCCGAGCTGGGTCCCGCCCGGCAGGGCGAGCTGGAAGGTGTAGGCGCCGCCGGTGGCGACCATGGCGCCGGCGTCGAAGCCGCACAGGCTGCGGTCGAACTCGAGCTCCTGGCGGACGTCCTCGACCGCCTCGGCCGGCCAGCGCTCCCCGAACGTGGTGCCGAAGACGCGCGCGACCTCGTCGACCTCGTCCGGCGTGATGGCCCTGATCTCGATGTCCATGGGGAGGTTGTACCGCGCCGCGGGCCGCGGCGCAGCCCGTTTCTCGCCCCGGTTCAGTGCCGGATCCGTGCCACCAGGATGCGCGCGGGGATCATCGCCGCCCACGCCAGCGCCGCGAGCCTCGGCGAGAAGAAGCCCAGCGGCATCGCCGCGCCGAACACCACCAGCATGCCGAGCAGGGCTCGGCTGTAGCCCGCGCGGGTCTCTTCGGGGACCGGCTCGGTGAGCAGGCCCTGGCGCTCCGGGCGGGTCACGTCGAGCCAGATCAGGCGCTGCAGCTGCATCGCGGCGACGAAGGTCACCGCGTAGATCGCGACCGCGAGCGGCCGTTCGGTGTAGTCGCTGAGCAGCCGGACGGGGAACGGCATGATCGCGATCAGGCCGAGGAACTGCAGGTTGCGGATCACCACCCGGTGGTCCACGCGGGCGATCACGCCGAAGATGCGGTGGTGGGCGAGCCACAGCTGGGCGAGGATCACGAAGCTCAGCACGTAGGCGCCGAGCGCGGGCAGGAGCTGGTGCAGCGCCCGGTAGAAGTCGTCGCCGCGCAGCCCCGGCCGCACCCCGATGTTGAAGGTCATCAGCGTGATCGCGATCGCGAAGATCGCGTCGGAGAAGGCCAGCACCCGGTCGGTCTCCTGCGGCCCGCCCCACAGCGCGCGGCGCTGCACGAGCGCCCGCTGCTCCCGGTTCCTCGCCTGCTGCCGCCGGTACCAGGTGACCAGGCCGCGCCACAGCTCGCCCGCCCGGTTGGTCATGCGTGGCAGCTTACGCGACGTGCTCACTTGCCCAGGTTCGCCCGGGTCGGGCGAGGGGTCTTTCAGGGGTGCCCGATGATTTGCTTTGGCGTGCTTGATGAGTTCTGCTTAGGTGCGGAGAATCGCCTGGTGGGGGCCGGGAGGTGTCTTCGCGCAGATCTGGGGCGGCTGGGCGAAGGCGGCCGCCCAGGCGCTGTTCGCGCTGCTGTACGCGCGCGTCCCCGGGGAGGCGGACGGCGGGATCGTCGAGTTCCTGGCGGTGCTGCTGCTGTTCGGGGTGTTCGTCATCGCGGTGGCCTCGCGCCGGATCACCCGGGGGCTGGAGCTGTTCAACGGCGTCGCCATCCTGATCGAGCTGATCCTGCTGTTCACCATCTGCCTGCTGGCTGATCTTCTTCGGCGGCTCGATGGTCGGGATGTTCCTGCCGATCATCCTGATGCGCCAGATGGTGCTGCTCTCCGGCGACCACCCGACGCAGGCCAACGTGTCGACCTTCGCGGCCAACGTCCTGGGCCAGGAGTACGGCCGCTGGGTGTTCTACTTCACCCTGCTGATCGGCTTCATGATCCTGTACAAGGCGCAGATCAGCATCTTCGAGGCGCTGGTCCGCAACGTGACCGACGCGCTCAACATGAGCCCCCGCTTCCAGCGCACCATCGCCGGCGACCCGCGCCGCTTCTACTACCCGTTCATGGTCGTGCTGACCGCGGTGATCGCGGTGGTGCTGCACTTCTTCCAGCCGGCGCGGCTGGTGCTGATCTCGGCGAACATGTCGAACTTCGGGGCGTTGATCTTCCCCTTCGTGATCATCTACCTGAACAGCCGGCTGCCGCGGCCGGCCCGCCCGTCGCCGCGGATCTACCTGCTGCTGCTGGCGAACTTCCTGTTCTTCGGGTTCTTCTTCCTCAACTTCGTGGTCAACGAGGCGACCGGCCACCCGCTGGTGACCTTCTGAGCACGCCGGCGAGCCCGGCCGGGCTCGCCGGCTGCGTGGGGCCACTCCCCCGCTGGGATCAGCCCGGGGTCTGCTCGTAGCCGTAGCCGATGTGGACGTGCTCCTGGTGGCCCTCGTCGCTGAACCAGGGCCGGTGGCCGATCGGGAACGGCGAGCCGATCTCGGCCGGGCGCAGGGGGCCTTGCAGGCCGTCGAGCCAGCGGGTCAGGCGCCTGGCGGCCTTGGAGTGGCGGCCGACGGGCTGGCCGTCGACCCGGTCGACGTCGACCGCGCGCCAGACGGTGTGGTTGGAGACCCGGTGGGTGCCCTTCACGTAGGTGGAGTGGCCGGTCCGCAGGCAGGAGATCCGCACGCGGAAGTGGTCGGCGATCGCGGCCAGCAGCGAGGTGACCCGCAGGTCGAGCCGGCCCGAGGCGAGGTCGGGGGCGGGGTCGCAGCCGTGGCTGCGGGTGGTGGTCAGCCGCGGGTCGTGGGCGAGCGCGACCACGAACGGGTCGCGCGACGGGCGCAGGGTGGCCGCCGCCGTGGCGGTGTAGCGCTGCGCCAGGGTCACGACCTCGTGGACGTACCAGCAGGCGTTGTTGTAGCGCAGCAGCGCCAGGTGCAGCGCCGCCGGGCCGAGCACCTGCGGGCAGGGGTCGCGGGCGGCCGGGCCGGGCTGGGCCAGCCCGTTGGCGCACAGCTTGCGGGCGGCGGCGGGGATGGCGTAACGGGGGTCGTACACGTTGCCCTGGCCGAACGAGTCCCAGGTCGACGGCGGGCCGTCGGTGAGGTTGAACTGCATCGGCCCGGCGCAGCAGCCGGCCGCGTTCAGCCCGGTGCGGACCCCCGGGGCGGCGGAGCGGCCGTGGTCGCTCTCGACCTTGCCGATGCCGGCGAGCACCTGCCAGGTCAGGGCCGGGCAGGTCGGCGCGGCGGCGAGGTACTGGGCCAGGTAGGCGCGGGGGATGTCGGCCAGCGCGAAGGGGCTGGCGTCGCCGGCGCGGCTGGGGAAGAGGCCCGATGGACCGCCGGCCGGAGCGGGCCGGGCCAGGCCGGGCAGGCGCGGCAGGCCGGGCAGGTGTGGCACGGCGAAGCCGGGCGAGGCCGCGCCCGCCAGCACCGCCAGCGCCAGCAGCGCGGCGACCAGGCCGCCGACCTGCGCGGCCGCGACCCGCCGCGGGGTGGCCGGCTGGCTCACCGCGCCACCGTCCAGCTGCCGTGGCGGTGGCGCAGGGGGATCCAGGCGGTGGGCTGGCGGCCGTGGTCGTCGGCGAGGACCAGCACGCGCAGGCGGCCGGGGCCGAGGCGCTGGCCGCCGAGGGCGCGGACCCGGCCGGCGGGCAGGCCCAGGCGCTTGGCGTACCACCCCA
>DASUZB010000282.1:0-10428 GCA_036377075.1 Actinomycetes bacterium | reverse complement strand
GAGGTCGTCGAGCCCGCGGACGTGCTCGTAGTCCGGGTCGCCGTCCAGGACCGCGATGACCTTGGCGTCGGGCCCCGCCTCGTCCTGCATCCAGAACACGCCGACCGGCCGGGCCATCACGTGGCAACCGGGGAAGGTCGGCTCCGCCAGCAGGACCAGCGCGTCGAGCGGGTCACCGTCCTCGCCGAGCGTCCCTTCCAGGAAGCCGTAGTCGGCCGGGTAGACCGTCGCGGAGAACAGCCGCCGGTCCAGGCGCATCACCTGGCGCTCGTGGTCGAACTCGTACTTGTTGCGGCTGCCCTTCGGGATCTCGATGACCACCTCGACCACGTCGTCGCTCACGGCCGTGCCTCCTTCCGCCTGGTGGTTCCATCCGTGTCGCCGGTCGTTCCTGGCCGGGTGGTCGGGCGTTCGGGGTCGCCGCCCTCCGCGTCCTCGAGGAACCCGGCCACCACCGCGGCCATCCGCGCGGGCCGTTCCAGCAGGAACAGGTGGCCGCCGCCCCGTACGACGTGCAGCCGCGCGTCCGGGATGCAGCGGGCGAGGATCCGCCCGTTGGCCAGTGGGACGATCGGGTCGTCGTCGCCGGCCAGGACCAGGGTCGGCTGCCGCAGCGTCCGCAGCCACGGCACGCTGGTCCAGCCGCCGATCGCGTAGAGCTGGCCGAGATAGCCCCAGGTCGAAGGTGGGCGGACGAACCGCGCGACCGAGCCGTGCAGCAGCGCGTCCGGGTCGTGGCGTGCCGCGCCGCCGTAGATGCGCCCGGCGATGCGCCGGTAGTAGTCCGGCTGGTGGTAGCGCCGCGGCGTGGCGAGCGCCAGCAGGACCGACGGCGACGCCGGGACGCCGCCGAGGCCGGGGCCGGTGGCGGCGAGCACGAGCCGCCGCACGCGGCGCGGTGCCTGGCGGGCCAGCTGCTGGGCGATGACCCCGCCGAGGGAGACGCCGAGCACGTCGACCTGGTCGAAGCCGAGCGCGTCGAGCATCCCCTCGACGGTCCGCGTCACGCCGGGGATCCGCCGCGGCCAGCGGTACGCGGTGGACCGCCCGACGCCGGGGGCGTCGAAGCTGACCGCCTGGACACCGCGGGCGGTCAGCTCCCGCTCGAACGGCCGGGCCAGGTCGAGGCTCGCCCCGAGCCCGGTGACCAGCAGCAGCGGTCGGCCCGAGCCGCGCACCGAGGTGCGCAGCCGGACGCCGTCGACCGCGACGAACCGGATCGTGGGCTGGTCAGGTGAAGGCGCCGACACCGGTGATGTCCCTCCCGACGATGAGCGTCTGGATGGTCTCGGTGCCCTCGTAGGTGTGGATCGCCTCGATGTCGGCCAAGTGCCGCATGACGTGGAAGTCCAGCAGGATGCCGTTGCCACCGAGCAGGTCGCGTGCCTCGAGGATGACCTGTCGCGCCTTGCGGGTGTTGTTCATCTTGGCGATCGCGGCGATCGTGTCGGTGAGCTTGCCCTCCTCGATGAGCCGGCCGAGCCGCAGGCAGTACAGCTGCATCGAGCAGACCTCGGCGAGCATCTTGACCAGCTTGTCCTGCACGATCTGGAAGCTCACCAGCGGCTTGCCGAACTGCCGGCGCGCCCTGCAGTACGCCACCGCGCAGTCGTACGCCGCGGTCGCGTGGCCGAGCGCGCCCCACGCGACCGCCTGGCGGGTGCCGGCCAGCACCCGGCCGGTGTCCTTGAAGCTGTTCGCGCCGGGCAGCCGGCTCGCCTCGGGCACCCGCACGTCGGTCAGGGTGATCTCGGCCTGCCACACCGCCCGCAGCGCGCCCTTGCCGTCGATGCGCCTGGCCTCGAACCCGGCTGCGCCCTTCTCGACGAGGAACCCCTTGACCCGCTGGTCGGCGGCGTCGCGCGCCCACACGACGACGACGTCGGCCAGGGTGCCGTTCCCGATCCACTTCTTGGCCCCGTTGATCACCCACCCGTCGCCGTCGCGGCGGGCCGAGGTCTCCAGCGCGACCGAGTCCGACCCGTGCAGCGGCTCGGTGAGCGCGAACGCTCCGAGCTTCTCCAGCGTCGCCATGGGGGGCAGCCAGCGCCGCTTCTGCTCCTCCGAGCCGAGCATGGCGATCGACTGCATCGCCAGGCCGGCCTGCACGCCGAGGAACGTGCCGAGGCTGCCGTCGCCGCGGTTGAGCTCGAGGTGCACCAGCCCGCTGGCGATCGGGGTCATCGGCGGGCAGCCGTACCCGTCGATGCCGTCGCCGACGATGCCGAGCTTGCCCATCTGCTCGATCAGCGGCCAGGGGAACTCCGCGCGCTCCCAGTAGCGGTTGATGACCGGCAGCACCTGGTCGTCGACGAAGTCCCTGGTACGCCGCCAGTATTCCAGCTCCTCGCGGGTGAGCTGGTCGCCGATCCGGAAGTAGTCGGTGCCGAGGGATCGGCCGATGCCCTCGTACATGATCCGCCCCCTCAGCGGTCGAAGACGTAGGTCCCGGGCGCCTCCACCAGCGGGCGCAGCCCGCCGCCGCCGAGCCTCGCGGGCGCCCGCCGCTCGGGGCCGCAGCGCTCGCCGAGCCACGCCACCATATCCGGCCACCAGCTCCCCTGCTGCGTCTCCGCGGTCCTCAGCCACTGCCGCGCGTCGGCCGGGTTGTCCTTGTTGGTCTGGTAGCTGGCCTTCGGGTTCCCCGGCGGGTTGACCAGCGCGGCGATGTGGCCGCTGGTGGACAGGACGAAGCGGCTGTCGCCACCGAGCAGCTGCGTGCTGCGGTAGCAGTTCTGCCACGGCGTGAGGTGGTCGGCGATCCCGGCGACGACGTAGGCGTCCACCTCCACCCGGGAGAGGTCGACCGGCCGGCCGAGCACGCTCATGGCGCCGGGGGTGACCAGGCGGTTCTCCATCGCGAGGTCGACGAAGTCCGCGTGCAGCCCGGCGCTCATCCTGGTGGTGTCGGAGTTCCAGAACAGGATGTCGAAGGCCGGTGGCTTCCTGCCGAGCAGGTAGTTGTTCACCCAGTAGTTCCAGATCAGGTCCTCCGGACGCAGCCACGCGAACACCTCGGCCAGGGCGCGCCCGTCCAGGTACCCGCGGCGCCCGGACTGCGCGGTGGCCGCCTTGGCCAGCCGGCGGTCGGCCAGCGCGGCGGGCGTCCCGGCCCGGGCGCTGTCGAGCACGGTGACCGCCAGCCCGAACCCGGCGAGCCGGTCCTGCCGACCGGAGTCCGCGAGGTGGGCCGCGGCGATGCTGGCGATGATGCCGCCGGAGCAGATGCCGGTCAGCGCCGCGCGGTCGGCGCGGCTGATCCGCTCGACCGCGTCGAGCGCGTCCAGCACCGCCTGCACGTAGGTGCCGAGGTCCCAGCCGGCGTGCCGGGCGTCCGGGTTGCGCCAGGAGACGACGAACACCTGCTGCCCGTGCTGCACCAGGTACTCCACCAGGCTGCGGCCCGGGGCGAGGTCCAGCGCGTAGTACTTGTTGATCGTCGGTGGCACGAGCAGCAGCGGGACCTTGCGGACCTGCTCGGTCTGGGGGCGGTACTGGATCAGCTCGAGCACCTCGGTGCGCAGCACCACCGCCCCCGGCGTGGCGGCGACGGTGCGGCCGACCTCGAACGGCGAGGAGTCCACCATCCCCGGGACACGTGGCGGGGTGGCCAGGTCGCCCAGGAGGTTACGCCCACCCCGAACGAAGTTCATGCCGGCGGTGTCGACGGCCGCCTTCGCCGATGCGGGGTTGACCAGCGGCAGGTTGCTCGGCGAGAGCGCCGCCACGAGGTTCTCGACGAGGAAGCGCGTGCGCTGCTCGTCCTGCCAGCCCAGCTCGGCGTCGCCGACGAGCTGCTCGGCGGTCCGCCCTGCGGCCTGGTAGGCCTGCACCATGCGGCGCAGCAGCGGGTTCTGGGTCCACGCCGGGTCGGTGAAGCGGCGGTCCCGCTTGGACGGCGCGACCGTCGAGGTGCCGGCGCCGATGCGGGCCAGCTCGGCGGCCAGGCCGGCCACCCGGCGACCGGTCGTGAGCGGGCGGCGGGCGAGGTGGAACGCGAACCTCACCGTCGAGGCGTCGGGGGCGAAGCGGCGCAGCGGGCCCAGCGCCGCGTCGACCAGCAGCGCGTCGAGCGGTGCGGCCTGGTCGGCGACGTCCTCGGGGGTGGGCTGGGCGTCGGGTTGGGTCGTCATGGGTCCTCCCCGCTGGGCGAGCGGTGCGACAGCCGGGCCAGGATCTCGGCGGTGACCGCCTCGGGCGGCTGGTCGGCGTCGACCTCGGACAGGATGCCCCGGTCCCGGTAGTAGGCGACGAGCGGGCTGGTGGTCGTGGCGAACACCTCGAGCCGGTGGCGGATCACCGCCGCGGTGTCGTCGCTGCGGCCGCCCTCCCCGGCGCGGCCGAGCAGCCGCCGCACCAGCACGGTCTCGGGCGCGTACAGGTGGACCACGGCGTGCAGCGTCAGCCCCAGCCTGACACCCAGCGCGGCCGCCGCGGTCGCCTGCGGGAGGGTCCGAGGGAACCCGTCCAGGACGTAGCCGCCACTGGCGACCGCGGCGACTACCACCGGGGTGAGCACGTCGAAGACGATCGCGTCCGGAACCAGGTCGCCCCGCCGCTGGTGGGCGGCGATCTCGCGGCCGGCGCCCGTGCCGGCCCGCGCCTCGGCGCGCAGCAGGTCCCCGGCGGGAACGTGCTGGATGCCCAGCCGGTCGGCGAGCCGCGTGCCCTGCGTTCCCTTGCCCGCGCCGGGGGGCGCGAGCAGCAGCAGCCTCATTTTCGGCCCGGGTCGGCCGGCGGGACGATCTCCCGCTTGAGGATCTTGCCGGTGGCCGACTTCGGCAGCGCCTCGACGATCCACACCCTCCGCGGGTACTTGTACGCGGCGACCTGCGCCTTGACGTGGTCACGCAGCTCCTCGGGGGTGACACTGGCGCCCGGCTTGAGCGCGACCGCCGCGCCCACCTCCTCGCCCAGCTCCGGGTGGGGCAGGCCGATCACCGCCGCGTCGGCCACCGCCTCGTGCTCGTACAGCACCTCCTCGACCTCCCGCGGGTAGACGTTGTAGCCGCCGCGGATGATCAGGTCCTTCTTGCGGTCGACGATGGCGAAGTAGCCGTCCTCGTCGACCCGACCGACGTCGCCGGTGCGGAACCACCCGTCCGGGATCGCCTTGGCGGTCTCCTCCGGGCGCCGCCAGTAGCCCTTCATCACGTTGTGGCCGCGGATCGCGATCTCGCCGACCTGGCCCTGCGGGACCACGGCGCCCTGCTCGTCGACCACGCGCATCTCCACCCCCCGGATGGGGGTGCCGATCGAGCCCGGCTTGCGCTCGCGGTCGGGGTGG
Organism: Actinomycetes bacterium; assembly: GCA_036377075.1. Classification (GTDB taxonomy): domain Bacteria; phylum Actinomycetota; class CALGFH01; order CALGFH01; family CALGFH01; genus DASUZB01. The sequence continues at coordinate 5,141 of DASUZB010000282.1, read as the reverse complement.
TTGAACGAGGCCACCGGGGAGGTCTCCGACAGGCCGTACCCCTCGAGCACCAGGCAGCCGAAGGCCTGCTCGAAGGCCCGCAGCACCTCGACCGGCATCGCGGCGCCGCCGGACATGCACACCCGCAGCGCGGAGGCGTCGTAGGCCGCCCGGTCCGGGTGGTGGAGCAGCGCCGAGTACATCGTCGGCACGGCCGCGAACACGGTCACGTGGTGGTCGGCGAGGATCCGCAGCGCCCGCCCGGGGTCGAAGCGCGGCAGCAGGGTCAGGCACGCCCCCGCCGCCACCGCGGCGTTGAGGGTGCAGGTCTGCCCGAACGAGTGGAACAGCGGCAGCCCGCCGAAGATCACGTCGTCGGCGGTGAGCTGCTCGAGGTCGGTCCGCACCACCTCGGCGTTGCGGGCGAGGTTGGCGTGGGTGAGCTCGGCGCCCTTGGGCTGGCCGGTGGTGCCGGAGGTGAACAGGATCACCGCGGTGTCGTCCTCCTGCCGCTCGGCGACCTCCCGGTCGGGCCGCACCGACGCCAGCACTTCGCCGAAGGAGGCGGGGTCGACGACCACCGCCTCGGCCTCGGCCCGCTCCGCGCCGGCCGACGCCTCGTCCGCGAAGCCGTGCCAGGCGAACAGCAGCCGGGCGCCGGAGTCGCCCAGGTAGTAGGCGACCTCCCGCGCCTTGAGCAGCGGGTTCATCGGCACGACCACCCCGCCGGCCCGCAGCACGCCGTAGTAGACCAGGGCGAACTCTGGGGTGTTGGGCAGCATCACTCCGACCCGGTCGCCCGGCCGCACCCCTCGGTCGCGCAGCAGGCCGGCGACGCGCGCGCTGTCGTCGTCGAGCTCGCGGTAGGTCGGCGCCGCGTCCCCAAGGCGGAGGGCGACGCGGTCGGCGTGGACGCTGACGCTGCGCAGCAGGTTCGTCGCGAGGCCCATGACGGCACCACCTTTCCCGTTCCGCCTCTGACGGTACGGCGGCGGCGGGGTCCTGCCATTGGGCGCCGGTCACGAAGCAGCCGCCCAGGATAGTCCCCGGCGCACATCCCGTCCGGGACAGCCCTGGAGCGGCGGCGTACGATCCGTTTGTGGACAAGTCCAGTCCAGCTGCTGCACAGAGCGTGGCGGACGTCGGCGCAGCGCTCGTACCCCGCGCCGCGGAGCTTTCCGCCGAGATCTACGACCTACTCGTGCAGGAGATCCCGCAACTGCGGGCCGACGGCCGGGTCCTCGCGCTGCTGGAGGCCAGCGTCGGCGAGAACGTGGCAACCGTGCTGCACGTGCTCCAGCACGGCATCGACGTGGACCGCGTGCATGCCCCGGCGGCGGCGGAGGAGTACGCCCGCCGGCTGGCGCAACGTGGCGTGCCCATCGCCGCGCTGCTGCGTGCGTACCGCATCGGCGCCGCCAAGTTCCAGGACTGGTGCTTGCAGGAAGTGGGTCGGCGCACCGATGACGCGTCGGTCGTCAGCGCCGCCGGGCTGCGCATCGCGGAGATCACCGCCAGCTACATCGACGGCGTGGCGGAGGAGTTGGTGTCCGCGTACGAAGCCGAGAAGGAGAACTGGCTGCGCAACCTCAGCGCGGCCAGGACCGCCCGCGTCCGGGCGCTGCTACGAGGCGAGCGGGTCGACGTCGACTCCTGCGAGGTGATCCTGGGGTATCGGCTCAGGCAGCACCACGTCGGCGTGGTCTGCTGGGCCGGCAAGGCGGATGCAGGCGGGGGCACACTCGCGCGGCTGGAATACGAGACCGCGGAGGTGGCGCGCCGGGCGGAGTGCGAGGGGCGGCCGATCTTCCTTCCGCAGGACGAGTCGAGTGCCTGGGCCTGGCTCCCGCTCGGCGCCAGGGACGATTTCGCCGCTCCCCTGCGCCGCGGCGCCGCCGCGACGGAACTCGAGATCCGGTTCGCCTTCGGCGCTCCTGGCGCCGGCGTCCCCGGCTTCCGCCGCACCCACCGGCAGGCGTTGGGCGCGCACGCTGTCGCCCTGGCCGCTGGTCCAGCGGGGCAACCCGTTACCAGCTTCACGGACGTGGCCCCGCTGGCCTTGATGTCGAGCTCGATCGAGCTGTTGCGGGCCTGGGTCGTCGAGACGCTCGGGTCGCTCGCCGACGACGAGGACCACAACGCCAGGCTGCGCGACACCCTCCGCACCTTTCTGCAGGAGAACGGCAGCTACAAGGCCACCGCCGAACGGCTCACGCTGCACAAGAACACCGTCCAGTACCGGGTCCGCAAGGCTGAGGAGGGCCTCGGTCGTCCCGTCGACGGGCGCCGCCTGCAGGTCGAACTGGCCCTGCTCGCCAGCCAGTGGCTCGGCGCCGCAGTCCTGCGGCGGCCGGAGGAGCCCCGGCCGTGACGACCTGGCCGCCCCCCTGGCTCGGCCGCTCATCGCGCCTACCGGCCCGCCGCGGCTAGCGTGCGGGCGTCGGCCTCCGCGGCGGCGGTCGCTTCGGTCGAGCACCGCGAGATGAAGCCGTCATGGCCGAGTTCGCTGCGGACGGCGTCGATGGTCCCCGTGAAGCGGTCGTCGTCGCGCAGCCAGGTTAGCGGTAGTGCGCCGCGCGAGCGGCTGTGCGCCGGGTACCACGCCGGGCGGCTGCTTCGTGACGGGCGCCCAATGGCAGGACCCCGCCGCGGCCGTACCGTCGTGCGGAATGCAACGGAGTCCGGCCGTGACCGCGCCGGCCACGCCCAGCGCGGCCTGCGGTCGAGCCAAGAGCAAGGAGGGGAACATGGACTTCTCCGCACAACTGGAAGCGCTGCAGCAGCGCGTCGCGGAGGCCAAATCGGCGGTACGGTCCGCCGCCACCGAGTCCCGTGACCAGCTCAGGCAGCGAATCGACCAGGCCCAGGTCGACCTCGACCTGGCCGTCAAGGACGCACGGCAGCAGGCCGGCCAGGCCGCCGGCAGCGCACGGAGCAAGTGGGCGCAGATGAAGGCCGACGCCGACGCCAAGATGGACGACGTCAGGGCGAGGATCGACCAGCGAGCCCGACAGTTGGACGCCATGGCCGCCGAGAGCGACGCGGACTGGGCCGAGGACGACGCCGCCGCCGCGATCGACTACGCCGGGTGGGCGGTCGACAACGCGCGGCTGGCCATCCTCGACGCCATCGACGCCCGCGCCTACGCCGACGGCCGCGCCAAGGCCGCGAGCTCCTAATACTCCAGCTGGCCGACCTGCCACGCAGGAACTGCTGGACGATCGCTGAGCACGCCGGCCAGGCCACCCCGACGGCCTGCAGCACCTGCTGGCCGGGGCGGTGTGGGACCACGACGCCGTCCGCGACGACGTGCGCGCCCTGCTGGTCGAGCACCTCGGCGAGGAGGGCGCGGAACTGGTTGCATAGGCCAGGTAGACGGCGAACAGCTCGGCCGCGCGCAGCCGGCGGGCCTCGAGCCGGTCGCGTTGTCGTTGTGCCGCAGGGCGGCGAGGGGTGGTTGGCATGCCCGCGATCCTCACCCGCCGAGCAGCCCAGCACCAACTCCGTCCGTGCATCCCTCACCCGACACCCAGGACCCGTAGAAGGTCTCGGCTGCCGGGAGCCGGTCACCGAAGATAATCGCGATCGCGTCGAGCGTGCGACCGCGTTGCCGCTAACTGGCGAGCCGGGTCACACACGGTCGTCGCGGCCGCATCAGCCGACCAGCAGCACGAGCTTCCCACGCACGTGACCGTCCTCACTGACCCGGTGCGCCTCCGCGATCTCGGCGAGCGGGAAGGTCCGCGCGACCGGGAGCGAGAAGCGCCCGGACTCGATCAGCTCGCCGATCTCGGCGATGGCGTGGACCGCGCGGCCGTCAGAGCCCGTGCTGAACCTCACTCCGTACTCCTGCGCGCCAGCGAAGTCGGCGACCGTCACGACGTGCTCTGGGCCGCCCGTGAGCTCGATGAGCTCGGGCAGGACGCCGCTCCCGGCGACGTCGAGCGCCAGGTCGACGCCGTCAGGCGCGAGCGCGCGAACCTGCTCGACGAGGCCCTCGCCGTAGACGATGGGCTCGGCGCCCAGCGAGCGCAGGTACTCGTGGTTAGCGGGACTGGCGGTTCCGATCACGCGGGCTCCGCGCGCCACAGCGAGCTGGACGGCGGCGCTGCCGATCCCACCGGCGGCGCCGCTGACCAGCAGCGTGCTCCCGACCGCCACGCCGAGCCCGTCCAGGCTGCGGGTGGCCGTCTCGATGGCGACGGGCAGCCCAGCGGCCTCGGCGAAGCCAAGCGACGGCGGGATCGGCGCATAGTAGGTGAGCAGCGCCAGCTCGGCCGCGCCCGCGCCGTCGTCGGAGAACCCGAATACTCGATCGCCGACAGCGACGTCCGTGACCCCCTCGCCGATCTCGTCGACGACGCCCGCCACCTCGCGACCCGTCGTCTGCGGGAGCTCCCCGCCCATCAGGCCCTTGCGCAGCTTCCAGTCGGTCGGATTGACACCGGCCGCGTGCACCGCGACCCGGATCTGGCCGGGCCCCGCCTGCGGGTCGGGAAGCTCCACGATTTCGAGGACCTCTGGGCCTCCGAACTGGCTGTAGCGGGCTGCCTTCATCGTTCGCTCCGATCTCGACCCCGAGGTGTCACGCTCAGGTCGTCACCTCCGCTCACGGTCAACGCGGTCTGCTGAGAGCAGGCACACGACTCCGTGGTGGTCTACGAGCTTCGCAGATCCCGCGGTAGGCCTGCGGCGGGACTCGGTCGCCGATGGCTTGGTGAGGTCGGATGGTGTGATCGATGTGCCGGTAGCGGGCCGTTTCCATGGCGAAGGGGTCAGCGTCGTCGATAGGCGCCCGGTAGAGGTGCTGGTGCGCAGCAGGTGTCGGACGGCCGTGCTGCCGGGCCGCTGGCCCCCCTGCTGCGCAGGGCCTCTGGGCCGCCGGCCTTCCAGCGCCGGTGCCGGACGCTGACGGCCTAGGCCAGACGCCGCGCTGGCGAGCGACCTCGGCTTGGTGGACATCGGCGGCGAACAGCTCGGCTGCCCGGAACCGGCGGCCTGGAGCCGGTCACCTTCTTGCTGTGCCGCAGGGGCGGCGAGGGACGGTTGGCCTGGCGCCGATCCTCATCCATCCAGCAGCCCAACTCCAACCCCCGCACCCCTCAACCCGACGCTCAAGACCCGTTAGCTAAGGAGGTTGTCATGACGAGCGAAGCGACGCC
>DASUZB010000281.1:0-27107 GCA_036377075.1 Actinomycetes bacterium | reverse complement strand
CTCACAAACCTTCGCCAAACTGTATGCACTTTGGCTCCACTGCGTCAAGACCCTCGGGCGGATGTGTATGCAGTTGGAGCGTTGCTTTGCATACAATGCGCACATGGCACGATCGGCAGCCCGCATCCCCGGGATCGAGCGCGTGGACCTCCCCGAGGCCAGGCAGGCCATCCCTCGCCTGCACGCCTACCTGCGGGAGTGCATCCTCGACGGCCGCATCCCTCCGGGGACGAAGCTGTCGCAGGTGGCGCTCGCCAAGCAGCTCGGCGTGAGCAGGACGCCGCTGCGCGAGGTGCTGCGGATGCTCCAGGAGGAGGGCTACGTCGAGTTCGCGCCGAACCAGCGGATGCGCGTGGCCGACCTCGACCCGGTCGAGCTCGACGCCGACTACGCGTGCCGCATCGTGCTCGAGACGCTCGCGCTGTCGATGACCCTGGAGTCCATCGGCTCACGCCAGCGCCGGGAGGCGGGCCGGCTGCTCACCGCGATGCGCCGGGCCGCGCGGATCGGCGACTTCCCCGGGTGGTTCGAGGCGCACCACGCCTACCACCGGCTGATCACGGCCGGGGTGGGCGAGCCGCTGCTGCGCACGCTGCAGTCGCTCGAGGACCGCAGCGTCCGCTACATCCGGATCTACCAGCAGTCCGAGCCGGCGGACTGGCAGACCGCCGGTGACGTCGAGCACGCGGCGATCCTGGACGCCCTCGCCGCCGGGGACGACCACGCGGCCCTCTCCGGGCTTGCTCACCACCTCGCCCGCACGGCCCTGCGGGTGCTCGCGGACTGCGCGCCGGGCTACGTGCCGCGGGCAGTCCCGCACGCCGTCGCCCTCGCCGGGGGCGCCGACCCCGCCGCGCTGCGCGCGGCGTCCGCCGGCTAGAGGGGAAGCACCTCGGGCACCTGTGCCGGCAGGTCGTCGCGCGCCTGCGGCTGCGTCGTCGGTCGCGCGGTCGGGCCGAGCCACATGTCGATCGACCCTGGCTCGGCGGGGTCGAAGGTCCGTGGCCGCCACGCCGCGTCGTCCTCGATCCGGCGCACCCCGAAGGAGTACTCGTAGGTGAAGCTCTCCGGGCCGAGGAAGTAGACGAACACGGCGGTCGACTGCGGGTGCCTGCCCGGCCCCATCTCGATCTCGACGCCGTGCTCGACCAGGAAGTGCCAGTTCCGGAAGACGTCGTCGATCGAGGCGACCTGGAAGTTCACGTGGCACAGTCCTGGCCCGTCGCCCTTGAAGACGGCGAGCTTGTGGTGCACGGGGTCGATCCGCATGAGGCAGGCGGCGTCGCCGATCCAGTCGGACACCTTCGCGTTGAAGGTGCTCGACCAGAACCGGTAGGCCTCGTGGACGTCTGGCGCGTCGAGGCAGAGGTGACCGAACTCCGTGATCCCCGCCGCACGCCCGAAGGCGACCGGCCGAGCGAGGGACTCCTGCTGCGTCACCAGCTCGAGCCGGTTGCCGAAGGGGTCGTCGAAGGCGATGCCGGAGCGGACTCGGCGCGACCGTGCGGCCGCGGCGTCGAGGCGCCGCACGGCGAAGCCGCGACGTTCGAGCTCGCGCTCCGCGCCCGCCAGGGCGCCCTCGTCGGCGACGGTGAAGCCGGACGCGAGCACCCCGGACCGACCAGCGACCAGCGCGAGGCAGTGGTGGCGTGCGTCGGCCCGAAGGTACGCGACCCCTTGCTCGTCCGAGGCCACCAGCTCGAGCCCCACGACATCGGTCGCGAAGCGGACGGCGGCCTGGAGGTCCGCGACGCCGGAGCGCACGTAGGCGATGTCCTGGAACTCGATCACCTCAGCCTCCTCAGTCCGAGAAACTGTACACACTTTCTGGGACCGGGACAAGGCGCCTCCGGTGGATTGCACATTGACGCCGTTCTCTCGACCTGCATACATTTTTGGGTGCAACGGTGCTGGTGCGTCGTCGGATCCAGCCGTGCCCCGACGCGCGGATCGGCAGGTGAGGAGGCCGCGGCATGGCGCTTCCCGCGGTGGGCGAGGCCGGTTCGCCACGTGTCCAGGTGGGTGGTCGGGTCGAAGACCTGGATACACCCTTGGTCCTCGCGGACCTCGACCAGATGGAGCGGAACATCCGCGACTGGCAGTCGTGGATGGACGAGCGCGGCGTCGCGTTCCGCGTCCACGTCAAGACCCACAAGGTGCCCGAGGTCGCGCTGCTGCAGGTCGCCGCGGGCGCCAGGGGGATCTGCTGCGCCAAGCTCAGCGAGGCCGAGCCGTTCGCGGCGGCCGGCATCGACGACGTCTGCATCGCCTACCCGGTGTTCGGCGAGCAGAAGTGGGCGCGCGCCGCCGAGCTGGCGGAGCGCGGCGTGCGCATGACCCTGAACTGCGACGGCGAGCCGGCCGTGCGGCAGGCGTCCGAGGCCGCCTCGGCCCGCGGGGTGGTGCTGCACCTGCAGATCGACGTCGACAGCGGCATGCGCCGCGGCGGCGTCGACATGCACGACCTCGACGGGATCGAGCGCCTGGCGCGGACGATCGTGGGCCTCCCCGGGGTCGACTTCGACGGCCTGACGACCCACCGCTCGTACTTCATGGAGGGCAAGCGCAGCCGCGAGGAGGAGGGGCACGCCGAGGGCCAGCTGCTGGTCGACATCGCCGAGCGGCTGCGCGCCCACGGCCTCGAGGTCCGCGAGGTGACGGCGGGCGGCAGCTTCACCGGCAGGTACGTGGCCGAGGTCCCCGGCGTCACCGAGGTCCGCGCGGGCACCTACGTCTTCTACGACGTGATGCACCTCAACGAGGGCAGCGCCGGCAGGGACCAGCTGGCGCTGACGGCGCTGTGCCGGGTGGTCAGCCGCTGGGGCGACGGCGGCCTCACGATCGACGGCGGGTCCAAGACGTTCTCCGGTGACCGGGGCGTCGTCGGCGCCGGGAACGCGCAGGAGGCCCCGCCGGCGATGACCTTCTCGACCGACGACCGCGTGGTGATCGAGCGGCTCACCGAGGAGCACGGCATGGGCCACGCCGAGGGCGAGGTGGCGCTGGGCGAGAAGCTGCGCTTCTACCCGTTCCACGCGTGCACCTGCTGCAACCTGACCAACGAGATCGTCGGCGTGCGGGGCGACCGCGTCGAGAAGGTCTGGCGCGTGGCAGCCCGCGGCCTGCGGACCTGACCGGGGAAGCGCGATGGACGGCCACGAAGCCCGGCCCGCGCCGGACCGGTTCGTCCTGCACTCGCTGCGGCGCGACCCGTGCGTGACGTTCGTCCGTGGCGAGAACGCGCGCCTCTGGGACGCCGCGGGCCGGCTGTACCTCGACACCATGTCCGGGTCCGCCGGGCCGGCGATGGTGGGGCACGCCAACCCCCGCGTGGCCGAAGCCGTCGCCAGGCAGATGGCGACTTTGCCGACCACCAACATCCTGCACCAGAGCGACGCCGTGGTGGCGTACTGCGCGCGCCTCGCCGGGCTCACCCCCGAAGGGCTCACCAAGGTCGCGCTGCTCGCCGGCGGCGGCGACGCCATCGAGGCGGCGGTCAAGCTGGCGATGCGGATCACCGGCCGCACCGAGGTCCTCTCGCTCCACGGCGCCTACCACGGCATGTCGCTGGCGACCATGAGCCTCTCCGGGATCGCGCCGGACCGCGCCTGGCTGCCGGGCGCGGTGCGCTGGCCCACCTTCCGCCAGGTGCCCAACGCCGACACGTACCGCAACCCCCTCGGCGGGGGAGCGGACGCCTGGCGGGCCTCGCTCGGCGCGCTGGAGAACGCCATGGACGGCGGCTACGGCCAGGTGGCCGCGTTCGTGATGGAGGTCGTCCAGGGCCCCAACGGCCACGTCGTCTTCCCGTCCGGGTACTACGGGGCGGTGCAGCGCGCCTGCCGCGACCGCGGCGTCCTGCTGGTCGTCGACGAGGTCCAGACGGGCCTGGCGCGCTGCGGCGCGACCTGGGCCTGCGACCTGTTCGGCGTGCACCCGGACATGCTGGTCGCCGGGAAGGCGCTGGGCGGCGGCGTCCCGGTCGGCGCGCTCGCCGTCCGCGCCGACCTGGTGGACGAGGGGATCGAGGCCGAGCCGTGGAACATCCTCACGTTCATGAACCAGCCGCTCGCGGCGGCGGCGGGGATGGCCGTCCTCGACGTGGTGGAGGAGGAGCGGCTCGCCGACCGCGCGCGGGAGCTGGGCGCCCGCGCCACCGGCAGGTTCCAGGAGCTGGCCGAGCGGTTCGGGGCGGTCGGCGACGTCCGCGGGCCCGGCCTGTTCGTCGGCGTCGACTTCGTGCTCGACCGGACCACCAAGGAGCCGGCCACCGAGGCCTGCGCCGAGGCCTGGCGCTACGCGGTCGACCGCGGCCTGCTCTGCCAGTTCGGCGGCATCGGTGGCAACGTCCTGAAGTTCAAGCCGCCGCTGACCACCCCGGAGGAGGACTTCGAACGGATGCTCGACCTGGTGGAGGACGTCGCCAGGTTCATCGAGGAACGGGTCGGGGGGCGCGTCGCCGCCCGCACGTGACCAGCACGAGGAGGAGGGCATGGCCAAGCGTGTGATCAAGGCGGCGGACGGCGCACCGCCGCTGGGCGCCTACTCGCACGGCTGGCGGGCGGGGGACTTCATCTTCGTCACCGGCACCGGCCCGATCGGGCCCGACGGGAAGGTCGTGGGCGACACCATCGAGGAGCAGACCAACGTCACCATCGACAACATCGAGGCGGTCCTGCGCGCCGAGGGCGCGTCGCTGGCCGACGTCGTCAAGGTGAGCGTCCACCTGGCCGACACCAACTCCTTCCCCCGCTACAACGCGGTCTACAAGCAGCGCTTCTCCGAGCCCTACCCGGCGCGGACCACGGTGGGCAGCGACCTGCACCAGGTCCCAGGAATGCTGATCGAGATCGAAGCCGTCGCCTACGTGGGCGAGTGAGGGGCGCGGTCGTGGGCGGGCGGCTGGAGGGCAGGCGGGCGGTGGTCACCGGTGCCGGCAAGGGCATCGGGCGGGCAGCGGCGCTCAAGCTCGCCGCTGATGGCGCCCGCGTCGGTTGCCTCGACGTGGACGAGGCGGCCGCCGCCGGGACGGCCGCCGCGATCGCCGACGGGGCTGGCGCCGCGATCGCGCTCGCCGCCGACGTGGCCGACGAGGCGCAGGTGGAGCGGGCCGTCAAGGAGGCCGAGGAGGCGTTCGGCGGGCTGGACACGGTGGTGTCGAACGCCGGCATCCTGCTCGCCGGCCAGGACGACCGCGCCGACCGCCTCGACGCCGCCGTCTGGCGCCGGGTGCTCGACGTCAACCTCACCGGGATGTTCCTCACCTGCAAGCACGGCATCCGGGCGCTGCTGCGTGGCGGGGGCGGCGCGGTGGTGTGCACGGCGTCCCCCACCGGCCTGTACGGGCTCGCGCCCGGCCTGGACGCCTACAGCTCCAGCAAGGCGGGCGTGTACGGGCTGATCCGCGTGCTCGCCAACGACTACGCGGCCGAGGGGATCCGGGTCAACGGGGTGATCCCCGGCTACACCGACACCCCCATGAACGACTACGTCGAGCGGCCGTCGGCGCACGAGCGGCTGATCGCCACCATCCCGCTGCGCCGGCAGGGCACCGCCGCCGAGGTCGCCAACGTGATCGCGTTCCTCGCCTCGGACGAGGCCTCGTACGTCACCGGAGCCGTCTGGGCCGCCGACGGCGGCATGACGGCGATCTGATCGGAGGGCGGATGCTCGCGGCGCGGCTGCACGGGAACCAGGACCTGCGGGTCGAGGAGGTGCCCGCGCCGGGTGCGCCGCCGCCCGGCCAGGTCCGGGTGGCGCCGGTGTGGTGCGGGATCTGCGGCACGGACCTGCACGAGTACCTGCACGGCCCGCTCTACACCCCGGCCGAGCTCCTGCCGCAGGTGATCGGCCACGAGTTCTCCGCGGTGGTCGCCGAGGTGGGCGACGGGGTCGCCAGCCCGCGGCCGGGCGAGCGCGTGGCGGTGCTGCCGCACGTGTTCTGCGGCGGCTGCTACTACTGCGTCCGCGGCCGCCAGGGCCTGTGCGCCAACCTGCGCCTCACCGGCGTGACCTGGCCGTGGGGCGGGCTCGCCGGGGAGGCGGTCGTCCCCGCCTACCAGGCCGTCCCGTTGCCCGACGGGGTCTCGTTCGAGCAGGGCGCGGTGCTCGAGCCGCTCGCCACCGTGGTGCACGGCGTGGAGCGCTCCGGCCTGCGGCCCGGCGGCTCGGTCCTGGTCACCGGCGCCGGGCCGATCGGGCAGCTGGCCGTGCTGGTCTCCGCGGCGGCCGGCGCCGGCAAGATCTTCGTCTCGGAGCCGCAGCCGTCCAGGCGCGGCCTGGCCGGGCGGCTGGGCGTGACGGCGGCCTTCGACCCGGGCGGCGACGACGTCGCCGCCGAGGTGGTCGAGCGCACCGACGGGCTCGGCGCGGACTGCGCCATCGAGTGCTCGGGCAGCCAGCCGGGCCTGGACGCGTGCGTCGCCTCGGTGCGGCGCGCCGGCACCGTCGCGGTGATCGCGATCCACCTGGGGCCGCGGACGGTCCAGCCGGAGGGCTGGGTCTGGCGGGACCTGACGCTCGCCGGCGTCTGGTCGTTCAAGTTCTACGACACGCCGCGGATCCTCGCCCAGGTCGCCGCCGGGACGCTGCCGGTCGACCGGATCGTGACCAGCAAGATCGGCCTCCACGACCTGGTCCCCGCGGGGATCGAGCGGCTCGCCGACCCCGCCGGCGACCAGGTCAAGATCCTCGTCTCCCCAGGGAACGGAGCATCCGGATGAGCCGCTTCGACGGCCGCACCGTGCTCGTCGTCGGCGGCGCGCAGGGCATGGGCAAGGCCTGCGCGGAGCGCTTCGGCGCGGAGGGCGCCAACCTGGCGCTGTTCGACATCGAGGCCGGCACGCTCGGCGCGACCTCGACCGAGCTGCAGGCGCGCGGCTACCAGGTCGAGGCCGTCAGCGGGGACGTCTCCAACGCGTCCGACGTCGAGGCCGCGGTCGCGCGGACGGTCGCGCGCTTCGGCGGCGTCGACGTGCTGGTGCACACCGCCGCGATCGTCGACCTGCGGCCGCTGCTGGAGTTCCCCGAGGACCTCTGGCGGCGGATCGTCGACGTGAACCTCACCGGCGTCTTCCTGACGACCCGCGCCGCCGGCCGCGAGATGGCCAAGCGGGGCGGCGGCGCGATGGTGGTGTTCGCCTCCACCAACGCGTTCTTCGCCGAGGAGCTGAACGTCCCCTACAGCGCGACCAAGGGCGGCCTGGTGATGTTCGTGCGCAACGCCGCGCTCGACCTGGCCAGGCACAACATCCGGATCAACGCGGTCGACCCGGGGATCATCCACACGCGCCTGTCGGCCGCGCTGATCGACGACCCGGTCGCCGGGCCCGAGTACCTCAAGCGGATCCCCGCCGGCCGCTACGGCACGCCCGACGACATCGCCAAGGTGGTGCTGTTCCTCGCGTCCGACGACGCCGCCTACATGACCGGCGAGGACGTGATCGTCGACGGGGGAGCGACCCTCGGGGTGTCGCTCGGGATCGAAGACCTCGGGCTGGAGGGCGCCGCGGAGACGGCGGAGTGAGAGGAGGTGACGGACGCCGATGACGCCGCAGGGGAGGCTCGCGGGCAAGGTCGCCATCGTCACCGGTGGCGGCTCCGGCATCGGCCGGGCGGTCGCCAGGCGGTTCGCCGCGGAGGGCGCGGCGGTCGCCGTGGCGGACATCGCCGCCGGGCACGCCAAGGAGGTCGCGGCCGAGATCCAGGAGCGGGGCGGGCGCGCCTTCGCGATGGGCGTCGACGTGACCGACCAGCAACAGGTGCAGGCGCTGGTCGACCGCGCCGTGAGCGAGTTCGGCGGGCTCGACGTGCTGATGACCGCCGCCGGCGTCCTCGGCTTCGGCTCGGTGGTGGAGACCGAGCCCGAGGAATGGGGGCGGGTGATCGGGGTCAACCTGACCGGCACCTACCTGTGCGCGCGCAGCGCGATCCCGCGGATGGTCGAGCGCGGTGGCGGCGCGATCGTCACCGTCTCGTCGTCCACCGGCGCCCACGACGCGGCGCCGGGGACGGCCGCCTACGTCGCGAGCAAGGGCGGGGTGGCGATGCTCACCAAGGCGATCAGCGTCGACCACGCCCGCCAGGGGATCCGGGCCAACGCGATCGCGCCGGGGCCGACCGACACGCCGATGCTCAGCGACGTCATGACGCCGCAGGAGCGGCTGGCGTTCGGCGAGGCGATGCCGATCGGCCGCCTGGCGCAGCCGGAGGAGCTCGCCGCCGCGGCCCTGTTCCTCGCCTCCGACGAGGCCTCCTACGTGACCGGTGCCGTGTTCGCGGTCGACGGAGGGCAGACGGCCAAGGTCGGGATGACGCTCGACGACCTCGGCACGGTCGCCAGGCAAGTGTGAGCCCAGTAGGGCACCGAAGGGAGGGGACGGTGGCAACCAACACCAACCAGCCGCCAGGTACGGCAGGCGTCAGGACCGAGCTCCGTGAGGGCGCGGTCGGGCTGCCGGGCGTGCTGATGCAGGGCATCGCGACGATCGCTCCAGCGTTCGCGATCCTCGCCTCGTTCGTCTTCATCGTTGGCTTCGCGGGTATCGTCACACCGTGGGCGTACCTGTTCGGCGGGGCGCTGCTGGCGCTGCAGGCGCTGTCGGCCGCGCAGCTCGCCAAGCAGTTCCCGTCGGCCGGCGGCTGGTACACCTGGATCGCCCGCGCGCTGCACCCGCGGGCCGGCTTCTTCGCCGGGGTGCTGTTCTCGGTGTGGCTGCCGCCGGTCGGCGCGCTGACCCTGTCCCTGCTCGGCAAGACGGTCCTCGAGCCGGCCATCAAGGAGGAGTACGGCGTGACGATCCCCTGGTGGATCTGGGTCGTCGCCGGGCTCGCCCTGGTGATCTGGTGGTCCTACGCGGGCATCGTGGTCTCCGAGCGGCTGCTGATCATCACCGGGGCCATCGAGATCGTGATCATGGTCGCGCTGGCCGTCACCGCGCTGGCCAGCCCGGGACCGGGCGGCTTCAGCCTCGCCCCGCTCAACCCGGGCAACTTCCACCTGGCGACCAACCTGTTCCTGGGCGTCGTCTTCTCGATCTTCGCCTTCAGCGGCTGGGAGTCCACCGGACCGCTGGCCGAGGAGAGCAGGAACCCGCGCCGCAACGTCCCCATCGGCCTGGTGGGCTCGGTCCTGATCCTGATGGCCTACTTCGTCTTCGTCACCTGGGGCTACCTGGTCGGGTTCGGCGTCGACAACGTCGGCAAGATCAACTTCGACATCCCCTTCCCGGTGACCACGGTGGCGCAGCGGGTCTGGGGAGGCGGCTGGGTGCTGCTGCTGTTCGCGCTGCTGAACTCGGCGATCGCCGTCTCGATCGCCTGTTTCAACGGCGGCACCCGCACCTGGTACGGGATGGGCCGCTCCGGCGTGCTCCCGAAGGCGCTCGGCCGGGTGGTGCCCAGCAGGCGGACCCCGGACAACGCCATCCACCTGCAGGTCGCCGTGAACGTCCTGGCGTTCCTGCTGGTGCTGAGGTTCGGCGCCGAGGACACCTTCTTCACCTGGGCCAACATGATCACCCTCGGGCTGATCACCATGTACCTGATGGCCAACATCGGGGTGGCGAGGTACTACCTGACCGAGGCCAGGAGCCAGTTCAACCCGCTGCTGCACGTCGTCGTGCCCGCGATCGCCTCGGCGGCCGGCCTGGTGGTCGTCTGGAAGTCGTACTTCTCACCGTTCCAGCACACCGGCCCGGTCTACTGGGGCCTGATGTGCTTCATCGTCCTGGTGGTCGTCACCCTCCTCGCGCTGGTGCTGCTGCGCGCCCGCGGCCGGGAGGACTGGCTGCACCGGGCGCAGCTGGTGTTCGAGGAGTCCGGAGGTGGCCACTAGATGCCCGCACCGGCCCCGGTCTCCGCGCGGGAGTTCGCCGACCTCCACGAGTCCTGCAAGCACTGGGGGCGCTGGGGCGCGGACGACCAGCGCGGGGCGCTCAACTTCATCACGCCCGACCAGGTGCGCGCGGCGACCGCGTCGGTCCGCTCGGGGCGGACGGTGGCGTGCTCCTGGCCGCTCGACACCACCGCCGGGCCCGACAACCCCAAGCCGGTCGTGCACCACATGACCATGCTCCAGGACGTCCCCGTCGGCGACGCCGGCGACCTGCGGTTCACCTGCGACTTCGTGGGGATCGAGTTCCATGGCGACGCGCACTCCCACCTCGACGCGCTGTGCCACGTCGCCTACAAGGGGCTGCTGTACAACGGCGTGCCGGTCGACCGGGCCGTCACCTCGGCCGGCGCGTCGATGCAGTCGGTCGACGTCGCCAAGGACGGGATCGTCGGCCGCGGGGTGCTGCTGGACATCCCCCGGCTCCGCGGGGTGGCCTGGGTCGAGCCGGGCGAGGCGGTGTACCGCGACGAGATCGAGGCGGCCGAGCGGGCGCAGGGCGTCCGCCTGCAGCCGGGCGACATCCTGTTCTTCCGCACCGGCCACGCCCGCAAGCGGCTGGTCGAGGGGCCGTGGGACGCGGCGAAGTCGAAGGCCGGGTTCCACGCCACCGCGATGCCGCTGTTCCACGAGCGCGAGGTCGCGGCGATCGGCTTCGACGGCGACGGCGAGACGGTGCCGAGCAACTGCGAGGGCGTCATGTACCCCATCCACGCGATCGGGGTGAACGCCGGCGGGCTGTACTTCCTGGACAGCCTCTACTTCGAGGACCTCGCCGCCGCCTGCGAGGAGGAGGGGCGCTGGGAGTTCCTCTGCGTGATCGCGCCACTGCGGCTGGCGGCGGGCACCGGCTCGCCGGTGAACCCGATCGCGGTGTTCTGAAGGGGAGCGGTGCTGCCATGGCCTTGCGGGTGGCGATCCTCGGATCCGGCAACATCGGGACCGACCTGCTCTACAAGGCGGCGAGGAACCCGGCGCTGGCGCTGGTCGGGATGGCCGGGATCGACCCGGCCTCCGAGGGGCTGGCGCGGGCGCGCGCGGCCGGCTTCGCGGCGGGCGCCGACGGCGTGGAACGGTTCCTCGACGACCATCCCGACCTCGACCTGGTCTTCGACGCCACCTCGGCGCACGCCCACGCCGAGCACGCGCCGCTGCTGGCCGCGCGCGAGCTGCGCTGCATCGACCTGACGCCGGCGGCGCTGGGGCCGGCCGTGGTGCCCGACGTCAACCTGGACGAGCACCTCGGCGCCACCGACGTCAACCTGGTCACCTGCGGGGCGCAGGCGACCGTCCCGGTGGTCGCCGCGCTGTCGGCGGCCGCGCCGGTCGCCTACGCCGAGGTCGTCTCCACGGTCGCGTCGCGCTCGGCCGGACCGGGCACGCGCTCGAACATCGACGAGTTCACGGTCGCGACGGCGCGGTCGCTGGAGGCGCTCGGCGGCGCCGCCGCGGGCAAGGCGATCATCATCCTCAACCCGGCGGAGCCGCCGATCACGATGCGCAACACCATCTACGCCGAGACCGCGCTGGACGCGGCGGCCGCCTCCGCGGCGGTCGCCGCGGCGGTCGGGCGCGTGGCCGCCTACGTCCCCGGCTACCGGCTCGCCGCCGAGCCACTGGTGGCCGACGGCCTGGTGACCGTGTTCGTCCAGGTGGAGGGCGCCGGCGACTACCTGCCGGCCTACGCAGGAAACCTCGACATCATGACGTCGGCGGCGGTGCGGGTCGCCGAGCGCTACGCGGAAAGGTTCGCGACGACATGAACGAGACCGCCACCACGCCACAGGTGCGGCTGCTGGACTCGACCCTGCGCGACGGGTCGCACGCGATCCGTCACCGCTACACGCCCGAGCAGGTGGAGCGGATCGCCGGCGCGCTGGACGCGGCGGGCATGCACGCGATCGGCGTGGGGCACGGCGACGGGCTCGGCGCCTCGTCGATCCAGTACATGCGCTCGCTCCACAGCGACGACGAGCTGCTGGCGGCCGCGCGCCGGGCGATCTCGAGGGCGCGGCTGGCGGTGACGTTCCAGCCCGGCATCGGCACCGGGCGGCAGCTCGAACGCGCCGCCGAACTGGGCGCGGACCTGGTCCGGATCGCCACCCACTGCACCGAGGCCGACATCAGCGTGCAGCACATCGGCCTCTCCCGCGCGCTCGGCATGGACGTGCACGGGGACCTGATGATGCCGCACATGACCACGCCAGAGACGATCGCCGAGCAGGCCCGGGTCATGGTCGACGCGGGCGCGACCGGCGTCCACATCATGGACTCCGCCGGGGCGCTCACCATGGACGACGTCAAGGCCCGGATCGCCGCGATGCTGGACGAGTTCGGCGGCGCGGCCGAGGCGGGCATCCACGCGCACCAGAACCTGTCGCTGGCCGTCGCCAACACCGTGGTGGCGTTCCAGGAGGGCGCGACGCTCGCCGACGCCTGCCTGGTCGGCGCGGGCGCGGGCGCGGGGAACTGCCAGATGGAGGCGCTCGTGGCGGTGCTCGAGCGGGTCGGCATCCCCACCGGCATCGACCTGTGGAGGCTCGAGGACGTCGCCGACGCGGTCGTGCGGCCGATCCTGGCGACCCCGCCGACGGTCGACCGCGTCACCCTCACGCAGGGGTTCGCCGGCGTGCCCGGCAGCTTCCTGCACCACGCCGCCCGCGCCGCCGAGCGCTTCGGGGTCGACGCCCGCGACGTCCTCGTCGAGGTCGGCCGGCGCAAGTCGGTCGCCGGGCAGGAGGACCTGCTGATCGAGGTCGCCGCGGGCCTGGCCGCGCGGCGGCGGCCGGTGGCCGGCTGAGCGGCGGCGGCAGCGGCGTGCCCCGGATGGAGGCGGAGCCCACCGGCCAGCCCGGCGAAGCCGGGCCGGCGACCGTGCCCGAGCTCTCCACCGAGGTCGTGCACGACCGCCTGCGGCAGGCGATCCTGCGCGGCGAGCTCGATCCCCGGATGCCGATCTCGCAGGTCCAGCTCGCCGCCCGGCTCGGGGTGAGCCGGACCCCGCTGCGCGAGGCGCTGCGGATGCTGCAGCGCGAGGGGCTGATCGACTCGGCGCCGAACCGGCGCGTCCGGGTCGCCGAGCTGTCGATGACCGACCTGGAGCAGGTCTACGCCAGCCGCGTCCTGGTCGAGGCGCTGGCGGTGCGGCTGACCGTGCCCCGCTTCACGCCCACGGACCTGGCGGAGCTCACACAGGCGCTGGCGCAGTTGAACCAGCTCTCCGAGGGGCGCGACATCGACGCCTGGGAGGCCGCCCACCGGCGCTACCACGAGCTGCTGCGGAAGTACGCGGGCGAGCGCATCGAACGGCTCGCCCGGGAGCTCTCCGACCACGCCGAGCGCTACCGGCGGGTCTACATGGCCGCGCCGCTGGCCTGGCCCGAGGCCGTCCGGGAGCATGCCGGCATCGTCGAGGCCTGCGCGTCGGGGGACGCGCAGGCGGTGAGCGTGCAGCTGGTGCGCCACCTCGCCCGCACGGCGCTGACGCTGATCGCGCTGGTCGACCCGGAGCACGAGCCGACGCCGGTGCGCGAGGCGCTGCGGCTGGTCACCGCCGGGTCGGGGAGCGAGGAGTAGGCCGCCGGTAGGAGCGTTCGAGCGCCGCGAGCTGCGCCATCCGGCGGCGCCGCCGCTCGTTCGGCTCGAACCCGGCGGCGAGCCAGGCATCCAGCACCCGCTTGGCGAGCTCGCCGCCGACCACCCGGGAGCCGAACACGATCACCTGCACGTCGTTGCTGTTGCGGGCGTGCTCGGCGGTGTAGACGTCGTGGCACACCGCGGCGCGGATCCCCGGCACCTTGTTCGCCGCGATCGCCATCCCGACCCCGGTGCCGCACACCAGCACCCCGCGGTCGGCCTCGCCACGGCGGATCGACTCGGCGACCAGCCGGGCGACCTCGGGCACGTCGAGGTCCCCGCCGCCCGCCGGGCTGAGGTCGAGGCAGACCGGCCCGCCGGGCAGGCCACGCAGGTGCGCCGCGATCGCCTCCTTCAGCTCCCGCCCGACGTCGTCGGAGCCGATGGCGATCCGGACCGCCGCCCCGCCCGCCTTCATGGCGCGCCCGCCTCCCGGAGGTGGTCGGCGGCGACCCGCAGCATCAGCGCCACCGAGACAGCGCCCGGGTCGGGGTGCCCGAGCGAGCGCTCGCCAAGGCGAGGGGCGCGCCCGGCCCTGCCGACCATCGCGCCGGTCGCCTCCGCGCCCCGCTCGGCGGCGTCGGCGGCCGCGGCGACGGCGTCGCCGACCGAGCCGCCGGCGCCGGCCGCCCGGCCCGCCGCCTCGGCGGCGGGGACGAGCGCGTCGAGCATCGTCTTGTCGCCCAGGCCGACGCGGCCCCTCGTCGCAACCGCCTGCTGCGCCGCGTCGAGCATGCCGGCGACCCGTGCCGCGTCGACCGGCCGCCCGTCGCCGGCTGCCCGCCCCGCCGCGAGCAGCGCCGAGCCGAGCAGGGCGCCGCTCGCCCCGCCGGCGCCGGCGACCACCGCCGTGCCGGCGGCGGTGAGCGCCTCCGCCACCGAGGCGTCGCGGAGCGTCTCCAGCCGCTCGCGGATGGCGCGGCAGCAGCGCGTGATCGCGAAGCCGTGGTCGCCGTCGCCGACCGCGGCGTCCAGCTCGTTGAGCCGCCGCTCGTGCCGTGGCAGCTCGTCGGTGACCGCCCGCAGGACCGCCAGCAGGGCGGCCGTCCCGGTCATCGCCGCGGCCAGTCGCCGACCCGGAAGTGGGGCGCCAGCGCGGGTGCGTCGACCAGCCGGGCCAGCTCGTCGTCGGCCTGCATCAGGGTGATGGAGAAGCCAGCCGTCTCGAACGCGGTGTAGAACTGCCCGACGAAGCTGCGGTGCACGGCGATCCCCTCCCGTGCCAGCTCGGCCAGCAGGTGCCGCTGGACGACGTACAGCTCCAGCAGCGGCACCGCGCCGAGGCCGTTCACCAGGGTGACCGCGCGGGCGCCCGGTTCGCGCAGGAACCCCCCGGCCAGCAGCCGCTCCAGCATCGCGTCGACCACCTGGTCGGCGGGGGCCATCGGCGCGCTCCTGATGCCCGGCTCGCCGTGGCCGACGCCGAACTGGTACTCGCCCGCGGCCACGGTGAAGGCGGTGTGGTCGGACCCCGGGATCGTGCCGAGCCCGTGCGCGACCGCCACGGTGCGGACGCGCTCGATCGCCGCCGCCGCGGCGCGGCGGACCTCCTCGAGGGAGCCGCCGGCCGCCGCCGCGGCCCCGGCGACCTTCCACACCAGCACGCCGCCCGCCAGGCCGCGCCGCGAGCGGACGTCGCCGAGGTCGTCGCCGGCCGCGTCGTCGCTGACCACCGCGATCGCGGTCCGGTGGCCCTCCTCGAGCGCCCACTCCGCGGCCATCTCGAAGTTGATGACGTCGCCGGCGTAGTTGCCGATCACGATCAGGACGCCCTCGCCGGTGTCGGTCGCGCGGATGGCCTCGAGCACCGCCGGGGCCGGCGGCGACGCCACCATGTCGCCGACCACCACCGCGTCCAGCAGCCCCGCGCCGACGTAGCCGAGCAGGGCGGGCTCGTGGCCGGAGCCGCCGCCGCTGATCACCCGCGTCCCCCGCGGCCGCGGCGTCGCCGTCACCACCACGCGGGCGGTGTCGAGCCGCCGCACCAGCTCCCGGTGGGTCGCCAGGAAGCCCTCGAGCATCTCCTCGACCGCGTCGAGCGGGTCGTTGACGAACTTCTTCAACGGGTGCCCTACGGGTAGCCGACCGTCCGCTCGAGCTCGGCCTCGCTCTCGCCGAGGGCGGCGCCTGCCTGCCGCACCCAGTCCTCGCGACCCCTGGCGCGGTAGTACACCAGGACGCCGACGCCGAGCAGCAGCCACACCCCGTCGACCAGCGGCGCCCACTTGAACGGCGAGGCCGGGCAGATGGTGGTGCAGAACGGCTGGAAGGAGATCGCGATCGCGTACAGCAGCACCACCGACGAGACGATCGGGAAGGCCAGGTGCAGCAGCGGGTTGAACTCGCTCCTGCGCTCGCCCAGGTAGTAGCGGCCGACGGCGACGTTCGCCATGACGTACACGAACGCCACGCCGAGGACCAGGATCAGCCCGTCGATGAAGAAGAAGGAGACGTCGGGCTTGAACCACAGGCCCCCGACGATGCCGCTCGCCAGCGCCAGGCACAGCTGCAGCCGGATCGCGTTGGTCGGCGTCCGGTAGGTCGGGTGGACCTTGGCGAGCGCCTTCGGGAACGCGCCGCCGCGGGCCATCCCGTACCACATGCGCGTGCCGACGTTCGCGGTGGCGAGGCAGACGGCCAGCGTCGAGGTGAAGAAGGCGGCGAGGATCAGCCACCACGCCCCGCCCCAGAGCCGGTGCGCCAGCGCCAGGCCGGGCAGCTCCTTGGAGTTGATCAGGCTGTCGACGTCGTCGACGCCGAAGCCGGTGATCACGCCCCAGAACGTCAGCACGAGGAAGGTCCCCAGGATGCAGATCGACAGCATCACCGACCGCGGGACGTTGCGCCGCGGGTCCCTGGTCTCCTCGGCGAGCGGCGCCGCCGCCTCCCACCCGGTGAGGCCCTGGACGGAGAGCACGATCGCCAGCGTGAAGCCGGACAGGGCGAGCTTGTTGCCGAAGTCGAAGACCGACAGCGATACTCCGCCCGGGCCGGGGTTGGCGAAGCCGGAGATGGCCAGCGCCAGCACGATCAGGATCTCGGCGCCGCCCAGGACCAGCAGCGCCCTGGCCGACAGCTCGATGCCGCGGTGCTGCAGGAACGCGGTGAGGGGCGCGCCGACGAGCACGCACACCCACCACAGCCAGGGAAGGTCGACGTCGTAGTTGGCCTTCAGCTCGCCCGCGAGGATGAAGCCGAAGAAGCCGTAGATGGGCCCGCCGGACAGCGGCGAGTACAGGACGTACATCCAGGAGGTCAGGAAGCCGGCCCGCGGGCTGAGGGCGCGGCTCACGTAGGTGTAGTAGCCGCCCGCCGACGGCAGGTGCTTGGAGAGCTGCACCAGCGTGTTGCCGAGCATCAGCACGACGACGACCCCGACGACGTAGGCGAGCGGGGCGGTGATGCCGGCCAGCGACACGATGAACTGGGTGAAGAACAGCGCGGCGATGGCCGGGGCGATGTGGGTGATCGCCTGCATCGTCGCGCCGGTGAGCCCGAGGGCTCCTTCCTTGAGGTCGCTCCTGACCACGGGACGCTCGTCCATTGCGCCCTCCCATCCCGCACCGACGCCCACGGCTCATCAGGTGATATGGTGGTCTGACCATCTTTGAGCGGTCCTGCGGGCATGTCAAGCAACGAACCTACCCTCACCTTCGAGCCGGCTCCCAGGCGCAAGCTGGTCGAGACGGTCGCCGAGCGGCTGCTCGAGGCCGTCCGGACGCAGCCGGCGGGCACGCGCATGCCGTCGGAGCGCGCCCTGGCGGAGCAGCTGGGCGTCGGCCGCTCGACCGTGCGGGAGGCCCTCACCGGCCTCGCCGCGCTCGGGGCGCTCGACATCCGGCACGGCCGCGGGGTCTTCGTCGCCTCGCCGGCGGCCCCGGGCCTGGGCCACGAGCCGGTCGCACCGGCGCTCGTCCGGGCGCAGACCAACGCGCTGATCGAGGCGCGCCTGGTGCTGCAGCCGGAGGTGGCGCGCCTCGCCGCGGCGCGCCGCACCGAGGCCGACCTGCGGGCGTTGGAAAGGGTCCTGGAGGGCCAGCGGCGCCTCGCCACCGGCGGATCCGCCGACCGGGCCACCCGGCTCGGCGTGGAGTTCAACGTCCGGCTGGCGGAGGCCGCCAAGAACGAGGTCCTGGCCGGCGTCGTCCGCTCGCTCTTCCACCGGATGCTCGACCGCGCCCCGCGCCTGCAGGAGCTGGCCGACGGCTTCGGGACCTGGGACGTCGGCGAGCACCGGGGGATCTTCCAGGCGGTCCGCGACGAGGACGGCGAGCTGGCGGCGGCGCGGGTGCGCGACCACGTGCTCGCGATCAGGGCGCTGTACGAACGGCTGGGTGAGGGCTGAGCGGCGCGGCGCCGGTCACCAGGAGCGCCCGCGCGCGGCGACGGCGACCGGCTCCACCGAGCCGTCGTCGTGCAGCAGCCAGGCGGTGTCGTGGAGGTTGAAGGTCAGCCGCACGTGCCCGGGCCGCAGCTCGACCCGCTCGCCGAGGGCGGGCGCCCCGCCGCCGAAGCGCAGCGTGGTGTGCTCCTCGTGGATGGACTCCAGCACCGCGCCGTCGGCCAGCGGCACCGGTGGCCCGTAGTCGCACGCGATCGACTTGCGCCCCACGTCGAGCACGACGCGGTCGCCGGTCCGGCTGATCACGGTCGCGACCAGCGCCCACGCGGGGGCGAAGGGCAGCGGCAGCCCGTCGAGGTTCGCCTCCCACAGCGCGTACGTGCCCGCCTGGACCTCGGTGATGGTGGGGTCGGCGAGCGCCTCGCGCAGCGTCGAGGTGCCGGCCGAGGACACCGTGGCGGCCGCGAGGCCGGCGCGGTCGAAGGCGTCCTTGGTCGCCGCGAGCGTCTCGTACGCCCTGGCGATCGTCCGCGCGCGGTCCTGGCGCTCGGCGCGCATGCGGCCCTCGTAGCCCATGATCCCGGCGAGCGCGAGCCCGCGCGTGCCCTCCACGACGCGGCCGAGCTCGACCGCCGCGGCCGGGCCGGCCACGCCGCAGCGCCCCAGCCCGACGTCGACGTCGACCAGCGCGAGCACCTCGGCGCCGCCGCGCCGCGCCGCCGCGCCGAGCGCCCGCACGCCCTCGGCGGAGTCCAGCGCGACGCCCACCCGGGCGCGCCGTGCCAGCGCCGCGAGCCGCGCGAGCTTGGCCGGCTGCACCACCTCGTTGGCGACCAGCACGTCGCCGGCGCCGGCGCCGACCATCGCCTCGGCCTCGCCGACGGTCGCGCAGGTGAGCCCCGCGGTGACCGCCGTGAGCTGCCGCAACGCCAGCGCGGGCGTGCGGTGCGTCTTGACGTGCGGCCGCAGCCGCTGGTGGCTGCCGCGCAGCAGCCCGTCCGCGGCCGCGACGTTCGCCTCGAACGCGGCCAGGCGCACGATCAGGGCCGGTGAGGGCAGCTCGCTGACGTCGTCCATGGTCGGACGCCAACGCTACCGGCTCGGGGCGGCCCTGTCTGCCGCTCGCCCTGCTTGGTAGTGTGGCCCCCCTTCTCCTGCGGAGGCCGTCGGTGAGTCTCGTCGGCATCGATATCGGCTCGACTGCGGTCAAAGCGGTCGCCTACCGGGAGTCCGGAACCGTGCTGGCCCGTGCCGCGGAGGCCGCCCCCTCCCTCCACCCGGCGCCCGGCCTGTCCGAGAGCGACGGCGACGAGGTGTGGCGCGCGACGGTCCGCGCGGTCCGGCGCCTCACCGCCAGCCCCCGCCTGCGCCGCGACCCGCCGGCGGCGCTGGCCGTCTCGGCCTCGGGGCGCGAGGGCTTCCCGGCGCGGCGCGACGGCAGCGCGCTCGGGCCGTGCCTGCGGACCGCGGACGCCCGCCGCCCCGGGTCGGAGGCCGTCGCCGTCCTGCCGCGCTCGCGCGAGCAGTGGATCCGGGCGTGCGGCCACGTCCCCGACCACATGGACCCCACCAACCGGCTGCTGTGGTGGCGCGAGCGGGCGCCGCGGACCCTGCAGCGGGCGCGCTGGTTCCTGGGGTGGCACGAGCTCGCCTCGCTGCGGCTGGTCGGCCGTCCGGTGGTCGACCCGGCGCTGGCCTCCGGGTTCCTCCTCTTCGACCTCGCCGGCGGCGGCTGGTCCGGCGAGCGGCTCGACGCCCTCGGCCTCGACGGGCGGCTGCTCCCCGAGATCGTGCCGTGGGCCACCCCGCTCGGCCGGATCCGCCCTCGCGCCGCCGAGGAGCTCGGCCTGCCGTCGCGGTGCACCTTCGTCGTCGGGAGCTGGGACGGCTCCTGCGCGGCCGTCGGCTCCGCCGTGGTCGAGGAGGGGGACGCCCTGGTGGCGGTGGGGACCTGGGAGTCGGTGGTGGCGCCGGTCGCCCGGCCGGACCTGCGCCGCGCCACCGGCTCACGGCTCGCGCTGACCCCGCAGCCGAGCACGCCGGGCAAGGGCCTGTGGGCGCGCAGCCCCAACGGGACCAGCGTGGTGGACTGGGCTCGCGGCGTCACCGGGACCGGGCTGCGTGGCCTGGAGGCCCGCCTGCGGGACGCCGGCACGGAACCGAGCCCGGTGCTGGTCGTCCCGCACCTCTCCGGCGCGGGGGCGCCGTGGCCGGAGGCCGGGCACGCCGCGGGCGCGATCTCCGGGCTCACCCTGGCGACCTCGCCCCTCGAGCTGGTCAAGGCGACCATGGAAGGGATCGCGTGCGACCTCTCGTTCGCGATCGCCGCGCTGCGTGGCGCCGGCAGCCCGGTGCGGCGCTGCCGGGTCGCCGGCGGCGGCGCCAGGTCGGGCTGGTGGATGCAGCTCAAGGCCGACCTCCTCGGCGTCCCCGTCGAGGTCCCCGACCAGGACGAGCCGGGCAGCTTCGGCGCGGCGCTGCTGGCGGGCGTCGGGGTCGGGGCGTACGCGTCGCTGGCGGAGGCGACCGAGCGGGTCGGGATCGGCCGCCGCTTCGATCCCGACCCGCACCGCGCCGCGGCGTTCCGCTCGAAGCTGGAGCGGCACCGCGCCGCCGCCGACGGGACCGCGCCGCGGTGAGCCACGCCGGGGACCTCCTCGCCGAGCTGCTGGTGCGCTACGGCGTGACGCACGTCTTCGGCCAGCCCGGCGGCCAGACCGCCGCCCTGTACGACGGCCTCGCCCGGCGTTCGGCCCACGTCAGGCACGCCCTGGTCCGCGACGAGCGGTCGGCCGCCTACGCCGCCGACGCGTTCGCCCGGCTGACCGGGCGTCCCGGCGTCTGCGACGTGACCGTCGGGCCGGGTACCACCAAGCTGACCGACGGCCTGGTGGAGAGCCGCAACGCCGCGGTGCCGGTGGTCGCGCTCGTCGGCGAGCTGCCCAGGGACTGGGCGCCGTACCGGGAGATGGGCGTCGCCTCGCAGGGGTTCGACCAGCTCCCGCTCCTGGCCGCGATCACCAAGGCCGCGCTCGCGGTCCCGAGCCTGGCGAGCCTGCCGCAGATGGTGCGCACCGCGTTCCGCGTCGCGACCAGCGGCCGGCCGGGCCCGGTGGCGCTGGTCGTGCCCCACGACGTGCTGGACGCCGAGTGGCTGCCCGCCGGCGCGGACCTGGAGGTCGACGACCGCTACCGCCGTGCCCCCGCCTACCGTCCCGTGGCCTCCCCCGACAGCGTCGAGCAGGCTGCGGCCCTGTTGCGGAAGGCGCGGCGGCCGCTGGTCGTCGCGGGTGGGGGAGTGCACGCCTCGCGCGTCACCACCGAGCTGGCCGCGCTGGCCGAGCGGCTCGACGCGGTGGTGGTCACCAGCTTCAGCGGCAAGGGCGCCGTCGACGAGACGGCGCCGTACGCGGCCGGGGTGCTGAACCCCCTGGGCACCACCGCCTCGCTCGAGCTCGCCCGCAGGGCGGACGTGGTCCTCTGGTGCGGATGCAAGGTGGGGCAGAACACCAGCCACAACTGGTCGCTCCCGCTCGCCCACCAGGCGACGATCCAGCTCGACGCGGACCCCGGCGAGCTCGGCCGGACCTTTCGGCCGACCGTCGCCCTGAACGGCGACGCCCGCGCCACCCTGGCGGCGCTGCTGGCGCTGCTGCCCGGCCACGCCAGGCCGCGCTGGCGGGAGGAAGCACGCGAGGAGGTCGAGGAGTCCGCGCGCCGGCGCGCCCTGGACGAGGGCTCGGACGCGGTTCCGATCCTGCCGCAGCGGGTGATGCGCGAGCTGGCGGCACGGCTGCGCCCCGGCGACGTGGTGGTGAGCGACGCCAGCTTCTCCGCCGGCTGGGTGGCCGCCCACCTGCCGGCGCGCCGCGCGGCGCGCGACTTCCTGTTCGCCAGGGGCCAGGGAGGCCTCGGCTACGCGGTGCCGGCGGCGATCGGGGCCGCCGCGGCCCGGCCCGACGACCGCGTCGTCACCGTCAGCGGCGACGGCGGCTTCTCCTACGCGCTGGGGGAGCTGGCCACCCACGCGCAGCTCGGCATGCGGTCGGTGAACGTCGTCCTCAACAACGGCTCGCTCGCCTGGCTCGCCATCTGGCAGCAGCTGTTCTTCGAGGGGCTGCGGCAGTCCGTCGACCTCGAGGACGAGCGCCTGCGCCCCGGCTACGCGGGCGTGGCCGAGGCGCTCGGCTGCGTCGGCCTGCGGGTCGAGCGGCCGGGTGAGCTCGGCGACGCCCTCGACGCCGCCTTTGGTGCGGACCGCCCGGCGGTGGTCGAGGTCCGCACGGACCCGTCGAGCACGCCGGTCCACGGCTACCGCCGCCGGCTCGCCGAGCCGAAGGCCTACCCCCGCCCAGGCACCGTCTACGAGCTGCCGCCCTGGCGCCGCAGCCCCGCCGAGCCCACGAGCGAGCCGGAGTGAGGCGTGGGGCTCACGTAGTGGCGCCGGCGCTGGAGGGGACCTCCACCGCGATCTCGCCGCCGAGGTGGAATCCGCGCGAGAGCCCGAGGCGGTCGCCGCTCCAGAAGCGGCCGGGGTCGTACCAGCTCGGGCTGCGCCCGGCGGGGAGCAGCCCCATGGCCTGGTAGGTGACCGCGACGACCTCGGCGCAGTAGGCGGTCTCCAGGCTGGCCTCGCGCCTGCCCCGCGGTACGGTCGGCACCCGGCCCCGGAGCCAGCGCGACGCCAGCCGGGCCGCGGAGGGGAACGGGGTCCCGTCCAGGCGCGCGATGGTCCGCAGGGCGGCGTCCTCCATCTCGCGGGTGACCGGCTGGTCGAGCTGGCGCAGCCACACCCGCTGGCCGTACCTGGCGGCCCACCTGAGGACCGCCTCGCGCAGGTCGTGCAGCTGGGCGCCGCGGTGGCGGCTGCCCGACCAGAGGTCGGGCAGGGAGCGGCCGAGCTCGGCGTGCCACATCAGCGGCGGCAGGTCGTCGATCGCCAGCGACATGCCGACGTGGTTGACCGGGCTGTTGGTGCCCACCTGGACGGCAAGGTCGGCCAGCTTGCGTCCGCGGAACAGCCACACGTCGGCGGTCCGCGTCAGGTCGAGGGCCTCGTCGAGGCCGATGCGCACGTCGGGCACGGCCGTATCCTAAGAACATGCGCTGGTGGAAGATACTCGGCCTGGCAGCCTTCGTGGGCGTCGCCGCCACCGGGGTGGTGATCGTCCGCGGGCAGCGCCAGCGCCGTGCCTACACGCCGGACGAGATCCGGGCGCGGCTGCACGCCCGCCTGGCGGAGGCCTCCGCGGCCGACGGCGCCGCCTAGCCGCCGACCACGAGCGTGCCCACCATGCCGGCCTGCCGGTGGCCGGGGACGCGGCAGTAGAACTGGTAGCTGCCGGGCGGGAGGGTGAAGCCGACCCGGCTGGCGCCGCCGACCGGGACGTCCACGCTGACCGCGGCACCCTCGATCGTGAACGAGTGCCAGAACAGGTCGTGGTTGGCCACCGCGACGGTCACCCGGCCGCCCGGGGCGGCCAGGGCCGCCGGGTGGAAGGCCGTGTTGCTCATGGTCAGCGCGAGCTCGCCGGCCGCCGCCGGCCGCGCCGGGCCAGGCCCGACCGCCGCGGCGACCAGCAGCGCGCCGGCGACCGCCGCGACCGCCAGGAGCCCCACCCGGCGGGCCACGCCGCCGCCCGCCGACCGGTGCCGGCGGCGCGCGAGCGCGCCCAGACCGCCGGCGAGGCCGGCGAGCGAGGCGGCGGCCAGCGCCGCGGGCAGCAGGACGCCCACCGGCCCCGCGCGGTGGCCCGCGTTGGTGAGCGCGGCGGGCAGCATCCACAGCTCGAGGTTGGCGAACGACAGGCACAGCAGCGCGACGCCCGCCAGCCCGCCCCGCCAGCGCAGCAGCACGGCGCCGAGGAGCACGACCGCGGCGATCGCGAGCGCCTCCAGGTCACGGCGCGCCACGCCCTGGCCGAGCAGCAGCACGAGGTCCACCGCCAGCGCCAGGAGGGCCAGCCCCCTCCAGGTGAGGGTCCGCCGTTCGACGTTGGTGGTGCTCATCCGCGATCACTCCTCCCCGTGTGCTCCGCGGCCAGGATCCTCGCCGACCGTCGCGGAACCGCTACGCGCCCGTTACGAGCCCGGCCGCGCCCGTCCGGATCACAGCGCCGCGCCGGGTGGGCGAGGCCGGAATGCGCCGCACCGCGGGACCGTTCATACCCAGGGACGACAACTGGCTGGAACTGGAAGGACGGTCAACGTGGCGACGGTCGAGCTCACCAAGGACAACTTCGAGGAGGTCGCCGGCGGCAGCGAGCTGGTGCTGGTCGACTTCTGGGCCGAGTGGTGCGGGCCGTGCCGCTGGTTCGGGCCGCTGTTCGAGCAGGCCTCGGAGCGCCACGGCGACGCCGTCTTCGGCAAGGTGGACACCGAAGCCCAGCCGGAGCTGGCCGCCACCTTCGGGATCATGTCGATCCCGACGTTGATGATCATCCGCGACAAGGTGGTGCTGTACGCGCAGCCCGGCGCGCTCCCCGAGCCGGCCCTCGAGGACCTGATCGCCAAGGCCCGCGCGATCGACATGGACGAGGTCCGCCGCCGCGTCGCCGAGCGGTCCGCCAGCAGCTGACCGCGGCCGGGCTGCCTACAGCCAGCCGCGGCGCTTGAAGAGCACGTACAGCGTGCTCGAGACCAGCAGCATCAGGGTCAGGGCGAAGGGATAGCCGAAGACCCAGTGCAGCTCGGGGATGTGGCCGAAGTTCATGCCGTATACGGTGCCGATGACGGTCGGGGCGAACAGGATCGCCGCCCACGCGGAGACCTTCTTGACCTCTTCGTTCTGGGTGAAGCTGGCCTCGCTGAGGCGCTTCATCTCCTCGTTCTGCGCCTGGCTGACCAGGGTGGCGTTGACCGTGAGGATGTCGCCGAGCATCTGCCGGAAGCCGTCGACCCGCTCGGCCACCGTGGTGGCGTGGTCGGCGACGTCCCGCAGGTAGCGCTGCAGCTCCTGGTCGGTGCCGTACTTGTCGAACCCGGCCATCAGCCCTTCCAGCATGCCCAGCAGCGGGCGGGCGGCACGCTGGAACTCGATCACCTCGCCGGAGAGCTCGTAGATCCGCCTGGACACCTTGGGGTCGCCGCTGAAGACCTGGATCTCGATCTCGTCGATGTCGTTCTGCATACCGGCGACCACCGGGGCGTAGCCGTCCACGACGCTGTCCAGGATCGCGTACAGCACCGCTTCGGGCCCCAGCGCGAGCAGCTCGGGGTCACCCTCCATGCGGCGGCGCACCGCCGCCAGGTCGGGAGCCTGGCTGTGGCGCACGGTCAGCACGAAGTTCGACCCGACGAACAGGTGGATCTCGCCGAACTCGACCTCCTCGACGTCGTCGAGGTAGCGGGCGGAGCGCAGCACCACGAACAGGGTGTCGCCGTAGCGCTCCAGCTTGGGCCGCTGGTGGGCGACGATCGCGTCCTCGACCGCCAGCTCGTGCAGCTCGAACTCGTCCGCGATCGCCAGGAGCTGGGCCTCGGCCGGCCGGTACAGCCCGATCCAGGCCATCGTGCCCGGCTGGTCACGCAGCCGCCTGGCGGTCTCCGCCACCGTCGGCGGGCTGTCCACCCGGCGGCCGTCGCGGTAGAGCGCGGCGGCCACCACGCTCTGCTCCACGGGCGGCGCCGGCGGGGCGGCCCGTGGCTCCATCGACACTTCGGGGGCGGGCGGCTGGCGCCCGTCGCTGCCGGGGCGCGTGGCCCGCCGGTACGGCGGCAGCACGCGAGAGAAACGGTCGTTCATGGGAAACCTCCGAGACGAGGACGTGGATCACGACGAGCGACCCGTTGGTGGGGCGTCAGGGGCCGGGGCCGTAGCGCGGAATGGCTCGGACCGCGGGTGACGCCGGAGATCGACGGGTGTCAGCGGGTACTCGGAGGTTGGCTGCTGCTGGTCACGGCGGCCTCACCTCCCACGTCCTCGACTCGCGCAGACGATTGCATGGTACCGCTCCCTGACCTGGGGGAGCGAGCTGGCCAAACGGCCCGCGGACGCGGAAGCCGGCCAGGTCGTCAGCGCCGCTGGCCGGAGATCTCGTGCGTCTCGTCCTCGAGCTCGGTGCGCAGCAGCAGGCTGACCCAGGTGCGGTAGGGCTGCCAGCGCTCGGCGATGGCGCGCAGCCGCGCCGGTTCCGGCCGCGCCTCCAGGCCGTAGGCCCGCACCATCGCCCGCTGCATGCGGGGCTCGTTGCCGGGGAAGTGGTCGGGGTCGCCGGCGCCGCGCAGCAGCGTCAGCTCGGCGGCGAACGGCCCGATGCCCGGGAGGGTTCGCAGCTCGGCGAGGGCCTGCTCGCGCGGCAGGGAGCGCAGCCGCGCCGCGTCCAGGCGCCCGTCGAGGGCCGCCTGCCCGACGCCGCGCAGCCACTCGACCTTGCGGCCGAACAGGCCGGGGAAGCCGTCGAGCTCCGCGAGCCTGGCCGGCGCGGGGAAGGCGGCCAGGCGGCGGCCGTGCAGCTCGACCGTCTCGCCGAGCCGCTCGGCGATGTGCGCCTTGATCGCCGCCGCCTGGGTGATGCGGATGCGCTGGCCGATGATCGTCCACGCGGCCGCCTCGTAGGGCGACCAGAAGGTGACCGGCCGCAGGCCCGGGTAACGCCGCTGCAGCCGGCCGACCACCGGGTCGCGCTCGCCGACCCGCGGGAAGCCGCTGCCGTCGACGTCCAGGGAGAGGATGCGGGTGACCTGGGCGCGGACCGCGTCCCGGTCGGCGTCGCCGACGACCTCGGCGGCGACCGTGCCGTCGCCCGCCTGGCGCACCCGCACGCCGGCGGTGCGCCAGTCGCCCTCGACCGGGAAGGCGAGGTCGAGATGGGCGTCGGCGCCCGGCTCGACCTCCTCGCCGTCGTAGGCCGCGGGCGCGAACCCCTCCAGGAACCGGATGCTCGCGGCCAGCGAGAACGGCCCGACGGGCGTCAGGGTGAAATCGGTCATCTCCTCCACGCTCTGGTCTCGTCGGCTGGCGGGCACGCCCGCGCATTGTCGCGCACGACCAGGACAGGGGGCGGGACGCCGCGATGCCGGCGCTCAGACCAGCCGTCCCGTGGGCCGATATGGCCTGGAGGGAGGTGGTGGCCGGTGCGGCGTGGCCGGATCGGGCTGGTCGCCCTGCTGCTGGCGGCGACGGCCTGCACGGGTGGGGGAGGGAAGGCCTCCGGACCGGTGGGGTCCGCGGGCGTCACCGACGTCGTCCTGTGGCACGGGTACGAGAGCGGGGTCGAGCGCACGGCGCTCGACGAC
>DASUZB010000280.1:0-3452 GCA_036377075.1 Actinomycetes bacterium | reverse complement strand
GGGTCCACCTCGACCTTCGGTCGGAGGACGACGTCCGCAAGGCGTTCGAGGGCGCACGCAAGGAGAGCCGCTCGGGCGACCTTGTCGTCGAGACGTTCATCTTCGGCAGCGACTACCGCTGCCTGGTCATCGGCGGCAAGGTCGCGGCGATCGCCGAGCGAGTGCCTGCTTCCGTTGTCGGCGACGGCAAGAGAACGGTTCGCGAGCTGGTCGACGAGACGAACGCCGACCCGCGCCGCGGCGTCGGCCACGAGAAGGTGCTGACCCGGATCCGGGTCGACGACGCCGCCGCCGAGCTGGTCCGCGCCCAGGGGTTCGGGCTGGACCAGGTGGTCGACGAGGGCGTCATGGTCAAGCTCACCCTGACCGGCAACATGTCGACCGGCGGCATCTCGATCGACCGCACCGACGAGGCCCACCCGGACAACGTCGAGATCGCCGAGGAGGCGGCCAGGGTGGTCGGGCTGGACGTGGCCGGGATCGACTTCATCGCCCCGGACATCGCCGAGCCGGTCCGCGAGACCGACGGCGCGATCGTCGAGGTGAACGCGGCTCCCGGGTTCCGGATGCACACCCACCCGACCGTCGGCGAGCCGCAGTACGTCGCCAAGCCAGTGGTCGACCTGCTGTTCCCGCCCGGGTCGCCGAGCCGCATCCCGATCGTCGCGGTGACCGGCACCAACGGCAAGACCACTACCGCGCGGATGATCGCGCACATCTTCAAGGGCATGGGGCGCAAGGTCGGGCTGACCTCGACCGACGGGATCATGATCGACGAGCGCCTGGTGCTGCGGGCGGACGCCTCCGGGCCCCGCTCGGCGCGGATGGTGCTGCAGAACCCGCGGGTCGACCTCGCCGTGTTCGAGGTCGCGCGCGGCGGCATCCTGCGCGAGGGCCTCGGCTACGAGCGCAACGACGTCGGCGTGGTCCTCAACATATCCAGCGACCACCTCGGGCTGCGCGGCATCGATACCCTGCGCCAGCTCGCCGCGGTCAAGCAGGTGGTCATCGAGGCCGTGCCGCGCGACGGCTGCGGCGTGCTGAACGCCGATGACCCGCTGGTCGCCGGGATGCGCCGGCACTGCTCCGGCGACCTGGTCTACTTCTCCATGGAGCAGGCCAACGAGCTGGTCGAGGACCACTGCCGTAGGGGCGGCCGCGCGTTCGTGCTGGAGGACGGCCGCCTCGGGGAGGGCATCGTGCTGCGCCAGGGCCGCCGCCACACGCTGGTCGCCCCGGTCAGCGCGGTGCCGGCGAGCTTCGGTGGCCGCGCCCGCATGAACCTGGCCAACGCCCTCGCCGCCGCCGCGGCGGCCCACGCCGCCGGCGCCCACCTGCACGACATCCGCGCGGGGCTGCGCTCGTTCACCACCTCCTACGAGGTCGCCCCCGGCCGGCTCAACCTGTTCGAGCTGGACGGTTACCGCGTGCTGGTCGACTACTGCCACAACGTGGCCGGCATGCGGATGTTGGGCGACTTCGTGGAGCGGCTCACCGAGCCGCGGCTCGGCGGCGACATCGTGGCCCACCGCCGCATCGGCGTGGTCGCCAGCCCCGGCGACCGCCGCGACCGCGACATCCGCGAGCTGGGCGAGGCGGCGGCGAGCTACTTCGACGTCCTGCTGGTGCGCGAGGACGCCAGCCGCCGCGGCCGTGACCGCGGCGCCACCGCCGAGCTGCTGGCCGCCGGCGCCGGCGCGGCGGTGCGCCGGGGGGCGCGCTGCCGCACCGTCGAGGTGGTCCCCGACGAGCTGGAGGCCGCGCGGCTGGCCCTCGACCGGGCCAACCCCGGCGACCTGGTGGTGATCTGCGCCGACCGGGTCGAGGCGGTGGTCCACGAACTGCAGACCCGGGGCGCCCAGGTGTAGCGGGATCAGCCTCCGAGGAAGCCGAGCAGCCGCTCGGCCACCAGCTCGGGCTGCTCCTCTGGAAGGAAGTGCCCGCAGTCCTCGACGGCCTCGCCCTGGACGTCGGCGGCGTACTCGCGCCAGATGTCGAGCACCGGCAGGCGGCCGGTCAGCCCGGTCGCGCCCCACAGGGCGAGCAGCGGCATGGTGAGCTTGTCGCCGGCCGCCGCGTTCGCCTCGTCGGCATCCAGGTCGTCCGGGTAGGTGGCGCGGTAGTCGTCGAACGCGGCACGCAGCGCCCCCGGCGCGGAGAAGGCGCGCACGTACTCGGGCACCGCCTCCTCGACCGCCGGGCGGTTGTGGGTCCAGCGCTCGAAGAACCAGCGCAGGTAGGACTCCACGTGGTCGCCGGCGAGCAGCTCGGGCAGGTCGGGCTGCAGGTGGAACAGCCAGTGCCAGAAGCCGCGGGCGAGCTGCGCGTCGAGGCGGCCGAACATCGCCCTGGTCGGGATGACGTCGAGCACGGCGAGCCGCTCGACCTCCTCCGGGTGGTCGAGCGCGTAGCGGTGAGCGACCCTGGCGCCGCGGTCGTGGCCGACCAGGGCGACGCGGCGGTGGCCGAGCCCCTGCAGCAGCGCGCGCACGTCGCCGGCCATGGTGCGCTTGTCGTAGCCGCCCGGCGGCTTGTCGCTCAGCCCGTAGCCGCGCAGGTCGGGAGCGACCACGGTGAACCGCTGCGCCAGCGGCGGCAGCAGCTTGCGCCAGCAGTACCAGGTCTGCGGCCAGCCGTGCAGCAGCACCAGTGGCGGCCCCTGGCCCTCGCGGACGTAGTGCAGGCGGATCCCGTTGACCGTCGCCATCCCATGCTCAAGGGCCATCGTTCCTCCTTCCGCGCGCCCTGGCGGCGAGGGCGCGCAGCTCGGCGTCGCCGACTGGGGTGGCGCCGTGGTCGTGCAGCCAGGTGGCCACCTCGGCGCGCTCGGCGTGGCAGGTCAGGGCGCAGACGTCGCCGGGACGCGACCCGTCGAGCAGCGCGGCGAGGGCGGCCAGCTCGGTCGGGAAGGCGGGCAGGTCGTCCATGCCGGCGGCCTTGGCGCCCTCCCGGTACAGGCGGTTCATCTCCTCGGTGGTGCGGCCGCGCAGGTACCTGCGCTTCTCGGCGATCGCCACCCAGTCGGCCTGGCGGGCGGCCAGCTCGCCGAGCAGGCGCAGGACCTCGTCGGGACGGTCGCCGGCGGTGCCGATGGCGATCCGGACCGCCGCGCCGGCGGGCCGCAGGCCGCGGCAGACCTCCAGCAGCGCGCGCAGGCTGGCCTCGTTGTGCGCCACGTCGACCAGGACGGTGCGACCGTCGAGGGCGAACAGGTTCATCCGGGTCGGGTTGAGGCGCTCGTCGGGCTGGAAGCCGCGCAGGCCCTCGGCGACGACCGCCGACGGCAGGCCGAGGGCCAGCCCGGCCGCCGCCGCGGCCAGCGCGTTGGCGACGCCGGCCGAGGAGATCCCGGCGAGCGTCACCGGCGCGTCGGCGACCGGCAGGAGCCGCTCACGGCGGCCGCCGCCGAGCACGGTCAGGTCGCCGCCGACCACGGTGGCGGCCCGGGCGCC